>JAYSYA010000296.1:0-7845 GCA_043716765.1 Akkermansiaceae bacterium
CCATGCCGCGAGGGCGCGACCTGGAACACGCGAGGGCGCGTGTGCTCCCCGTGATCGACCACCATCGCCGCCCGACTGAAAGCGGAGGCCGAGAGGTGGGCGGCGGTAGTGGAGAACTGGCTGGCGAGTGTCGTTTGAAATGGAGTCGAGGACTTCAGTCCGGTCGCCAGCTCCCACGATAAAAAACTGCGCGCCCGTGCCGTGCTCAAACCCGCCGCTGACCTTCCGATCCGCCACGCGCTGGAAGTCCGCCACGCGTCGTTCGAGCAACCGGAATTCATCTCACAGCTCCGCGAGCACCACGTCGCCATCGTCGTCGCCGACAGTGCGGGGAAATGGCCGATCATCGAGGACGTCACCGCGGATTTCATCTACATCCGCCTGCACGGCGTGGTGTTTTGGGTTCCTTGAGCGGGTGATGTGGGTGATGTAACGGCTGCCTTTGACCGAGAAAACGAAGTCGTCCGGCGTGGCCTGATGCCAGGCGCGGAAGCTCGTCGGTCGTTGCAGGCCATAAAAAGTTCCGTTGATTTCGATGGTGTTCACCTGTCCCGATGCGGATTTTCGTCATTTGGCACGCTCCAGATTGAAGTGATCCGGTCGAATACCATCCACCCGTGGCGGGGATTTTCCAAGGATGAAACGGGCTGATTTTTTACCGCGAATGAACGCCAATTCACGCGAATAGAAGAGGACACTGATGTTTCGAAGGGCTTGAATCTCTCCGGTTCTTCATTCGTGTGAATTCGCGTCCATTCGCGGTTCGATTTCTTGAAATCGAGAAATCTGGGTGGATTTCGACTTGAGAGGAGGCAGCCGGAGAAAAAAACCTCGTCATTTCGGCACTCGTTCGCAGACATTTCTGGGGTGATCCACCCAACCGCCATCGTTTCACCGCTCGCCTCGCTGGGGCAGAATGTCCGCATCGGGCCGTATTCCATCGTCGGCGCAAACGTCGAGCTCGGCGATGATTGCGTGCTGCACTCGCACGTCGTCCTTGAGGGGCACTCGAGATTCGGCCGCGGCAACGAGTTTTTTCCCTTCGCCGCGATCGGCGGCAAGACCCAGGATTTGAAGTACGTGGGCGATCCGACCTATCTTGAAGTCGGCGACCATAATGTTTTCCGGGAAAACTGCACCGTCCACCGCGGCACCCACGGCAGCCTGCCGACACGGATCGGCTCGCACAACCTGTTGCTGTGCTACTCGCACGTCGCGCATGACTGCCAGCTCGGCGACCACATCATCCTCTCAAATTCCGTCGGTCTGGCCGGCCACATCACGGTGGAAGATTACGCGATCGTCTCCGGCGTGGCGGGGGTGCATCAGTTCGTTAGGATTGGCAAGCACTCGATCGTCGGCGGCTACTCGAAGGTGGTGCAGGACGTGCCGCCATTCATGATCGTGGACGGCCATCCTGCGGCTACCCGCGGCCTCAACATCATCGGCCTGCAGCGCCGGGGTTTTTCCGAGGAAGACATCAAGGCGCTTAAATCCGCTTACAAAAAACTGTTTTTGAAGAAGGACGGCAACCTCGCGACTTCGATCAGCTCGCTCAAGGCGACCCACGCCGGGGACACGCCGCAGGTCGCGTATTTGCTCGAGTTCATCGAAAGTTCCGAGCGCGGAGTGACGCGATAAGCGAGCGAGTCCGCTTTCGACAAATCGATTTGGAGCGCTATGTTCCGCCCACCCGCAGCTCCCATGCGGGGGTGAATCCCGCTTTTTTTCTATCATGCATCCCACTTCGCTCTCGAAATACCGGCCTTTCCCGGCCGTTTCTCTGCCCGACCGCACTTGGCCGGACCAGAAACTGACGCACGCGCCCGAGTGGTGCTCGGTCGATCTCCGCGACGGCAATCAAGCGCTGCCGCAGCCAATGTCGATTGAGGAAAAGCTCGATTTTTTCGACCTGCTAGTTCGCGTCGGCTTCAAGCAGATCGAGGTCGGTTTCCCGTCCGCAGCGGACACGGAGTTCAATTTCCTGCGCCGCTTGATCGACGAAAACCGCATCCCGGAAGACGTCACGATCCAAGTGTTAGTCCAAACCCGCGAGCCGCTGATTCGCCGCACGTTTGAGGCCATCGACGGCGCGAAGCGGGTGATCGTCCACATTTACAACTCGACCTCGCCGCTGCAGCGCCGCGTCACGTTCGGCGACGCGTCGCGCGAGTCGATCAAGCAGATCGCCACCGACGGTGCGGAGTTGGTGAAAAAGCTGGTGCCGACGGTGCCGCGCACCGAGGTGGTTTTGCAATATTCGCCCGAGTCGTTTTCCGACACCGAGCTGGATTTCGCCCTCGAGTGCTGTAACGCGGTGATCGACATCTGGCAGCCGACGGCGGAGCGAAAAATGATCATCAACCTGCCGGACACCGTCCAGTGGACCACGCCTAACATCCACGCCGACATGATTGAGTGGATGTGCCGGAATTTGGCAAAGCGGGATTCCGTGCTCGTTTCCCTGCACACTCACAACGACCGCGGCACCGGCGTGGCCGCCACCGAGCTGGGTTTGATGGCCGGCGCGGACCGGGTGGAAGGCACGCTTTTCGGCAACGGCGAGCGCACCGGAAATCTCGACATCGTCACCGTCGCGCTGAACTTGAACAGCCATGGCGTGGAGACGGGACTGGATTTCTCCGATCTGCAATCGATCCGCACGGTTTACGAACGGGTGACGCGCCTCAGCGTGCCTGAGCGCCAGCCGTATGCGGGCGAGCTCGTTTTCACCGCTTTCTCCGGCTCCCATCAGGACGCGATCAAAAAAGGCCTCGACCGTCGGACTCGCGAGCTCGCTGCGGACGCTTTTACCCCCTGGGGGGTGCCTTATCTAACCATCGACCCGCAGGACATCGGTCGCTCGTATGAGGCGATCATCCGCATCAATTCGCAGTCGGGCAAAGGCGGCGTCGCCTATGTGCTTGACCGCGAGCACGGCTTCGATTTGCCCAAGTCGATGCACCCGCAAGTCGGCAAGCGCATTTACGATCTTGCCGACGAACATGGCCGCGAGCTTTCGACCGATGAAATCCGCGAGACGTTCTTTGAGGAGTTCGTAAACATTTCCACGCCGCTGGATCTAATCGATTACGAACTCATCCACCAGACCGGCGAGCGCGGCTTGGTCCAGTGCAAGGCGAGCATCCTCATCGACGACGAAAAGAAAGCCATCGAAGGCTTTGGCAACGGCCCGATCAACGCCTTCGTCCACGCGATGGAAGGAGCCGGGCTAAAGGATTTCAAAGTCACCGACTACCGCTCGCATGCGGTGCGCGGCGGCTCGGATGCGAGCGCTGCGGCTTACGTTCAAGTCCAGCACGACGACGGCCGCCTGCTGTGGGGCGCTGGGGTTGATCCATCGATTGAGATGGCCGGGCTCAAAGCGCTGGTCTCCGCCTGGAATCTGCTGCGTTAGTCTGTTATTTCCAGCCGCCGCCGAGGGCGCGGTAGGCTTGGACGACGGCCCGCAAGCGGTTGCTGCGGGAGTCTGCCAGATCGAGCTCGGCGGTGAAGAGTTCGCGCTCGGCGTCGAGCACTTCCAGATAGCTGGAGGCACCGCCTTGGAAGCGGTCGAGGGCGATGGTGGAAACGCTTCTCTGCGAGGTGACCAGCTTGGTGCCCTCGGCGATGATCTCGCCGGTTTTCTGGTAGGCATTCAGCGAGTCGGCGGCTTCCTGGAAGGCTTGCTGGACGGATTTTTGATAGGCGGCGAGCGATTCCGTGGCGCGAGCTTGCGCGGTTTTGACGCGAGATTTTCCCGCGCCCGCATCGAAAATGGGGCCGGCGAGCTGCGGGCCGATCGAGTAGGCGGCGGCACTTTTTTCGAGCAAATTGCTGAGGTCGCTGCTCACAAAACCGCCACGGCCGGTGAGCGCGAGGCTGGGGAAGCGGAGCGCTTCGGCGACTCCGATCTGGGCGGTAGCAGCTTGGAAACTCTGGTTGGCGGCGGCGACGTCCGGGCGGCGCTCGATCAGCGAGGAAGGTAGCCCGCCGCGAATGGCGAGGGCGGAATCCAAGCTGTCGAGGCTGCCGCCGCGGGTGATGCCGCCGGGGTATTCGCCGAGCAGCGCGCGGATTTCATTTTCCTTGGCGGCGATGGCCTGCTCGGTGGTCGGAATGGTGATTTGCGCTTGGGAGAGCAACGCCTGGGCTTGGCCGACTTCTAAATCCGAGCTGATGCCGCCGTCCCTGCGGGCGGTGACGAGCTCAAGCGAGCCCTTGCGGCTTTCCACGGTGCGGCGGGAAATTACCAGGCGTTCATCGAGGTTTTTCAGGTCGATGTAGGCGCTAGCGACGGCGGCGATGAGCAAGGTTTGCACGCCGTCGCGCTGGGATTCAGTGGCGAGTAACAGGGCGCGGGCAGCTTGGTTGTTGCGACGGATGCCGCCCCAGAGATCGGCTTCCCAACTGAGCAAACCGTTCAGGCCGTAAGATTCGCCGACGTTGCTCGAAGCGTAATTGTTAGCGGCATCCGCGCTGCCGTCGAGCCGCGGAAACCACGCGGCGCGAGAGATCTCCGCCTGCGCGCGGGCGGCTTCGATGCGGTAGGTGGCGGCGATGAGGTCCGGATTGTTGGCGAGGGCGCGGGCGATCAAGGTGCGCAGGGTGGAGTCGGTGAAAACCTTGCGCCACGCCTTGTCGCCGAAGGAAATGCCGCGCGGCGCGCCATCGCCGCGAATGGTGGAGGGCAGCGCGGTTTGCGGCGAGCCGGGCTCCGGACCGAGGACGCAGGAGCTGACGAGGATCACGCTGGGTAGGAGAAAAATCGGGCGCATTGGGATCATATTGCTGGGTGCCGCCGTGTTGCTGGAGGTTAGTCTCAGCCGATGGGCGGACGCAATCAAGATCCTGAAGATCGGGGCGAGCAGACTTTTTGCGGTGGGGTTCCTCAGGCGTGCCCGGCTCAGCCCTCTCCCGGCGGTGTCACCACCACCACGCGCTCGACCCCGCGTTTGGAAAATTCCTCCCAGTAGCGCTTTTCCCAAGCGACGGTGCGGGCGCGGCGGTCTTCCTCGCTGAGTTTTTCCCACTCCTTGAAGCCGATCGCCCGCGCGAGATCGCGGTCCGCCAGCCGCACGGCGAGCTCGTCCCAGAAGCTCTCATTGCGGAATTCCTCGTAGCACTCGTGATAGAACAGGTTTTCCTCCCGCTCCGCTTTCACCCGGAACCGCTGGGTTTCCTCGTCAAACTCGATCCAGTCGCCCAGCCCCGAGTGGCCGGCTTTTTCGAGGATCTTACTTTCCAAATTTTCAAATGCGGAAACTTGGTCGTTGGCGGTCTCCTTTTGGTTCCACGACGCGACGTTGGCCGCGAGGCTGACCATTTCCACCAGCGTGGCGAGTTCTTGATCTGAGAGGCGCAAATGCATTCGTCCGGGGAACAAATCACCGCCGCGCCGCGCCCGCAAGCTTGCAACACTCCGGGCTTGATCTTCGCGAAATCTCCCGGCAGCTTCGCCACCTGCCCCTGCACGAGTAGCTCAGCGGTAGAGCGGTCCGCTTACACCGGATTGGTCGGCGGTTCGATCCCGTCCTCGTGTACCACCTTTTCAGAACCGCCAGACGTCGAGCGTCTCGCCCTTGCGACAAATTTCCGGCGATTCGGCGATCACGCCGCGGCTCAGCCAGCCATCGCTCCACTCCACCCAATGGGCGCGCCCCGGTGAGGTGAACGAGCCGGTATTGAGGATGCGGCGGCCGTTTTTCAGCCAACTACCGACGCGGTGAAAATGACCGATGACGAGCATCTCCGCCTTCGGAAAATAGCGTTCGCAAAACTCCGCGCCTGCCGGGCCTTGGACCATCCAGCTCTCGATCATTTTGACCGCGCGTCTTGGCGGCAGGATCGCGTCCCACGCCCGCTGCAGGAATCTGCGGCCGGTCGGATACTCGACGGAGCAGAGTTCGCGGGCGATTTTCCGCGCCACCCGCAAGCGCTCCTCGGCATCGCGGAGGGCGAGGGGATGCTCGTCCCAAAGCTCCATGATCCGTTTTCCATTCACGAGGATTTCGCGCTTCCAAGGCGCACCATCGAACAACAAGGCGTCGCCGTGAGTGACAATGATGCGCCCGCCCGCCAGCTCCACCCAACCGGGGCCTGGCCAGCCGGGATCGTGATTTCCAGCTAGAAAAACGGCTGCGACGCCTTCCTCGCGGCAAAGGTTTTTCAGCTCAGCGAGCATCGTCGTTGATCGTTCAAAAAACGGCCGCGCGAGTTCCTGCCAGGTGTCGCCGTTGAAGATGACTGTGCCCGCTCCGGCGATCAATGGCCGGAGCGCGGCCACTTGCTCGATTCGGCAGATTTTATGGCCGAGGTGAAGGTCGGACAATATCCGGACTGGTTCATTCACCGGCGACCCGGCGCTGGCGCACCGCCTCGAACAAGCAAACGCCGGTGGCCACCGAGACGTTGAGGCATTCGACTTTTCCGGCCATCGGGATGGAGGCGAGGAAATCGCAGTTCTCCTCGGTGAGGCGGCGCATGCCTTTTTCCTCGGCGCCGAGGACAAGGGCCAGCGGGCCTTTGAGATCGAGCTCGTAAATGGACTTGGATTTCGCGTGATCCGAGGTGCCGACGAGCCACAGCCCAGCGGCTTTCAGCTTCTCCATCGTCCGGGCGAGGTTGGTCACTTGGGCGAACGGCACGTGATCCGCCGCGCCGACTGAGACGCGGCGCACGGTCTCGGTGATGCCGACCGCCTTGTCCTTGGGCGCGACCACCACATGCACACCCGCCGCATCCGCAGTGCGGAGGATAGCACCGAGATTGTGAGGGTCCTGCACGCAATCGAGAATCAAAACGAAGGGCTTCGCCTGCTGCGCAACGATGGCCAGCACGTCGTCCTCGTCGAGAGAGGGAACGATGGTTTCCACCGTCTGGACGTGGCGGTTTTCGCGGGCCTGTTTGTTTTGCGCGCCGTGCGGTGGGGAGAAACGGGGTTTCATGCGCGGAATCTAGAGCCGCCAAATCCACCGAGTCCAGCGCGATGCCGCGAAATGGCAGCAGAGGCATCCACTCAAGACGCACTTCATTTCGGCCCTTTGCTGCGGTCTTACCCACCCTGCGGCGCAAATTTAACTTGCGGATCTTGGATTTTCAGTATTTATTGAAATACGTGAACGCCGAAACCGCAAAACTCAAACAAGCCCGCGACGAGTTCGTGGCCCAGTGGGGCGCGCTCGGCTCGCAATGGGGCATCAATCGGACGATGGCTCAGATCCACGCGCTGTTGATGACGGCGCCGGAACCGCTGACCACGGACGAGGTGATGGAGGAGCTGGAAATCAGCCGCGGCAACGCCCACTCGAACCTTAAGGAACTGGTCGCCTGGGGCCTGCTCCGCTCGGTGGTGAAAAAAGGCGAGCGCCGCGATTTTTTCGAGGCAGAGAAGGACGTTTGGCAGATTTTCACCATCGTCGCCCGCGAGCGAAAACGC
Organism: Akkermansiaceae bacterium; assembly: GCA_043716765.1. Classification (GTDB taxonomy): domain Bacteria; phylum Verrucomicrobiota; class Verrucomicrobiia; order Verrucomicrobiales; family Akkermansiaceae; genus Luteolibacter. Next base: position 7,439 of record JAYSYA010000296.1, read on the forward strand.
CGCGAGATCGAGCCGGCACTGGCGATCCTCAACAAGTGCGCCGAGGCGAGCGAGGGCATTGATACGCCGGAGGGAAAAGCGTTCCATGACCAGATGCGGGCGCTGGAGGATTTCGTTGGCTTCGCGTCAAAGATGTCTGACCGGATCGCCTCGATGAAGCACGGCTTCGCCCTGCAGCTTGCTACTAAACTGCTGGGATGAGTTAATTTTTTAACCTCACTTTTCAGAGTTTTCTGAAAAGCTGGGAAGGATAGAAATAAAAACAATAAGGAAGCCCCAATGAACCCTGTAATCGTGATTTTCGGAGCCAATGGATTTCTTGGCCGATACCTAACCCGTCACTGCGCCCGCAATGGCAAGGAAGTCGTCGCCATCGGTCGCAGCCGCCAAGGGTGGAGCGGCGACGG
>JAYSYA010000297.1:0-7830 GCA_043716765.1 Akkermansiaceae bacterium
CGGCGATGCCGCGGGCGACGAGCGCGTCCACCTGGTCTTTCATCAACGCGATGAGTGGCGAAATCACCAGTGTCACGCCGCCGAAGCAGAGCGCGGGGATTTGGAAACACAGCGATTTTCCGCCGCCGGTCGGCATCACCACGAGGCCGTCGCGGCCGGAGGTGATTTCCGTGATGACCTCTTCCTGGCCGTCGAGAAAGCCGGTGAATCCGAAATACCGCTTGAGCGCCTCGTGCGGCGTCATGACGAGCGGTTTGGAATCGGAGGCGGCGGACATGGTGTGCGCGAATGAACAACACCCGCCGCAGCAAGGTCAACCCCGGAGCAAGTCGCGGATTGGGGAATATTTGGATTTCCGAACAAAATTTGCCGTGGTAATTTCCGTCCGTGCAATCCCTTCGCTGGCTACTTCCATTCGCAGTGCTCATTTTGGCCTGCATCCAGTGCGTCCCGATCGGGCCACCCGGCGGTGGGCGGGACATGTACCGCCCTCCTAACCGGGCGATGCCCCAGCAATCGACGGGCTCCGTTGGCGGCACTTCGTTGTCCGCGATGCTGCGTCAGGTGAATTTGAAAGCCGACATGGTCCGGCGCGGCACCTACGGCCGCAGGGTGGTTAGGACGATGATTCCGCGCTACATCACCATCCACAGCACGCAAAATTACTCGGCGGGCGCGGCCAAGCATTCGCTGGCGTTGAAGAACGGCGCGCTGCGCTCGCCGAAGACTCGTTATGGAAACCGGATTGGTTTCCTGATCTGGCATTTCACGATCGACCAAGGCGTGGCCATCCAACACATGCCGACGACCGAGCAGGGCGAGCACGCCGACTTCGGCGGTCCGGGGAACCGGCTGTCGATCGGCATTGAAATGTGTGAGAATCGCGGCAACAGCCGCTCCGCCACCACCGAGCGGACCGCCAAGCTAACGGCTGTGTTGATGAAGAAAAACCGCATACCGCTGCAGAACGTGGTGCCGCACTATCATTGGGCGCGGCGCGGGAAATATCCTCCTAACAAGAATTGTCCGCATTTCCTGATGGACAACGGCCGCCCCGGTTTGAAATGGCGCGGATTCCTCGGGCGGGTGAATTATTACTACCGGCGGTTGGATGGATGATGAGTGAAATTCCCGAAAACCATGGCAGTCCGGGAAACCGCGAGGTCACGCTGAAGCCTGATGTTTACTACGTTTGCCAGCGCTGCACCGCCTGTTGCAAATGGCCGGGCGACGTGCGGCTTGAGGAGGATGAAATTCCCGTAATTGCGGAGTTCCTCAGTCTGACAGTAGAGGATTTCCTCGACCGCTTCACCCGCTTGCGGACGAACCGGCAGGGGCTATCGTTGATCGAGACGAAGAACCATGAGTGCATTATGCTAGATGGCAACGCTTGCCGGATCCATCCGGTGAAACCCGAGCAGTGCGCTGGATTCCCCAACAAGTGGAACTTCCCGGGCTGGCGACAGGTCTGCGAGGCGATCCCGCTACCGGTGGTGAAATGATGAGGACGCGGCGAGGCGTTTTCGGAGCGCGCCGGGCGAGACGGACTTGCAAGCCAGCGCAGGCTTCTCCACAAGGTGCCAACTCAGCAACGCCAAGACGAGCGCTCCCACATAGACTAGGCCGACCGAGCGCAGCGAGGTCATCAATCCGATGTGGACGAAAACGTTGATCACAATGGAGTGATAGATATAAATCCCGTAGGAAATATCCGTGCCGCGGAGCAGCTGATGGGAAAGGGAGCGACAGCTGAATGCTGCGGCGATGGTGGCGAGGGCGAGCAGCGTGCGCGATGGGAGATAGGCGAGGTAAAATGCCAGCGAGCGGTGTTCGACGCAAGTTCCCAGCAACCAAGTGAAGGCGACGAAACCGAGCAGATAGTGAAGGAATTTTCCTTCGACCCGGCTCTTGAGCGATTCGAAGTTCCAATGGATTAGAATGCCTAGCAGGAACAGCCACAGGTGGGGAAGCAGCGTCACATGAAGCAGCTTGAAATACATTGGCGCGCCGGTGAAGCCGCCGGGGCCGTTCACCTTGTCGTCCATCACGCAATAGCTCGCGAACGAGACGAGAAACAATCCGGCGATGAGCGCTTTGGCAGCCGTTTTTTCGCGGTCGAGGAAATGGAGAACCGGGATAAAGGCGTAGAACTGAAGCTCCACCGTGATCGTCCACAAGGCACCGTTAGCCACGCCGATGCCGAAGCTGCGGAAGTGCTCGGGATTCCAAAACTGGAAGAAGGTCACTTGACCCGTTAGCCAGGCGACGAAGGTTTTCGAGAATATGAAATCGGGCTTTAGGAACCCGAAGCTGCCGAGCACCGCCAGAGTCACAAGCAAGCAGACCCACAAGGCGGGGAAAATCCGCAGACAGCGGCGCCAGAAGTAACCGCCGAGGTCCGCCGGGTTTTTCTCGTAAGACTTGGTGATGAGAAATCCACTGATCACAAAGAAGACCGGCACGCCAGGGAGCAACATCAGCGCTTCGAAAACCTGTTTGCCCCATGCGGGAAGTTCCTTTGCCAGGCCCGTGTGGCCAACAGCGTGAGCGCCCACGACCTGCACCGCCGCCAGCAAGCGGATGAGGTCGAAGTTGTTCTGCCGGGGCGGTGAAATCATCGTGCGGGTGCGTGGAGGGGATAGTTTTCATTCCCCATAAGGCGAGCGTAATTCCACGTGGCTGATGCGGCGCGCTTCACTTTTCCGCAGTCAAGTCGGCTTGAGTGACCTGTTCCGTGAGAAGCGGGCCGGCTCGGGAGATAAGGGTTTCGGGCGGCAGCCCGGTATCGGCAAGCGCGTGAATTGCGCAGAAAATTTGGCTCGCGCGCACCGCGTCATCGGCCTGCCCGCAGACTGCGGTGACGGGGACCGACCAGCGGTTGGCGAGGCGGGCGAGGGCGACCGGACCTTTTCCACCAAGGCTTTGGTGGTCGAGCGAGCCTTCGCCGGTGATGACGTGATCGGCCGCTTGGATCCGGTTCTCCAAATCCAACAGCCCGGCTAGCAGATCGAATCCGGGCGTCAGTTTGGCGTCGGCGAAATGCAATAGCCCGAAGCCCAAGCCACCGGCGGCACCGGCTCCGGAAACAAGTGCGGCTTGCTCGCCTCCGCTGATAGCAACGAGGTGGGCCAGCGCGGTTTCCAACGCAGTTTGGTCTTCCGCCGTCGCGCCTTTCTGTCCGGAAAAAATCGCGGTGGCTCCCTGCGTGCCGAGAAGGGGGTGGTCCACATCGCACGCGGCAGTGATTTCCGGGAGAGCGATGCGGTGTTTAAAATCCACCCGCCGGAGCTGCATCAGGTTTGCCGGGAGCGGCTCGATTTCGGCGTGGTCCGTATCGAGAAAACTGATTCCGAGCGCACCAGCCATTCCGCCTCCGCCGTCATTGGTCGCGCTGCCGCCGAGGCCGAGGATGATGCGCGTGACCGCATGCTCGGAAATGGCGTGGGCGATTTGCATCCCGACGCCGCGAGTCGTGGCATGGAGCGGATCGCGCTCGTCCGCTGCCAGCCGCCCCAATCCGGCGGTCTCCGCCATTTCAAGAACCGCCGTGGGGCCTGCGGGCGTGTCGGCTAACACATACCGACTTTCGATACTTCGTCCGAGCGCATCGACCGCCGGGCAGGTGATCCATTTCCCATAGAGCGCGGAAATCAATGTTTCCATGAAGCCCTCGCCGCCGTCGGCGATGGGGCAGAGGTCGAGTTCCGCGTCCGGATCTAACTGACGGATGCCATCCGCAATCGCCTCGGCGGCTTCAAGGGCTGTTAGGGAGCCTTTGAACTTGTCCGGAGCGATGAGGAAGCGGCGGGGCACGGACGCAGGTTATGGCGGATTTCCATCAGTTCCGCAACGACTCAAAACAGCAGACGTCCTCGCTGATTTTCATCGAGCAGGGGCGCGGGTCGCACATGGAGCAGAAGTGGGCGGTTCTGGCATCGTCTTGGGGGAGGGTTTTGTCGTGATCGAGGCGGCGGTGACGGGGTCGAGGTTGAACTTTGGGTCGCCCCTCGCAAGAGGGGCCTGGATTAAAACATCACCCTAGCGATTGACCCGAAGCTCTAACCTGTCGCTCCTCGCAAGAGGGGCGTGGATTGGCGGTCTCCACCTGCACGATGCTCTCGATGTCCGAGATCGTGAACAGCACTCCTTTGATCCGGAATTGCGGGGATTTTGGCGTTGCGACCTTGGGATCCGTCACCCATTCGAGAGTTCCGGAAAGCGGCTTGAGGTGGTCGCGAAGTGTGACACAGACCGTGCGGCCGAGAATCACTCCCCAACGAATCTCGAAGGCGCGTTTTTTCGCGTCGAGCTCCTCGCGCCATTTCCGATAGCCATCTTCCGGACCTTTGGCGTTGAAGTTGAATTGCCCCTGATTGAAATCCATTGGAATTTGTCTCAGAAGCGGATTTCGGATCAAGGACGATTTCCCACCTCAAAGCGCAAATTTTAGGAACCTGAAGGTTTGCCAAGCGGGGAGCGGTTGTTTTAGCGTTGCCCGGATGGTGGTGACCAAAACGTTACGCGCGGCTGCTGGCTGGCTGGAACTGGGGTTGGCAGACGAGGCTCTTTACGAGCTTCAGGCGCTACCCACGGAGGTCCAGCGGTTGCGGGCACCGCTGGAATTGAAACTCGCCGCGCAGATGGAGCGCGAGCACTGGAACGCCGCTTCGGAAACGGCTCGCTTGCTTTGCCTCAAAGCGGAGGCCGAGCCGGAATTTTTCCTGCGCGCGGCGTTTTGCCTCCATGAAACGGGCGACACCCTGGCGGCCTGCAACCAACTCCTCCGCGGCCCAAAGGCGTTGTTTGAAATGCCCGTCTTCCACTACAATCTGGCCTGTTACCTGTGGACGCTCGGCGAGGGGGCGCGCGCCCGCAGCCACCTCAAACAGGCGATCTCGATGGACGAGTCGTTTCTCCAATCGGCGCGCGAGGACCGCGATCTCGTCGGGATCGGGCCGGTGTGATCCTCATCCCGATGACTTCCGAACTCTCCCTAACGCCGACCGGCATGGGCCCTTGGCAACAAGCGCGGCGCAACCTCGAATTCGAATTCGGCGAGCGAATCACGCTCGACGCGCTGACCGGTCCGGCGGGCCTGATCGGGCGGGAGCCGTGGCAAGACGATGCCGGAAGTCCGGCTGGTTGGTTGATCGCCCAGCGAAAGGGCGGTCATCGGCATTCGGCGGATGACGTGCTAACGGCGTGGTATGCGCTGCAAATGTCGCCGTCGGTCGCGGCGCATCTCGATCTCGGCACGGGGATCGGCACGGTGGGGCTGCTGACGCTTTGGGGAATGGGCGCGGAGGCGCGGCTGACTTGCGTGGAAGCCCAGGAAATCAGTTATCGCCTGCTGCAAACTAACATCGACGCGAACGGACTCCGGCAGCGGGTGGACTGCTCCCACGGCGATCTCCGCGAGCTTGTGCTGGACCGGAAATTTCCACTTATCACCGGCAGTCCACCCTATTTTCCGGCGGGGACCGGCGTACTCCCGCAGGATTCACAGAAGGCCCACGCGCGCTTCGAGCTGCGCGGCGATGTGAGCGACTACGCCCAGGCCGCAGTGTCCCATCTCGCTGCCGGCGGCTGGTTCGTGCTGTGTTTTCCCTCGCCGCAAAAGCAGCGGGCTTTGGCTGGTATCGCCGCGTCAGGCCTCAAGGTCGAGAGACTGCGCGACGTGATTCCCCGCGAAACCTTGCCGCCGCTGTTCACGCTGTTCGCCTGCCGGGGTCCGCAGGATTTTTCCGGCGAACTTACCGTCGAGGAGCCGCTAACCGTGCGGCATGCGGACGGCCGCCTCACCGCGGAAATGGCCGCCGTGCGCCGGGTGTTCGGATTCAGCGAGGCTGGCTCGCCCTTCTCAAAACCGGATGCCGTGATTGCCGCCTCTCCGCCACTCTGATTGAAGGCCGCGATTCCAAGCTCGCCGCCGCCATCGGCCGGGATTGGAAAGGGCGGCTCTCGGTTGTCTTTACGTCGTCCCAACCGTGGGTGGCAGGCGTTATTTACCCCGGGGTGGCGCTCCTTTGGTGCCCACCCGGCTTTGAGTTCTTGCATTGCGGTGTCCGACATCGTGTGGCCGACCTTGTCAGTCGAGAGTAGGTCCGCGACAGCTCCGTTTCCGAGGATGGAATTTTTTGCAGCGTCTCTCGTTGCTCGATCAATTTTCATCAAGGCCGCTGGCGGAACCAGCCGGTGATGCTGGCGCGCTGCTGGGTGGCGGGCAGCACTTCATGCCAGAAATCGCCAGCCATGAAGCAGACCATCGTGCCCATCCGCGGCTCGATGAGTTCGTAGCTGCCATCGCGCCCGTCGGCGCTGGTCCAGATTTTTAACTCGCCGCCGTCGCCGGTTTTCCAGCCCTCGTTGAGGTAAAGAATGACGGTGATAATCCGGTCTTGAGTGCCGGCATGGCGGTCGAGGTGGGCTTTGTAGAAAGCGCCCTGCGGATAGATCGCGAAATGCCCTTCATAGTTGAACAGCCCGAGGAAAAACCGCTGGTTGAGGGCGAGTCGCAGGATTTCCAAGCTGGCGAGATACCGCGCTTGGTGCGCGGAGGCTTCTCCGGGCTCGATCCACAACACCTCGTCCCGGCGAATGTCCTCCCTGACTTGCAGCGAGTTTCCCCGGCCCACGCCGGCCCGCCGGAAAGCACCGCCCGCGTGGGAGGCGCTGCATTCGTTTTTCAAATGAAGGCCCTCCTCGGCGCTGAGCGACATCGGCATCACCGCCCAGCCGACATCCGCCATGGTATTGAGAAACTTTTCCACTGGAGCCAAGAGCATGATTCGAGGGGGCAATGCGAGAAATTTCGGAAGGTGCCGTTTTTCAGGCGGCGGCGTGGCGATGAGCCTTCAAATCGTAACGTGCCTCCACCGTATAGATCGATCCCTCCACGCCAGACAGAATTCATCGGCTGCATAGCTCGGTTTAGTGCCGCGACAAATGGGAGTTCAGCGCCCTTGCCCGGCGACTACTCCGAACGGGTGTGAAAAATGACAAGCCCGCAAAGGGTTCTATCGCTATACACAGTCATGCCCCCGATACTTTCCATCCGATGCCGGGCACTTGCGTTCCTTTTCCTTGCCGCCGTCCCCGCCACCGCCCTGCGAGAAATGGAACCGCGCGATCGCGGCCTCGTCGCCATCCGCCAGGGCGGGGGCAAATCTCTACCGGGTGAGCGCCGCCGGCAACCAACGCGTCAATCCGCAGCCGCTCAGCGGCGCGACGAATTTCCTCGATCCCGATGCCGGTAAAGCGACCGGTTATTTCATCCGCCCGCTGGCCGATGACCAAGAAGTTCCACCCAGCGCCACCGCCAGAATTTCGCATCGTCGCCGACATCGATCCCCGCCACCCCGGAGCCGAGGCGCTGGTGCCGGGTCCCGGAGGCAAATCCATCCGCCTTTACACCACCACCCTTCCCACCGCGCACCGCCTCACCACGCTGATGCACAATCCCCAATACCGGCTCTCTATCGCTTGGCAGAACGTGGTTTACAACAAACCCGCCCACACCCGCTACTTCCTCGGCCACGGCATGAAGCCACCCGCCCGCGCCGCGATCCGCCTCACGGGACCGACTCCGCCCAGCGCGTCCGCCAATGTGTCCCGGCTGTCTCAGCCGGGGAGGGAATCCGACCGAGACAGTCGGAACACATTTTAGGCGCGGTCCGCGCTGCGGATGTTTGTGATCTTGATTTCCCTCGCGGGATGATCCGCCCAAAACGTCATGGCGTATGAGCCGACAATCTTGATGCAAATAATTCTGCCGGTCGAATCCTCAACGGTGTAATCCCCTGAAAAGGCAGGGTCCGAAGCCAGTGAATT
>JAYSYA010000298.1:0-23644 GCA_043716765.1 Akkermansiaceae bacterium
AACCCCTCTACCATGCAAAATCAGGGCAACCTGTCTAGGGAAAAAGCCGGGTTCTTAGTCTGGTGGGGACCGTAGCTCTGCCTGCCAACCGCCCTGACCCTGGCCGACAGTCCGGATTTCAGTGCTTGCCAATCCGCATTTCCCCTGCTTCTTTCGCTACCCGTTTACTGAACGGGCTGTAGCGCAGTCTGGTAGCGCACCTGCCTGGGGGGCAGGGGGTCGTGGGTTCGAATCCCGCCAGCCCGACCACTTGTAAAATCAAGGAAAAACGCCAGATAGATCCAGCCGGAGGTGGTTGGGATGAAGGTGATGTCGCCGGCCCAGACCTAGTTGGGTTTCTCTCGAAGAGGCTGGCCGAGCAGCAGATTGGGCGAGGGTTTGTCGGCCCTGCCGTCGCTGGTTCTGGGGACGTAGGTTTTGGGTTGGATGGCTTTGAGGCCGCGTTCCAGCATGATCCTGCGGACCCGGGCGGGGGCGCAGGTGATGCCCTGGTCGGCAAGCTGATCCCTGATCCTGCGGTAGCCATAGCGGCGGCGGTTGCGCTTGAAAATACCCTTGATTTCCAGGCCGATTTCCTCGCGCCGATCAGGCCGGATGCCGTGGCCGGTGGACTGGTGGACTGGTGGACTGGTGGACGTCGCCGATCCATTTTGAGGAGGGCGTTTTGCGTCGCAGGGAGCGCAAGTCGTCCGCAGCGGCCCGCTCGCCTGCGGCTCGTGGCCTGCGCTCCTTGCTTGATCGTGGCCGCTGGACGCCCCTGGTGGACGCTTTTATGCCGAGTGGGATGACCAAGCTCCCGTCACCCGCGAGGGCCAGTCGATCTTCTTCTTTCAGTTCCTCCAAGCTGGCGGACGATGGGAGGAAGCATTCCTGCGCGAGGGCCCTCTAACTTACACCGGCAACTGCGGCAGCGGCGCACTCAACGTCATGGGCACCGTGCTGCTCAGCGTGCTCTCCGGCCACTGGCGCTACGCCCACATCAACGGCCTTCGCGGCGATGACATTAACCCTGGTCTGTTAGTCATGAGTGGCACCGTCAGTGAGGACGCCGTGCGCCTCGCCATGTATCGCACCCGAGGAAACCGCCGGCCTCGACTGGCTCTCCAAACCAGATCCTCGGCTGCATCTCACCCGCGTTGGGACTGCCGTGGATCCTCGACATCGATAGGGCTTCCACATATTCGGAACAAACGACCTTGATTCCGGCGCAAGACTTTATTGAGTAGTGTCTTGAGAAGAATCGGCGGCCTCCTGGTTGGTTGTCGTAGCGGACAAGATTCGCCAGAGGTCGTCGATTCATCAAGCTCTCATGCCAACGGCCAACCCCCATCGCCACGAAGAGAAAGTTGCCCACAACAGTCCGCTTCTCCGACGAGTTACAGACCCATTCTCGAAGCGGCCTGTTGTGGACAACTTTCAGAGACGATTACGCAGCATCGCGGCGGTTAGAACCCGGTTTCACCCACAGATTTGGCGGAAGAAGCAGATTTTATAGCGGAACTTTTTCACTCTCAATCTTGACCACCGCTAGGAGTTAGCCTTTCGGCGTGGTCGGCGTCAGCAAGACATCTAATTGATCCACTCCGCGCAACAACTTCACTTTTACCGGCTGGCCGGGAATCAGATAGAAAAACGCATTCACGGCGTCCGCGTAGTCCGTGATCTGCCTGGAGCCGATGCTGAGAAGCACATCGTTCGGCTGGACGCCCGCGGCGGCGGCGGGAGAATCTGGCAGAACCCGGCTGATCCTGGGGATTTGGGATTCGGCGCGGAGTGCGAGCCCGAGCCAGCCACGGCAAAGCGGGCCGCCCTTGGAAACGTCCCGGAGCACCCGGTGCACGGCTTCAGCGGGCAGGGCGTAGCCGATGTTGCCGCCGCCAGAACTTTGAAAAACAATCGCGACCACCCGCCCGGCATCGTCCAGCAGCGGGGTTCCCGGCGGCGGGACCGACTTGCTGAAATTCACCCGCAGCAAGGCGAGCGGTAAAATTTTTCCTCCCACCTGTTTCACCCAGCCGGTCGTGCGGCATTTGACCAATCCAGCGGGTTCCATGGCCTGCAAGGTGGCGCTCGCACTCGCGCCAGCGTCCGCGGCCCATTCCGGCGCTTTCGGCGCGGTGCTCTCTTCCACCTTGATGAACCCCAGCCGCGAGACCGGATCGTGGCCGATCAATTTGACCGGAATGGAGTGGTTACCGAACTGCAGCGTCGGACTCCCCGAATTCACGCCAACCGGGACGATTGCGACGAACACCGAAGCTCCGTTGACGGGCACGGCCGTGGATTCACCGGGCTGCCCATTCGCCGCGGGCGGAAAATTCACCTGCCAGCGCGGGGAAATTACGACAGGTTGTGCCAAGCCAGCCGACACGCAGGCGCTCACCACCAAAAACATTCGTGCCGACCACTGTCGGCGCGGGCATTCCAGATCCACCATTTCGGGGTTGCTGGAATTAAAACACTTGCTCGCCGACGTCGCCTTGAGTCGTGGGACTCAGGTCCAACTGCTTGAGTTGCTCAAGCCCGGGCGGCGTGGGTGCCGGAACGACTTGATAATTCACCGGGGACGCCGGCGCGTTTTCCTTCGCCACATCTCGCGGCGTCAGGAAAAAAGCGATGGTCAGCGCGGCGTAGGCCACGCCCGCACCATATGCCCACTTGGCAGGACTCAGATCGGAAAACCAAGCGGAGACGCCACCAAAGAAATTTGAAAATCCCGAGTTCTTCACGGCCTGCTCGCGCTGGTTTTGGTGAAATTCACAGAGGAAATCCTCCCAGTAACCCGCTTCAGGACGCTCATCGCGCTTGAGGGCTAGTAGGTTTCCAATTTGTTCGAGCGTCGGTTTCACTGCGGTTGATATTTAGGATTTATAAAATAATCCCCGGATGCGCAAGTAGAATTTTAAAATCTTTCTTCCCAACTGTCTTGCAAGGCTGACTGGAGTTGAAGATGCGCATAGTGGAGTCGTGACCGAACGGTGCCTTCGGAAGTATTGAGCACCTTGGCAATTTCCCCGTGGGGCATGCCTTGAATGTCAAACATCGTGACCACCATTCTGTGGGGGTCAGACAACTTCTTCATTGCTTCGTTCAATTTAATCTGTAGCTCGTTGAGGTTGGTCTGACGCTCGGGATTCGCCTCGTGAGTGGTGTCGATGAGCGCCGGATCCTGCTGCACGGAGGAATCCATCTCATTGAGGCTCAATCCTGTACGACGCTTTCGCTTCTTCAGGAAATTGAGCGTCAGGTTGACAGCTATCTGGTAGATCCAGGTGTAGAACGCCGAGTTACCCTTGAATTTCCCGAGCGATTGATAGGCCCGCGCGAAGATCTCCTGGAGCAAATCATGAGTGTCCTCCTTGTGGGAGGTCATGTTGTAAACAAGGCCGTATAGCTTGTCGCCATACTTGAGGATCAGGGCGTCGAAAGCGCGCGTATCTCCCTGTTGGGCACGCGTGACAAGGTCCTGGTCAGGGTCGGGGGGACGGGACTGACGAAACATTAAGGTGGATGGGGTGAGCAGCGCAAGCAGGCTACACCGGCACTGGGTGATGTAAAGAAGCGTGAAAACGACGGCTTAAAAATCCGCTTTCGCTCTCGAAATGAACGTTCGCCTTATCCGCCCCATCTGATTTTCTCGGTGCCACCATGGCCACCTTCACCGCAAACGCCGACTACGAGGACAACGACAGCAATCCCATCCATTTGAAGCCCGGCGACGAAGTCACCGTCGGCATCGCCGACCGCGCGTGGCCCGGCTGGGTGTGGGCGACCGACAACGATGGCGATGACGGCTACGTTCCCGAGGAAATCCTCGAGCCGCTCGGCGAGGGACGCTATGCCGCGCTCGAAACCTACGATCCCACTGTGCTCACCATCAAGCGCGGCGACCGCCTTGAATCGCTGCGCCAAATCCACGGCTGGCACTGGTGCCGCAACGAGCGTGGCGAGGAAGGCTGGGTCGGCGGGTATTTGCTGAAGCCGGCATGAATGATCCGCTCATCGCCCTGGTTGCTCAAGGAGCGCGGTGCCGCCGACGGACTCCTTGCGTTGAAAGCCGATGCCGATGCGTATCTGCGAAACATTTCCCGCAGCGGCCGCCGCAGGCGTCCTGCCGCTCGCCACGCCGTATTTCAAATGGGCCCGGCAACACTGGTTTGCGCAAGACTCCATGGCCCGGTTGGATGTGGCCTATCCGTCGTTGACGAAGTTCAAATACGAAATCTCGGTGGCCGCCCGCCAGGAACTTCGCGAAGCGCTCGGATACGCTCAATGAGCGTCTTCAAAAGTAGTCGCGGACTTCCAAAATCAGGATTTCCCTTGCCAATTCCGGGGCGGTTGCCTATTTCCCGCGTCCCTCTTCACGCCGCCTTATTCACCAACGAAGATCCGGAGGGGCTCCATGCGGCAAATCTTCAAAAATCGCCCGTCCTGATTCAAGGCGGGAAAACAGAACACAACATGATCAACGAACTCATCAACGAAATGGTGGACGCCGGCGTCCACTACGGCCACCAAACCAAAAAATGGAACCCGCGCATGAAGCCCTTCCTCATGAAGGACAAAGGCGGAATCTACATCATCGACCTGGAAAAAACCGTCCAGCAGCTCGATAAAGCCTCGGATTTCCTCGCCGACCTCGTCGGCAAGGGCAAGCGGGTTCTCTTCGTCGGCTGCAAGCGCCAGGCGCAGGACGCCATCCGCGAAGCTGCGGAAGCGACCGGCCAACACTACGTCAACCACCGCTGGTTGGGTGGCATGCTCACTAACAGCCTCACCGTGCGCAAGTCGGTCGAGCGCCTCAAGTATCTCGAAAACATCGAGAAGCAGCCTGAATTCAAGGCCATGTCCAAGAAGGAACTCGCCGCCCTCGGCCGCGAGCGCGAAAAACTCCTCCGCAACCTCCGCGGCGTGCGCGACATGGACAAGAAGCCTGACGCCGTCGTCATCGTCGACTCCGCCCGCGAAACCATCGCCGTCGCCGAGGCCCGCCGCTTGAACATCCCGATCATCGCCCTCGTCGACACCAACGCCGACCCGGCGCTCGTCCAATTCCCGATCCCGGGCAACGACGACGCGATCCGCTCGATCCGCCTCATCCTCCAGAATCTGGTGGATGCCATGGTCGCCGCCCGCAAAAACTAAATCCTTTGTCACACCGGGCGTCCTGTCTCGCGACGGGACGCCCGTTTTTCCTCTCTACCACTCACTAAATTTTATGATCACCGCATCAATCGTCAAAGAACTCCGCGATAAGACCAACGCCGGCATGATGGACTGTAAAAAAGTCCTCACCGAAACCAACGGCGACATCGAAGCCTCCATCAAGCTGCTCCGCGAGCGGGGCATCATGAAGTCCAGCAAAATGGCCGACCGCGCCGCCAACGAAGGCGTCATCACCGCCCGCGTCAATGCCGACACCACTTCCGGCCTGCTGCTTGAAGTGAACTGCGAGACCGACTTCGTTTCGAAAAACGAAAGCTTCCAAGCCTTCGTCGGTGACATCGCAGACGCGCTCGCCGCCTCCCAAGCCGCCGATCACGACGCCGCCCTCGCCCATCCACACGGCGAGCAAACCATCGAAGACACGATCAAATCGAAGGTCGGCGAAGTCGGCGAGAACCTCCAGTTCCGCAAATACGTTCGCTTCGACGCGGCTCCGGGCGGCGTGGTCGCTTCCTACATCCACCTCGGTGGCAAGGTCGGCGTGCTCATCGAAGTCGGCACCACCAAGCCGGAAACCCGCAGCACCGACACCTTCAAGGAACTCATCAAGGACCTTACGCTGCACATCGCCGCCTGCGCGCCCAAGGGACTTTCCCGCGAGGACATCCCGCAATCCGTGGTGGACAACGAGCTCGACATCTTCCGCGCCCGCCTCGAAGCCGAAGGCAAACCCGCCAACATCATCGAGAACATCCTCAAGGGCCAAATCGGCAAGTTCTTCGCCGAAAGCTGCTTCCTGGAGCAAGGCTTCGTGAAGGATTCCGACATTAAGATTTCCGCGCTGCTCGAAGCCAAGGGCAAGGAGCTCGGCGACACGCTCACCGTCACCCGCTTCGTCCGCTTCGGACTCGGCGAGTAAATTCATCAAACAAAAAGCCCGGCTCCATCACTGGAGCCGGGCTTTTTCGTGTTCGAAATCAGAGGCAAATCCGCCGGAACAACACGTCGAGCGGCAACTGCATGCCGATATAGAAATCCCCGAACTCGCCATAGCGCGCGGTGACCTCATCGAAGCGCATTTCGTAAACGATCGACTTGATGTCGATGGTGTCCTTCGCCAGCAAGGTGACGCCCCACTCGAATTCATCGAGCCCGGTCGAGCCGGTGATGAGCTGGAGAATCCGGCCGGAATAGGTTCGGCCGACGCGCGCATGGCCGGCCATCAGCTTTTTGCGGGCCTCGAAATCGAGCGAATACCAATTGTCCGCACCGTTGCGGCGCTTGGACATCGGATAGAAACAAATCACCGGCCAGTCCGGCAGGACCGGATAGAGGCGGTGCTTGAGATAGTGCGCCATCCGCTCGTCGAAGGCCTTGAGCCCGGCTTCGAACTCCGGAGTCCTCTCGACGAGGCCTTCCTCGGCGACCAAGGTTTCCGCCGCGTATTGCTCGCGGCTGGTTGTGTATTCCGAGCTCTCCGTTTGTGACAGGTAGGAATACGTCGGGCTGAGAATCTCCGGCCCAAGGGACAGGCTGAGCTGTTTTTCGAACATGTTAGCCACCTGCAAATCCGGGGTCAGCAGCATGAACCCGAGATCCGCCTTCGGGGTAGCGACGGAGAAGATCAACAGGTGCGTGTCCGGTGTGGCGCGGATTTCCTGCACCAGTTCGGTGAGGCGGGTCTTGGCCTGGCGCTGTTCCTCGTCGCTGTAAAGCGACCATTGCGCGTGATCGACGTGATAGAACAAATGCATGACGTGCCAGCCCTCCCTGGGCACGAGTGGAGTGATTTCTTGATTGGACATGGCGGTGGAATTCAGCGGCGATCGGTGGAGACGTTCATTTCAAAAAGCTTCTTGAAAGCGGGCGCCGGCGAGCTTTCCGAGGGCCCTTCATAGACCTGCACCGTCCATGGCTTGCTCTGTCCGGTGCGGTAGGCGGCGTGCATTCCCACGTCCTCAAAGCCAGCGGTCGCGGCCACCTCCAGCGAAGCCCCCGCCTGGATGGTGCGGGTCACCGCGTCGCCGATGACGTCGCCATCGCTGTTGCGGAAAAACACCCGGACCGCGGCGGGACCGCCTTTTATGGTTAGATCCACCACCGGCACTAACTGAGTGCCGCGGCGGACGGTCTCAGCATAAGCTCCATTAGTAATCGGGGCACGCCAGTAGCTGCTGGCGGCAGCGATCGTTAAGTGCGCGCCTTTGACCGGAAAATCATTTTCCTCCAAACGCCCCGACCCGGCCGGCAAGTGGTAGATGGTTTTCAAATAAACCACTCCCCCACCGATCAGCAGCACTCCCAGCAAAGCCGCCAGCCCGATCCGCTCCACCTTGGACAACCCCAAGTGCGGACGCAGCGAGACGGGTTCGGCGTCTTCGCGAACCCGCGGCGAAAACTCATCTTGCTCAGAAACCGGAGGTTCGACAGGCGGCGGTGTTTCCGGAACGGTTTCTTCGATGGCGGACTCAAGCAAAACGGGCTCATCCACAGCAACCAGTTCGGCTGCGGACGCATCTTCCACAACCTCCGGCTCCGGTTCATTCCCGTCGTCGAGCTCGTCAAATTCCTCGCCCACCTTCGAATGATGGACCGGATGTGACGCCGGTGCGGCTTTCGGCCGCTTCTTACTGACGTTGATTTGAATTCGATCTTCAGCGCCCGAAGCCTGCAACGGCGGTGATTTCTCGGATTTTGGCAAACCGCCAACCGGGTGCTTCCTCACATTTCCCGAACTGCGGGGAACGGGAATCCCCGCCGAGCGGCCAAATTTCGGAGCAGCCGCCGCCCTTTTCTCGTCCGACTGACCGGGCTCATCGAAAGCCCACAAATCCAGCTCGGTCGAATCCTTGATCAAATCCTTCTTGTTCGGGCGGTGTCGCGGAGGAAGGGATGATCCGTCCGAGGATGAAGGTGGCTTGGGTGTCATAACGGGTGCGGCGGGATATTTAGAATGGAGACTCCCACTTGACCAGTGCGAAAGCCAAAGCGGACTCTCCAGCTCTGTCAAAAAGGCCAGCCGCCGGGTGCCGGCGGTCCCAAGGTTTCCTGCTCAAAATCCCCCCGCTCACCCCGAGCAGCAATGGCCTCAATCTCAATCCGCAAATCGGCAAGAAGCGGCGCAACAAGCAGACTCGGCAGCAATGTCACGTCGTAGGGCGTCATCGGACTCGGCCTGTCACCTGCCCGCCAGCGCATGCGGAACGCTTCGACCGGCCGTGGCGTTGCTTCCCGCAATTTGAGCAAAATCTGCCAGCCCGCCGGGTCGGTATCGCCAAAATGGTAGTGCGGCAGCCCACGCGGCAGTTTCTCCAGCAGCTCGCGGAAGGCCGGTGTCGGAAACGACGTGGCCACGATCAAGGTCCGCCGGTCGCCATTCGCCGCTGCGTATTGGCGGAACGTCGTCTTGCGGTTCTCGATGCTCAACAGTCGCTCCGCCGTGGTGGAAACCGACACGCAGCGCGCCAGATCGGCTGCGGAAATGAGCACGTGCGCCAGCCCGTCGAAATCATGGGTGCCGCCATCCGGGAAATGCAGACACACCGGCCCGTGCAGTTCGACATGCGAATCTCCTGCGACAAGACCCAACGACTTCAGTGAGATTTCCGCTCCAAACAGGCGCGCTAATCCCGATTCGAACGTCCGCTGATGCCGTTCGAGTCCCTTCGAATCCAGACCCATCTCCACGCTCGCCGCACGGATCAAGGTGCCGGCCGGCCACTCGCGCTCACTGAGTTTTTTCACCACCACGAGCAAACGCCGCAACGTTCCGGGGTGGGTCCAGCTGAACGGTCGCAGCGAACAACCTTGGGTAAACGCCACGCGCAGCGACTCGCAGAGCGCCGCCCATTCCTGCGGGAACCGGGCATGCCCGCGCTCAGAAAACTCCGCGATAATCTCTAGCGCCGCGGCTTGCAAATCCCCACCCCTTGTCCCGCCGAAGCGCTCAATCAGCCACGACTCGGAAGCGAGCGGCAGAGTCACCCGCTCGATCAGATAGGTTCGGTAGCGATGCCTTTTCAAAACGAACTGCCCGCAAGCCTCCGCCTCCCGCGCCGCGGTCGCCTGGTCTTCCGCGCCGGTGATTCCAGCGGCCTCCAACAGAGTGATCCAATCCAGTGAAAAAGCCCGGCTCGGAGCTGTCACCCGCCTGCCCCGTGCGGCTTGCCAGCGACGGTAAAACTCCGCGAGCCAATTCATGACAACGCCTCAACCAACTTGTCCCGATCCACCTTCACCACCCAGTTCTCGATGTTCGTGATCTGGCCGCTTTTTTCATCATAGGTCCGCTCGACGCGGCATTGCACCACGGTTTCCGCATGCTGGATCATCGTTGGCAAGCGGTCTTCCGGGAATGCCATGATGAGTTGCAACCCGAAATTTCTAGCAAGATCGAGGCACGAATCAATGCGATCACCTGACAATTTCGAGAACGCCTCGTCCATGATCACGATGCCGAGATTCTTCCGCGACTCGCGTGGGCCGAGGTCGTAAACGCGCTGGAAGGCCGCAAGCATGGCGACGAAAAACGGTGCCTGGTTCTCGCCGCCGCTTTGCTTTTTCGCGTTGCGGTTCAGCGAAATCGCCGCGCCCTCGCCCTTGCCGGTCGGTGTGGCCTGGATGTCCCAGTGGTGATAGTAGCGGTAATCCAGCGCCCGCTGCTGGCGCGGGTCCTCGGAGTTTTCGATGGCGGCCATCAACGCGGCCTTCGCCTTTTCGATTTCCTCGCGCGCGCCGGATGCGAAAAGTTCGAGCCCGGGATTCAGCCCTTTTTCCACCAGCGCCCAGATCGCGCTGTGGCTGCGGTCCGCCTTCATCGATAGCTGATAGCGCCAACCGCCGATGTCGTGGTCCATCGCGCGGTTGAGCTCGCGCTTGGTGCGCTCCGCCTCATCTAACTTTTCCTTCAGCACATCGAGAACCTGGTGCTGCAGCCGGTCCTCCCACTCTTTGCGGGCGTCCTCGGCGGCTGCGGTGTATTTTTCCAACTCATGCGATTCCAGCTCGACCCGACGCGCGTCGTAGCGGGAATTCCCTTCGTCGCCGGGATCGAATGCTTCCGCGGTTTCGGGATGTTTTTCAGCCAGGGCATGACGCTCCAAATCGCGGTCGCGGCGCGCCTTGTCCGAATCAAACTCGCGGATGCGCGCCATTTCCGAGGACGCATCGAGTCGCTGCTGCCACTTGGGAAATTGCTGCCGCGCTGCGACGATGAGTTCGGAAATCTCCGGGTCGCGCACACCTTCGAGCGACTCGCGGCTGAGCTGACGTTCTGTCAGCGATGCCGCTTCGTCCTCCGTGAGCGCGGCCATGCTGTCCTGCAACACGCGCTCCTGTTGGGCAAATTTCTCGATGCTGTTAGCAAGCCGGCCGGTGCGTTCGATGACGCCTTGGAACGTCTTCTCCATCACCCGCAGCTTCTCCACCGTTGCCTCGCGCTCGGGCGTGGCGAGCAGGCGGATCGTCTCATCCAGCTGGGAGAGTTCCTTCCGTAACCGGGGAAGATCCCGCAGCTTCGAGCTGCCGGCCGGCGGTTCCGCTTTATCGAGCGTCCACTGCTCGCCGCGATGCAGGAACATCCGCCAATCCTCGCGCAGCCGCAGTTTCAAAGTGAGTTCATCCTTCACTTCCGTAAGTTCGTCCTGACGCAGGGTTCTCAGTCTCCGCAAGCCTTCCTCGCCAATTGTGAATTCCTTGGCTGGCAGGAAATGCTGCCGATGCGGTGGATCCTTGAGCCAGCCGTCCTTGGAAAACGCACGCGGATGTGAGTCGAGTTGGCTGACTTTTTCGACTGCGACCACATCGCCGTAAAGATGCTGGAGATATGCTTTCGCAAGCTCGTGCTTGGTCTCGAAAAACGCGGCGACGGTCCCCGGCTTCGCGTCCTTGGAACTGGAAAGTTCTCCAGCATGGACGAGCGGTTCCTCGACGTGCCCGAGGCGGCGAGCTTGCTCCCAGGCCGCTTTGAAATCCTCCGCCAGCACGGCACCGCGCTTGTTTCCCAGCAGCGATTCGAGCAATGGCCACCACGGTTCGGCCTCGGCCCTCACCTCGATCACTCGGCCAAACGCATCGGCGCGCTGGCCCCGGGATTTCAATGCATCCAACAACGGCGACGGCGCGGCGCTGCCCTTGTGATCGAGATCATCCAACTCGCGGCGGAGGCGGGTTTCACGGTTTTCCAGCACCTTGATTTCATCCTCCACAGGACGCAGCCGCTCGCGGGCGTCATTGACCAGCGACTGATAGATCCGCGGCATCCGCTGGGCGGCGTCCAGCGCGGCGGACTCATCCGCACCCTGCATTTGCTTAAGCCAATCGGCGGCGGGTTCCGGTTCCTCCAGCCCGAACTCCTGGGCGAGCCGCAGCCATTGTTTCCAATACTGCGTGCGGTCGTGGAGAAACTGCCGCGCGGATTTCTCCGTCTCGCGCAGCGCGTCCAGCTCACGAGAAACTTCATCGCGGTGACTGCGATCCTCGGCGAGGCGGGTGATCTGGAGGTCGTTGCCGGCGACCAGACGGATCTTCGCGAGTTGCGAATCGAGTTCGTTGCGCTCACCCAGCGCGGATTCATAATCCGCGCAAGTCTCGGCGTTCAGGAAACGAAGTTGTTCCAGCTCGGACCGGCGTGAAGTTAGATTCTCCAACTTCTGCTCGTGCCCCAGCGCGATCCGCAGATGGGCGTGCAAGCGCGCGTCGCGACGGGCGGTGACGTATTCCAGATGACGCTCACCGATGCGTGCCAACCGCGCGTGCTGGTCATGCATTTTTTCCAAGCGCTCCTGCGCCCGGCGGTGCGCATCCACACTGGCGCGGACCGCTTTCACATCCGGCAAGCCAGGCTCTAGCAAGTAGTCGCGGATGAATTTTTCAAACGATTCGACCGGTTGGAACGCCATCGAGTTCGGCAGCGTTTTATTCATCTGCACCCGGTCGAATCCGAGATGGCTGCGCGACCCCATTTCATCGAGATACGACGCCTGGCGATCAAACACCTCACCGCCGAGATCGCGTTTCACATGCACGCGGAATTCCTCCTCGGACATGAACGCCACAGCGTTTTGATCGAGTTCGGCACTGAGGAAATCCTCGCGTTCAAGACGGTTGGGGATGGTGAACCAAAGCGTGCGGGCCTTGGCGGTCGGGCCTTCGAACTCGATGCGCGCGCCCCACGTTTCGCGGCGCGGGATTTCCTCTTCTTTTGCCAATGGCCAAACAAATTCCAATCCTGCCAGAGTCACCCCGGAAGGTCGGAGATAGCGTTCCTGGCCGTCATTTCCCTGCGTATTCGTATCGCAGAGACAGTAACCCCGCAGCGAGCGGCCGCTGCCAGAACCGGCCGCTGCCTTATTAAACCGGCTGAGCGACTCGCCAAGCATCACGAACTGGATGAGGTCGAGCAGCACGCTTTTCCCAGAGCCGTTAGCCCCAGTGATAAGCGAGAGCCCGGAGACGTCGATGAAGCGGCGGTAGCCATACCAATTGATGGCGAGAATGCGGCTGAGGTGGACGCGCTGGATCATGTCAGGCTTCGGCGGCGGGTTGATAGAGAGCGGCACGGGCGAGGCAGGATTCAAGGCTGTCAAAAGGGATCACACGCGGCAGGCTGGGCAGAATTTCGATGAGGGTCTCACCGAGCTGCAGCGCACCATCCGGCTTGTGGGTGCGGATGAGGCGGTGACGTTTTAAGCGGCCTAACAACGAGTCGAGGTGGGTTTTCTCCGGCGGCTCGATCTTGTCGAAGGTGTTGCGGAAGCGCGTCCACAAATCATCGACGGTAAGGATGACGGCGCTGCCCGCCTCGTTCGTCCGATGGTCGTCCCAGACGCGCCAGAGGACTAACAATAGCAACGTTTCATCCTTGGTGAACTGCGCGAGCAAGTGACAAGCCTCGGGCCGCGTGCGGGCTTGGAGGATGAAAAAATCGTGGTCGATGATGAGCTCCAGCCCGAGCGGGGCGAGGTAGTCCTTGAGGTGTTCCTGATAGTGGTCGCGGGCGAGCAGGAAGTGATCGCGCCCCGCGCCGCTGCTGCCAAGCAAGGTGCCGCGGCCGATGAGCTCGGCGAGGATTTCGCGCAGCGCCGGGCGGTCGTCGTCAGGGACGTCAGACCAGAAGCGGGGCCAGTTGGGATCGGACATGGGAAGAGATTTGAGATTTGAGATTTAAAATTTCAGATACGCTGGATTTGAAAGCGCTCGACGTTCCAGCCGGCGTGGGGATCGGCGGGGATTTTTTCGGGGGTGAGGCCGGTGGTTTTGCCGGGGCCGTCGATGGTCCATTTCACGCGCTGGCCGTCAGCGGTGACGGCGTGCTCGTAGGCGGCGATGGCGAGCAGATCGAGCATCTCGTCAAGGTCGGTGGCGGTGAAATCCGAGGTCATGACAACGCTGGATTTTTCCGGCAGCAGCCGGGCGACGAGACGTGCGGCGCGTTGGGGTGTGAGGGCGAGGCGTTGGCGTTCGCGGAGGGCGGCGAGCGTTTCCTCGGCGGTTTCGTCACGGCCGCCGGAGTCGGTGCCGAAGGTGAGGTCTGCCGGAGCTTTGACGCGGCGGGTGCGGGCGAGCGACTCGCTACCGAAGAAAAATTTCACCTCGGGCACGAGCGGTGCGAAGTCGGGCTCTGCGTCGCGCAGGGCGGCGAGCCGGGTGCCTTCGTGGGCAGCATTGATGGCGTCGCAGTAGGATTTTACGATTTCCGGGCGACGGCCGCGAAGTTCGGTTTGGTAGCGATAGCGCTGTTGGGAAAGCTGGTTGAACGAGGCCATCCGGGCGTCGATGGCATCCGCGACGAGTCGGATGGCGGCGAGCCGGCGTTCGAGGTCGCGCAGGGCCTTTTCCGCGCGGTGATAGGACTCGTTTTCGTCCAGATGATAGTGGGCGGCGAGTCCGGCGGCGAGGCGCTCCTTGACTAGCGGATCGTCGCGACGGTCGGCGATTTGCAAACGCAGAACCTGGAGCCGGGGCAGCAGGCCGTTCCGGCGGAGCGCGTCATAGCAAACCATGTGCTGGCCCGCGCCGAACTCGGCGTAAAGCAGCCGCAGGGTCTCCGCCGGGGAATCGCTGAGGCGCTGGCGGCGGTCGAAGAGCGAAATGAGCTTTTCCACGCCATGGAGCTGGATGATCGCGCTCTCGAGGCGGGCGTTGCAGTCGGTGACCGTGCTGCGGATTTCGTCGGGCTCCTGCAGGCGCGGGTCGAGGACGTTCGGGCGCTCGAGGGTTTCGCAAACGCCGCGGACGGTGTCGGCGAAGGTTTTGAGCTCGGCGATTTCATCCTCGGCGAGTTCGCGCAGCAAACGGAGCAGCGGGCGGAGGCCGGGAGAAACGAGGGCCCAGCGTTCGTGCAGTCCGAGTTGCTGGTCTTCGAGCCAGCGGGACTCGCAAAGGCGGTTGAAAAACTGGCCGGCGCGCTGGCGGGCGTCGCGAAGGGACGCGCCCTCGTCGTCGTCGAGCACGATGTCGGGGTGCGCTGCGAGGATTTCGCGGATCAAGGCGATCGCCTCGCCATGGGGAATCCGTCCGGCCTCACCTGCGACGTCGGCCAGACGCTCCGCGCAATCGACATAAATCGCCGCCGACGGCCGGGTCAGCGGGCGGAAAAAATCCCGCGAAACGGAGGCGAGAAGTTTTCCACTGAGATTCGGCGGGGACATGCGGCAGGCGGCACCTTTATGGCTGTGGCGCGGGCAACCCAAGCAAGAACTGTCTGGCCGAATCCGAATTTTCGAAAAAATCGAGTTGCATCCAAAGCTAGGTGAAGTCATCCAAGGGGCTGTTAATCCCTATATTTCCTTATGGCTGACCGCGAAGACAAGAATGTGGAAAACGTGCCTGGCAAGTTCTACGTGGACAGCCAATGCATCGATTGTGACCTCTGCCGTGAGACCGCGCCGAACAATTTCACTCGTGCCGAAGACGAGGGTTATTCCTACGTTTTCAAGCAACCCGAAAACGACGAGGAAATCGCGCAATGCCGCGAAGCCATGGAAGGCTGTCCGGTGGAGGCCATCGGCGAGAATGGCGACGCCTAAGCGCCACGCCGCCATGAAAAAGCCGCCGCGCGCCAGCAGAATCCGAGAGGAAATCCTGCGGGAATGGCGCGGTGCCGAGGAACCGGCGGACCTCAACGCCGGCATTCATCTCGCGCATCAATTCGTGGCCGCGATCCTGCGCGCCGCCGGGGCTGAGGACGGCTTGCACGAAGACCAAGTCCGCGCGACCTGGAAGGAGCTCGCCGGAGATTTCATCGCCCGTCATACCGAGCCAATTTCGGTGAAAAGCGGCAATCTCGTTCTGCGCGTGACCCAGCCCGCCTTGCGCTTCCAACTGGAGCAAATGAAACCCATGCTCCTCACCCGGATCCGCAACCAGCTCGGCGAGGGGCGGATCAAATCGATCAAGTTCCAACTCGGCTAGACTCCCTGCCCCATGTTTCGCAACCTCATTTTCGACTGGTCCGGCACGCTCGTGGACGATCTCGGTCCGGTCATCGAGGCCACCAACGCCGTTCTCGGGAAGTATGAAATCGCCGCGTTCGATCGCGAGAGTTTCCGCCGGGCCTTCCGACTGCCTTACCGGGAATTCTACGCCGAGCTGCTGCCGGACGTCTCGCTAGAGGAGCTTGAAGCCCATTTCCGCCCGGCCTTCGACGCCGCCGTCACCCCGGTCACCGTGCTGCCTCATGCCCGCGAAAAGCTCGAATGGTGCGCCGCTTTCGGCATCCGTGCCTTCGTCCTCACCTCCATGGACACCGTCGCTTTTGAGCGCCAAATGGATGATTTCGGCCTGCGTCACCATTTTGAAGCCACCTATTCCGGCGTCTTGGACAAGCGGGAAATTATCCATAAAATCCTCGAAACCCACGGCCTCGACCCCGCCGAGACCGCCTTCGTCGGCGACATGACCCACGACGTGGAAACCGCGCGCCACGGCGGCATTTCCTCCATCGCCGTGCTCACCGGCTACAACCACGCGGAAATTCTCGCCGCCGTCCGTCCCGATCTCACCGTGCCGGACCTCGGCGTCCTCCGCAGCTTGCTCGACCGCCGCCGCAGCGTTTCCCGCCCCGTCGCCACCGTCGGCGCACTCATCCATGATGGAAATGGCCACGTCCTGATGGTCCGGACCCACAAATGGGGCGACCGCTGGGGCATCCCCGGCGGGAAAATCGAGCGCGGCGAATCCTCCACCGACGCCCTCCGCCGCGAGATCCGCGAGGAGACCGGCCTCGACCTCCGCGACATCGAGTTCGCGCTCGTCCAAGACTGCATCCACTCGCCCGAGTTCCAGCGGCCGGAACATTTCCTCCTGCTCAACTACGTCGCCCGCGCCACCTCCACCGCCGTCCAGCTCAACGATGAAGCCGAGGAATCCGTCTGGCTCTCCCCCGCCGACGCTCTCGCCCTCAATCTCAACCAGCCCACCCGTTTCCTCCTCGCCGAAGCTCTCGACCGCGACCTCATCCCCCATGCATCCGCCTGACACCATCGAGATCCGCCGCCTGCGCGTCAGCACCCTCATCGGCGTGCCGGACGAGGAACGCGCCGCGTCCCAAACCCTCCTCGTCACCGTCCGCATGACCCCGTCGCAAGGCTTCAACGGCTTGGCGGACGAAATTTCCCACACCGTCGATTATTACGCCGTCTCGCAGCAAATCGAAGCCCTCGCCGCCGCCCGCCCGCGCCGCCTCATCGAGACGCTCGCCGTGGACATCGCCGACCATCTGCTCGGAAATCACCCGCTCGCCCACGTCGCCATTTCTATTGAGAAACACATCCTCCCAAACACCGAGTGCGTCGCCGTGCACCTCGTGCGGAGCCGTTAAAAAGGCCCGTTTGACACCGATGCACCACTGCACCATGGTGCATTCATGCGCTTGACGATTAATCTCGACGACGACCTCTACGCCATGGCCCGCAGCCACGCCATTGCGACCAAGACTTCCATCAGCAAAGCGGTCGGAGACCTCCTGCGCCACCGCACTCTGTCGGCAACCCTCATTTCCTCGTCCACGCCCGGTATCCACCCTCTATCCGGTTTCCCCGTCTCCCAGAGTGAAGGTCGGCCGATCACCGGCGAAGACTTCCGCCATGCGATGGACGAAGATCTCGTCCGCCCCTCAGAAATCATGGGCCTCCCACCCGGGCGAATTGAGGAGGCTTTGAAATGATCTGGCTTCTGGATGGGAATATTTTGATCAGCGCGATGCTTCCCGATCACGTCCACCACGGTCGGGTGCATCGCTGGCTGGCCACAATCCAAGGGGACGCTTTTGCAACTTGCCCAATCACCGAAGGGAGCTTGCTGCGAATGCACATGATCCATGCCCGCGACAAATCCACCGCTGCGGCATGGGCTGCCCTCGCGTCCATCCGCGCCCATCCATTGCACCATTTCTGGCCCGAAAATTTTTCCTACCACGAGATTTCACCCACCCGCCTTAGCGGTCACCGACAAGTTACGGATGCATGGCTCGCCGAGCTGGCCCGCCGCATGGGCGGGAAACTCGCCACCTTGGATGAGGCCCTCTTCGCCCTCTGGCCCGATGTCACCTTCCTCATCCCCGTCTGAATGCCAGATCCCCCCTCCCTCCCGGCCTTGACCGATCCCGACTCCGCGTGCAGTCTGCGCCTCATTATGAAATCAAGCTTCCTTAACTATGTGCCGATTTTCGGGTTGGCGGCATTTATGCTGAACTCCTGCGGACCTGCGGTCCCCGGACAATCCAACTATCTCAAAGGGCTCGGCGGATCGATTCATCAACCGACTTCCGGCGGACCGCATCACCCGGCACCGGCGATCCCGGACGACGTTTCCTACTGGGACGGCGCCAGCGCGACGGGCAGCCCGCTGATCAAAATTAACCGCAGCCAGCAGAAGGCGTTTTTCTACAAAGGCGGCGTGCTGGTAGGGATTTCCCGGATCTCCAGCGGCACCGAGGACCATGGAACTCCTCCGGGAAAATATAAAATCACGGAAAAGCATGCGGACCACGTTTCGTCGCTTTACGGCGTCTTTAAAAACAAAGCCACTGGCGTGACGACCAATGACAACGTCGACATCCGGGTGGATAAAATCCCTCCGGGAGAAATCTTCTACAACGCGCCCATGCCGAATTTCATGCGCATCAACGGCGGAATCGGCATGCACACCGGTTATCTCCCCGGCTACGCGGCCTCGCACGGTTGCATCCGGATGCCCCACCACATGTCCACCCACTTTTTCGAAAACGTCCAACTCGGCACGCCCGTCATCGTCGAATGAACCCGCAATCGCCATTGCTCCCGAACTCCGGAAAAACCTTGGAAATCGCCCCCGCCGAGGTGGCGACTTGGGTCAGTTTGCCGCCCGCGCAACGGCCGCGGCTGATTGATTGCCGCGAGGCCGACGAACTGGCAATCTGCCAAATCCCCGGCAACGAGTGGTTCCCGCTCGGCACCTTCTCCGAGGCTGGCGAACGACTGACAGCGGACGATGCCCGTGGCGTCGTCGTTTATTGCCACCACGGCGTGCGGTCGCAGCGCGGCGCTTTGTTTTTGCGGGCGCACGGGGTCAAAAACGCCTTCTCCATGACCGGCGGCATCGAGGCTTGGTCGCGGCTCATCGATCCGGAAGTGCCACGTTATTAAGTAGCCAAGCCCGGTAGGGCGCGGCGATTTGGGTGGGCTCCAGAGCGATGATTTCCGGCACTTCGTAGGGGTGGAGTTCGGTCAGCATTTTCTCGAACGCGGGAAACGCGGCAGCGGTGGTTTTGAAGATCGCGAGCGTTTCGGCGGCGGTCTCGAGTTTTCCCTGCCAACGATAGATCGACTCCACGGCGGGCACGAGATTGACACAACCCGCGAGTTGCGCTTCAACTAGGACCGTGCCAATTTGTCGCGCCTGTTCGGAATCCGGGAAGGTGCAAAGGACCAATAAAACGTCGCTCATGGCTTCTCCTGAACACCGAAAACCCAAAACAAGCAAACACAAGGTGAAATCCGGCTTTCTCGAAAAGCTGGTCGCCCGCTTGGATCGCGTCGTCCCCGGCGAGGTCCAGCAGATCGTCACCCGCTTGATTCGCGAGAAAGGGTTCCTGGAAAAAGTCTTCGAAGCCCTCAACGAAGGCGTGATCATCCTCGATCCAAAAGGCGTGATCGGCTTTCTCAATCACGCGGCGTGCCAATTTTTCGGACTCGATCCGGAGCAGGCGACCGGGGAGTTCATTGCCACCCAAATCCGCGGGCTGGACTGGGCGGTGTTGGGCAAACCCGGCCGCACGATCAGCCGCGACCTGGAGGTTTTCTATCCGGAGAAACGCTATCTGAATTTTTATCTCGCGCCGATCGACGGCGCGGAGAACGACCACGAGCCACTCGGCTACGTGATGCTCGTCCGCGACCTCACCAGCACCCGCGCGGAGGCCGAGGAAACGCTGGAATCCGAGCGCCTTAACGCGCTTACCCTGCTCGCCGCCGGCGTCGCCCACGAAATCGGCAACCCGCTCAACTCGCTCGACATCCACCTCCAGCTACTCGGCCGCAAGCTGCGCAAACTACCGCCCGGCGACCGTGGCCCGCTGGAGGAAAACCTCACCACCGCCCGCGAGGAAATCCAGCGGCTGGACCTGATCCTCAAGCAATTCCTCCACGCCGTCCGGCCGACCGCGCCGCTCCGCGAGAAGCAGGACCTGCATGCGATTTTACACGACACCTTGCGCCTGCTAGAGCCGGAGCTCGCCTCGCGGAAAATCGCCGTGCAGCTCGATCTCGCCGATTCGCTGCCGCCCGCATTCATCGATCCGGGCCAGTTCCAACAGGTTTTTTACAACCTCATCCGCAACGCGTTCCAAGCGATTTCCTCGGACCACGGCCACGTCACCATCCGCACGCGGGTCAGCGATTTCGAATACATCATTTCCATTGAGGACAACGGCACCGGCATTTCCCCGGAGCACATGGGCGCGCTGTTCGAGCCTTACCGCACCACCAAATCCTCCGGCTCCGGGCTCGGCCTGCTGATCGTGCGGCGGATCATCCGCGAGCATGGCGGCGCGATCGCCATCGAGAGCGAGGAAAACCAAGGCACGCGGGTGCTCATTAATTTCCCCCACAAAGAACGGCCGGTCAGGCTGCTCCCCGCGCCCGAACCCGATCCAGTGATCGATCTCTAAAATTCCACGCCCATGCTCCCCACCTTGCTGATCGTTGAAGACGAACGCGCGACCCGCGAAGGATTGCGCAGCGCGTTGGAAGAGGAATTCGACGTTTACACCGCCTCCAGCGCCACCGAGGCGCTGGCGATTTTGAAATCCGAGCCGATCAAAATCCTGCTCACCGACCTCCGGCTCGGCGGCGATTCCGGCATGGATCTGCTCGACGCGGCGCTCGCCCTGCCCGAGCCGCCAGTCGCCATCATGATGACCGCTTACGGCTCGGTGGACACCGCAGTGGAGGCGATGCGCCGGGGCGCGTGGCACTTCGTCACCAAGCCACTCAATCTCGACGAAGTGGAAATGTTGCTCAAACGCGCGCTGCGCAACCGGACGCTCGAAACCGAGAACCAACAGCTCGTCCAACAAGTCAAAAAATCCCACAAGCTCGACCGCCTGGTCGGCAAATCCGCGGCCATCGGCCGGGTTTCCGAGCTCGTCCAACAGGTCGCACCGACTCGCGCCACCGTGCTGATCGAGGGCGAGTCCGGCACCGGCAAGGAAGTCGTCGCCCACACATTGCACCATCTTTCCGGCCGGCCGGCCGCGAAAATGGTGATCGTCCACTGCGCCGCGCTCTCTCCGCAGTTGTTGGAAAGCGAGCTGTTCGGCCATGAGAAAGGCGCGTTCACCGGAGCCTCGCAACGCCGGATCGGCCGCTTCGAACAGGCCGACGGCGGCACGCTTTTCCTCGACGAGATCGGCGAAATCGACGCCTCCACTCAAGTGAAACTTCTCCGCGTGCTGTCCGAGCGGACCTTGGAACGCGTCGGCTCGAATTCGCCAATCAAGGTTGACGTGCGGGTCATCGCCGCGACTAACAAGAACCTCAAGGAGCTGGTCGAAAAAGGCACTTTCCGCGAGGACCTCTATTTCCGCCTCAACGTGGTAAAAATCGAAATGCCGCCGCTGCGCGACCGGCGGGAGGACATCGTTTTGCTGGCAGGAAGTTTTCTCCAAGAATTCGCCAAAGAAAACGACCGCCCGGTGAAGCCGCTGGCAGACGACGCGATGCAGCTCCTGCTGGCTTACTCATGGCCCGGCAACGTCCGCGAACTCCGCACCGCCATCGAGCACGGCGTGGTCATGAGCAATGACGCCGTCATTGAGGCGCGCCACCTGCCGCAATTCCTGCGTTTCCTCCCCCCCGCCATCGCCATTTCCTCTCCGCCGACCAAAAACGCCCTTGCCGCTCCGGCGGAATTCAACTTGCATGCGCTCGAAACCAATACGATCCGAGCCGCACTCTCCCTCGCCGGAGGAAACCGAACTCATGCGGCGGATTTGCTTGGCGTCAGCCGCAGAACCCTCCAGCGAAAACTGAAGGATCTCGGTCTTTAATCCCGCCTTCCGCCTCATCCCTATTTTTCATGAGTATCATTGCTTCCCAACTGGACACCGGCATCATCATCCGCCGCAGCCTGTTTTTCCTCATTTTAATCATCCTGACTCTTGGAAATCTCTTCGTTCTGTTCCGCGGCCTGAACTCACCGCAGGCGATGGACCAAGCGCAGATTTCCCGGGAAATTGCTCGCGGCAACGGTTTCACCACCAAATTGATCCGACCCGTCGCGTACTATCAGGCGCAAAAAGCCCAGAACAGCTCCATTTCCCTCGTCGGGTTCCAAGACACCTATCACTCGCCGCTCAACCCGCTAATCAACGCCGCAGTCCTCAAACTCATCGGCGCGGATGATCCGGATGCCTGGCAGATGGGCGAAAACGAGATGGTCTTTCCGCTCGATCGGGTGATCGCCACGGTTTCCACCTTGTTTTTCCTAATGGCCATCGGGGTAAATTACCTCCTGATTTCACGAATCTTCGACCCGAAAATCGCCGGCGTCGGCGCGATTCTGATGCTGTTTTGCGAAACCATGTGGAACTACTCGCTGAGCGGACTGCCGCAAATGTTGATGCTGCTGCTGTTCTCCTGCGCCATCTATTTCGTTTATCGCGCCGTCGAGGCCGCCGCAGAAGGCCGCATCGCGATGACTCCGGCGGTCATTGCCGGAGTGTTCTTCACCCTGCTCGCGCTCACTCACTGGATGACGGTGTGGATCGCGCTCGGCTACATCATTTTCGCGGCGATCGCGTTCCGCCCGCGCGGCATCGTTGGACTCTCGGTTTTAGCGCTGCTCCTGGTCGCCGCCATCGGCCCGATGTTGCGCAACGAAAGCATCACCGATTCCCCGTTCGGCACGGCGTTTCTCACCCTTTACGGCGGCTTGGGCAGCGGCTCCGAATCGACCGTGATGCGCACCATCGACTTGGAAGCCGAGCCGCTCGTGCTCGACGGACTCATTTCGAAAATCCTCCGCACCACCCTGCTGCAAGCCACCGACATCATTCCGTTTCTCGGTGGCATCGTCATTGCGCCGTTGTTTTTCATCTCGTTGCTGCACCCGTTCAAGCGCGCGGCGATCGCCAATTTCCGCTGGGCCATCCTCTTGATGTGGGTGAGCGCCGCCTTCGGGCTAGCGTTCTTCGGAATTTCCAAAAACGAACTCGATCCCAACCAGCTCCACTTGCTCTTCGCGCCGATCATGATGGCTTACGGCCTCGCGTTCATTTCCATCCTCTGGAGCCGCCTCGAGTTTGTCGCCTCCACGCCGATCCTCCGCAACGTCCACCACTTCGTCATTATCGGGATTTGCGCGCTGCCACTGGTGCTCGCCCTGCCGATGAAAGTGCGCGTCGGCATGCACTTGCGTGACCGCGGCGGCGTGCCGCATTGGCCGCCCTACTACGCCCCCGCCCTCAACAGCAAAAAGGCTGGCCTTAAAGGCTGGATCACCGACAAGCAAATCACTTTTTCCGACCAACCGTGGGCCGTCGCTTGGTATGCCGACCGCGTGAGCGTCTGGCTACCACCGACTTACGCCGGCTTTGAAAAAATCGAAACCATCGCCGCCGACCTCCAGACTCCTTGCGCTGGCGTGCTGATTTCCCCCCTCTCTCACGGCTCCGGCTCACTAACCGATGTCGCCGCCCAGTACAAGGATTTCACCTACATGGTCCTCGATGGCAGGACCTTCTTCACCAACTACCCGTCCGGCGTCTCGCTCTTCGACAAGGAACCGAAAATCCAAGGCGTCGCCAAGCGTTACCCTTACCGCCAGCCGCTGGTGGGCATGGACATGGTCTATTACAGCGACCGCCCCATCCGCACCACCAGGGAAAACTAACGTCATGGCCCGCCGCAAATCCAGCGCTGAAGAAGACGACTCGACGCAACCCACGTTCGAAGAAGCCCTCACCGGCCTCGAAACAATCGTCGAGGAAATGGAGCAC
>JAYSYA010000299.1:0-23633 GCA_043716765.1 Akkermansiaceae bacterium
CCGTGCGCTATTTCGGCGGGGTGCCCCGCTTGCTCAATTTCGACAACCTCAAGGCGGCCGTGATCAAGGCGGATTGGTATGATCCGGCGATGAACCCGAAACTGGCGGATTTTTGCCGTCATTACGGCATGACACCGATGCCCGGACGTGGAGGGCTGGGAAGTCGAACTGCCGGAGATCCAAGACAAGTTGTCGCGTGCCGCTCGCGTCCTCGCTCCCGAAATCAAAATCAGGACCGATGTCAACTTGCTCATGCCAGGTGGGCATTTCGTGGATGCCCGTGGCGTCGCGTTCTGGGACCTCGTGTCCCCCATCATCGGCCGAAACCCCACGAAAGGCCATCAGCAGCTAACCTAACGTCAGAGGCCATATCACTTGAAGAATCCCATACCGGGGCATTCAGAATCCCAGATTCGGCCATTCCCCTTCTCATATATATCTTATGGATAATAAACCAACCACTACCAACGATACCCACTCCATTCCATCACCAAGTTCGAAGAGCGCTCAGTCTTCCCATAGGAAGTCCGTTCCTCCGACGACGATCTCATAGATCACTGAGCGGGACATACTCCGGGAACTCGGAGACCGGCGGACTCGGGCAGTTCTCGCCATCCTCACTGCCCGCCGCAGTTCGGGATGTTTGGAGTTCTTCGTGCCGCCCCACATTGCTACATTATTCCGTCTCTCTCCGAAGGACTTGTGTTGGGCGCTCAAGGACATGGACGGAACACTCTTGAGAACGGCAGTCTCTAACAAAGGTAAGTTTCGGAAGATCCGCTTGCTTCCTAAGTGGGAGAACCAGGTCGAGGCGGAGAGGAAACACACAGCAACCCAAGCAGCCCCCCCGGAGAAACGGAATCACGGCACCGAACCCAGCATCTCTACCGACCCGGATATTGACGCCACCTTGAAGGCTATAGCCCGACTGCAATCTTGCGACCGTCACGCTGGCCCCCAACTAACGTAGTCAATCCAATGGCACCCTGCTGACGCCGACTTCTGCATACCCAATATTCACCAGTTGAATCATGAAACGAAAAACAAGAAAACAAACGAGCGACGACACGATCGCGAAATCCTGGGGCTGCGTGCCCCCCGAAAACACTCAGATGGACATCGACCCCCGATTCTTGCCTCTGTTTACCGGGAGGAGTGCCGCTATGAACGCTGAATTTATGCGCATGTTGGCCCCATCAGGTCATGCGCTGTCTGGAAGGAAAATACCTGAGATCTCGCCATCCCAGCAGATGGCACTCCTCAAAGAATTGCTGGGGGGGCTTGTCAAGAGTCTCCTCCCCGCTCCTCCTCAGGAAATCACAGTAAACGCGGAACTCCTATACAACTACATCGGAGTGTATGCGATCCCTCCCCAAGATTACGTTGAATCGCTCAAGGCATCGAGTGGTGTCTTCGCCCCCCCCGAAGCGACGATTGTTTAAGGGGGTTGATGGCCAGCCAGCTCTTAATATCACACTGGGTCTGGATATTGCCGGGCCGTCCTTTAGAAGATTTCCAGGAGCTGTAGTTGCCCTTACACTTTTTGACGCCATGCACCTTGGAGAAGAGCGCCAGCCCGAGTTTGTCGACCGCGAACTTCGGAGGTGGGCTCCTTTGGCTGTCGCTGGAGGCGCTTCAGCTCGCTACCTACATCACTATCTTGGGGTGAACGAAGACTACGATACTTGGATAGCCGGGCACAAGAAGCGTTGCGGAATGAAACGTAACCTGGATTTCTTCATTGTGGCTGGCCTCGCTGGTGGTCGGAGCAGCGAAGATGTGCCGACAATGTCCAGCGATGAATTGGTAGTGACTTGGGCGAAGGCGTCGGAAATCGTCAAAGTAGAACAGACACCAAAGGCCGCGCAGATCATCGCCCTTTGGAAGGGTGGCACCTAACCAAACATCCAGCGGGATATGCAGGGCCGACGAGCGTTGCGCTGCTGCATAGATTCGATACAAGCCTGCTTGATGTCAGAGCTCTAACTATGCTACTCCCGCCCTCGCAATTTCCCGCGCACACTGTCATAAAGGATTGAACCCAACCGTTTCACCACCAACACCGAAGCCCGGCATCATCGCCGGGTTTCTTCACCTCCATCCATCAACTCCATCAACTCCATCAACTCCATCTCACATCCCATGATCCACCCCAACAAACACCACCTGTCGTCCCGCCGCTCTTCCACACACCGCTTAAAGAAACTGCTGCTGGTGCCGGCAGCCGGGGTCATCCTGGCCCTGAGTTCCTGCAATGACGACGAGGCCAACAAGCACGCACCACCCGTCGCTATTACAGACACCAAACCGGTCGGAGAGGGCCTCGCCGTCATCGGATTCGCCATCGTTGGCGCTGCCGTCGTCATCGTTTTGGGACGCCTCCTCCGCTGAGCGGTAAACCAACAACACCATCTACTATGAACCCCATACCTTGGATCACCGCGTTCGCAGTGCTCTCGATCACGGCATTGACCTTCGCTCTTGTTAGTAATTTCTGGATCCCCATGTTGGTCGGTGCGATCACCCTCGCGTTGCTCATCAAACTGATCCGTTAGTCCGCGCAACCAGCCTCCCATCGTCATGCCTCGTACCCTGTACACGCCTAAACTGTCCGACGACGTGGTCCGCGCGCTCTACCGCGAGGGGCTGCGTCGCCGCCAACCGATGACCGTCGTGGCCGACGTCCTGCTCCGGCAGTCACTCGGCCGCATCGCCAACGATCCGCCGCTGCTGAGAGTCTGCGAAGACCCGACGCCCTACGGCGCGAAGTTCGACAACCCCGAAGCCGCGTAGGCCTCGGGCCACCTCACTGCCTCGAAATGGGTGCCGACCCACTCCGACTGGAGTGCGGTGGCCGGGCCTGTCCCGCTCACCGGCTTCCGCCGGATCGACTTCAGCGTCGAAGCTGACCCGCCGCAGTGGATTTCGTGGCCGGGGTTCCGGCCACAGGTCTGCTGAAACCATCAACCAACCCCAACAAAACAACCAGCCCCAACCAATTACCATCATGATCAAACTCATCGCCAACTACTCGAAGCGCCTCGGCCTGCCGGGTTACTCGTCCCACCAGTTCTGCGTCTCCGTCGAAACGGAGCTCATGACCACCGACGATGTCGCCGCCGAATCCGAGCGCCTCTACCAACGCCTACAGTCCACCGTGGACCAGCAGATCCTAACTACTGGATTCGTGCCACCCGCTGACTACGGCTTCGCTCCACCAGCCGATTCCAACCCGCCCGCACAACCCGCCAACGTCACCCACGTGGCGAGTTGGCAGCGCGGCCCCGCGTGGAAGTGCTCGGACAAGCAACGCGACTTGATCCTCAAGATCGTCGATGAGCACCAGCTCGACAAAGCCGACGTCGAAGCCCTCGCCACCGAGCGCTTCGGCAAGGGCGTGCGCCAACTGAATAAAGTGGAAGCCTCCGGACTCATCGACGAATTGCTCGACGCCTACGGCGGCTCAAACCGTCAGG
This sequence comes from Akkermansiaceae bacterium, assembly GCA_043716765.1. Lineage (GTDB taxonomy): Bacteria > Verrucomicrobiota > Verrucomicrobiia > Verrucomicrobiales > Akkermansiaceae > Luteolibacter. Next base: position 3,477 of record JAYSYA010000299.1, read on the forward strand.
GCAACCATGGCGGTTCCACCCGCCGCAACGGCTCCGCCTACAACGGCAGCCACAGCAGAAAGGACGCCGCATGATTGCCACCGTCACTGATCCGCCCTTCGCCAGCGGGCTGACACCGTGGGCGCAGGCACTGCCCCAGCATATCAGCCCGTCGGCGGCCAAGTCCTACCTCGGGTGCTCGCTCAAGTTTTACTTCGAGCGCGTGGCATGCATCCGGAAGAAAACACCGGCCGCGCTGCATCTTGGCAAGGCGGTGCATGCCGCGCTCCAAGCGTTTCACATCGCCAGGTGGCGAGGTGCGGATGATTCACCGGAAACCATTGCCGCGGCCTACGAGAAAGCCTTCACGGATCTCGAACGCGACGAAGGACCGGTGAACTTCAACGATGATGCCGAGCGCGAGAAATGCCGACTCGACGGCTTACGCGTGGTTGCCGCCTACCTCGACTCCCCGGAGGCGATGAAGGAAAAGCCACGCGCGGTGGAAGTTCCGCTAACAGAGGAAATCCCGGGTCTGTCGGTGCCGTTGACGGGAGCGATGGATTTGGTCGAAGGCAATTTCACGCCGGTGGACTTCAAGTCCGCCGCCGCCGCCAAGCCGGATGCGGCAAACGCGGCGTTCGACCACGAAATCCAACTCGTCAGCTATCAACTGCTGATGGAAGCGGCGACGGGTGAAACCCCGCCATCGCTCGACTTGGTGTTTCTGGTGAAAACCAAGACGCCCCAAATCATCCGCGTGAAGTCTCCGCCCGCCGACGCTCATCGCAAGCGCCGGGTCACCGCCTTGTTGGAAACCGCCGTCGAAGGCATCGCCAGCAACCGACACCACCCTCAACCCGGCATGCACTGCTCGTGGTGCCAGTTCAAAAACGAGTGCATGGCATGGCTGCCGGGTATGACCGTTGAAGACATCCATCGACAACGCGCCGCCTGACTCGTCCTGCCCCCAGCGCCCGCCCGGTCCCAGTGATCGGCGCGGGCGTCTTCCTTTCCACCTAAAAACAACAAACCAACAACCAAACATCATCATGAATCCGAATAACAGTTCCCAAAACCAAACGCTCCTTGATGGCATCTGCCGCCGGGGAGTTTTAGTCGCCACCTCCGTCCGCTACTGGCGCGGCTGCAAGCGTCTTAACCCCGAAGACCTCGGTCTTGATCCCGCACACGTCTCCGACCGTCTCATCCAGCTCGGCCACAAGCGTCTGATCCCACGCGACGCCCTTCAGGCCTTCGCCTTGATCGAGTCCCGGGTGCAAGCCACCGTCGAGAGTTCCAGCTTCCCTTTCCTGGGTGGCATCGGTCGTTTCGTCCCCAACCCGCGCCTCGGCGACCTCACCGACAAGCTCGAAAAACTCCGCGATGAATTTCGCGAAGCCACACTCGACTTCGTCGCTGGCTACACACCGCTGCGTGAAAACGCGCTGGTCGAATGGCGCGAGGCAGCCCGTCACATGAACGGTAGCGCGGAACGCCTGATCGCCACGATTGAGCAATCGTTTCCGCCCGCCGGTGACATCGCCAAGCGGTTCGGATTTGAAACACGCCTGTTCCAGATCGCAGCTCCCGACAGCATTCGCTTGGAGGTTGCCGATGGCATGGCACAACTCGAAGTGGCGGACGATCGCCGCCGTATTGCGGAGGATGCGTCACGCCGCCTGCAAGCCGATCTCGATGGGTTCATCCGTGAATCCGTCGCGTCCATGCGTGAGGAAACCGCGAGGCTCGCCAGCGAGGTTCTCGCCACCATCGACGGCAGCGAAAACGGCGTCCACCAACGCACGCTCAACCGGCTCACCACGTTCATCGACAGCTTCCGGACGCTGAACTTCGCCGGCGACCAGCAGCTCGAAGCCACGTTGGAGCGCTTCCGCCGCGACCTGCTCACCCGCAGTGCGGAAGACTATCGCAACGACAGCGGCGCGATGGCCAGTCTGACAGAAGGACTGTCACGCCTGCGCGAAAACGCGGTGCTGCTCGCCCGCGCCGATGCGCGCGAAGTCATCTCCCGTTTCGGGCAGATGGGCACGCGCAAGCTCGCAGCCGTCGGCTGATCTGAAAACCATTTCCGGGTGTCCTGCTTCGGTGGGTGCCCGGAAATGTGGCAGGTGTCTTATTTTGTATTGAACGACTAGAACCAACGGGTTTTATACGCACATGGCCAGACCATCTTGGTTGAAGAAAAACGAAAACCCTCATTGCATGTTCTGTGGTGCACATGTCGGAGAAATTAGTGAAGCGGGTGAAGATCCCGAGGTCAACCGAGCTGCCGCTGTATATTATTGCACGACCTGCAATTATACGTATTGCTCAATTTGCTCCTACCGGAACCAATCTTGTAAAAGCGATAAAGCCGTTTGTGTTCGCTGCGACAACCTCATGAAAGAGATCACCTAGCTATTTGCCATCCCATTTCTCAGCCCGCCCGGTCACGCACTCGGCGGGCATTTTCGTGCCCACGTTACCAGGTGCCAACCCCTTTCCCCCAACACGCCACTACCCTCACACAACACGCCAATCCTACTCAACCAGCGCATTTTCAAACCACCACTCCTCTCAACGCTAACAAAACCACTCTTCAAGCCAACACACGACCCGAAACTCGCACGAAAGGCGGCTCCACATCAGGAGCCGCCTTTCGCGCATCTGCTCCTAAAAAACTAACAAACTTATGTCACACTTCACCACCATCCAAACACAGATCCGCGACTTGGAGGCCCTTCACGACGCCTGCGCAGAAATGAACCTCAAGTTCGTCGCCAACGCAAACTGCCGGGGCTACGCGGGCATCACCCGCCAAGCACCACACGTTATCAAACTCAAAGGCCCTTATGACATCGCCGTCGAACCCTCACCGGACAACGACGGCAGTTACGGCCTGACCACCGACTGGTGGGACGGACACGCCGCCAAGGAAGTCGGCATCGGCTACGGCCGCTTGCTGCAATCCTACGGCATCCACAAGACCATCCACAAGACCATCCGCGAGGCCCGTTCACGCGGACTCCGAACCCACCGCAGACAGGAAGCCGATGGCTCGATCCTGCTGACATTGGAAGGAGGCTCGCTATGAGCCGCAAGATCCATGTCCGCGTCACGCCCACCGGCGAGATCACCGTCGAGGCCGAAGGGTTCCAAGGCAAAGGCTGCGAGGCCGCCACCAAGGCGATCGAGGACGCTCTCGGCAAACCCCGTGAGCGCACCCGCAAGCCCGACTTCTGGCGGCAATCCCAACGCCACCAGAACCAACAACCACTCGGCGAAGGAGGCGCATAAACCATGAGCCAAACCCTTCGCTTCAACCCTGGCGGTCACATCGACTGCCTTTACACCGAAGCGATCGATCTTCGTGCGCTCGGGAGACTCCAAGTCTTCCGGGCCACGGACATCCGCTTCTGTGAACGCACCCAACTCTGGAAGGTCCGCTGCGCCTCTACCGGCAAGCTCCTCCACTGCGATCCCTCGCGCGAGGCCTGCCTCGCTTGGGAACGCGCCAACCTCGGCCCGCCCAACCCGGAGGCGGAGAGACCCGCCATCACATTACCCAACCTCAACCCGGTCACCGACCCAACCTAACCAAACCATCAACTCCCAATCCTCATCTCATGCAAAACCAACTCACCACCTATCTATCCGCCGGTTATCCCGGCCTCGCCGTCATCAGTTCCGAAGAAGCACGCGCCGAAGCGGAAATCGCCACCGTCTGCACTTCGCTCAAGCGCAAGCTCCACGCATGGTCCTCCAGCGAAGGCTTAGTCGATACCAAGGAAGGTCGCGTCACCGCCTGCCCCGATCCGTTGGACGCCCTCCAACTCCTCGACGGCATGTTCGCCGCTGACAGCCCACGCCACGTCGTCCTGTTCCGCGACCTGCAACTCCACATGGACCAAAGCGATCCGATGCTAGTGCGCCGGATCAAAGACATCCTGCGCGTCGCCAAATCCAACGGCCATTCCATCATCCTGCTAGGCTGCCGTCTCAAGCTCCCGCCAGAACTCGAACACGAAATCACTCACGTGGATTTCAGCCTACCAGACAACGGCCAGCTCGGCGTCGTGTTGGACGGCATCCTCAAATCCGCCAAGCTCAAGGCTCCGCATGACGCCATCCGGGAAGCCGCATTGCAAAGCGCTCTCGGTCTCACCACCACCGAGGCGGAAAACGCGTTCGCCCTGTCGATCATCGAAACCAAAGGCATCGACCACAAAGTCGTCGCCCGCGAAAAAGCCCGGACCTTGAAGAAGAATGGCCTGGTTGAAGTCGTGGAAGCCACCACCTCCCTTGACGACATCGGCGGACTGGGATTGTTGAAGGAATGGCTCATGCGTCGGGGCGGTGCCTTCGGTGCCTCCGCTAAAGCCTATGGTCTGCCAGCCCCGAAAGGCCTGCTCATCGTTGGCATCCCTGGCACCGGTAAATCCCTGACAGCAAAGGCCACCGCCGGAGCGTTCGGTCTGCCATTGCTGCGTCTCGACATGGGACGCGTCTTCGGCGGAATCGTCGGCCAGTCGGAAGCCAACCTGAGGTCCGTCATTCAAACCGCCGAGGCCATCGCGCCCTGTGTGTTGTGGATCGACGAAATTGAAAAGGGCTTCTCCGGCAGCCAGTCCAGCGGCAGCACCGATGGCGGCACGTCCTCCCGCGTGTTCGGAAGTTTCCTCTCCTGGATGCAGGAAAAGGACAAACCGGTGTTCGTGGTGGCGACGGCGAATGATGTTAGTAAACTCCCGCCCGAGTTCCTGCGCAAAGGCCGCTTCGATGAATTGTTCTTCGTGGATCTACCTGATGCCTTGGAGCGCGCGCAAATCTGGGACATCGTCATCAAGCGCCACGGCCGCAAGCCAGCGGATTTTGATACGGTCGCATTGTCCCGCGCCTGTGAGCAATTCACCGGAGCAGAGATTGAAGCGGTGTTCATCGACGCCATGCACGAGGGCTATGCCGACGGCCGGGAGCCCCGCGCCAAGGACATTCTCGAAGCGATGACCCACACCGTGCCGCTCGCCCAACTGATGGACGGCCAGATCGCCGCCCTGCGTCATTGGGCCAAGGCGCGTGCGAGAGAGGCCGCCAGTCGAATTGCGCCGTCACGCAATAGCCGACGGATTGCCGAGGCAAATTGAAAATACGCTACCGGGAAGGTTTGTGAGCCTTCCCGGTGAGCGATTGCAATGGATGTATTAAAGCTTCTTCTCGAATCAACTCCCTTCCGCCACCTGCAAAAATCGGTTTCACAGAGAAATTATGGAAATCACAAATTAGCGGCATGTGATCGCTATGTATCATCCAATCGTGATAAGATCCCACATCTACCTGGAACCCAGAGTCCAGCAACTCCTTGGATGCAAAAACGTAGTCGATGTGATGCTTTTTATCTGCGTGCCGATACATGAAGAATGTCCCATCCGACTCATCGCCGTGAGCGCACTCCTTCTGCCGATGATACATACTTTGAATCTGATCCGATTCCGCCATAGATATAAAATCGGCGAACTTAGAATGCTTCAACTCAGGGTCGAATCGAACACTCGCGTTGAAGTCACCCGCCCAAATTACAGGTCGCCCACGAAGCATCGTCCGGTAATAATCGTAGGCTCTCAGCAGATGCTCAACGTAGGAACGCGTATCCTCGCAAGGAAGCGTCCACACCGCGAGGAGGACAAAGGAATCTGGTCCTGCCACTTCCAGCGGAACAATAAGTCGGAATCGTGGATCGTAGGCCTCGTGTAGGGTAAGCGAGTAATCGCCGTATGAGACGATCCCTATCCCCTTGTTTGGATTGTCACCCCTCCAGATAAAGCTTCGAATCGGCACCGCACCCAAATCAGCTGTGATGTCAGTCATTTCGGCGCATTCCGGCACCACAAGAATATCTGGATGTAATGCGGCGACGTGCGAGTGCTTGCGGTGAAATGCTCCTTGGCAATTCCATGTAATTAAACGCATCGGATCCTATTTTGTGGGGCCTTTTTGATAAGCGATTCACTACCAGCATATTTTAGCGGCAGCAAGCCCGCAGAAATTTGGTCTGACGCAGCTACAAACACGCACATTCCTCCTCCCCAACCGGCTCCCGTCAAAGAGCCAGGCCCGGCCGCCCGACACGCTCAAGCGCAGGCACGGCTCATGACAAGGCCACCATGGTGACCACTCCCCCCCGGTCTCCGTGGCGGCTATATCGCTTTTCAAAGGGTATCCCTGCAATAGCACACCACCTTTTCAAACTGGGCATCCATGTCGCTCTCAAGTCCGCACTCCGCCGCGAGCTTCTTGAAGATCGGTCTCCAGAATTCTGGAGGCGGCTCCAACAAGTCCGGCACTTGGTGGGTTTGCCTTCGCCGAAACGTATCCGCGATGTCCCGTCTGAGTCGTTCCGCATCCATTGCAGCCGATTCAATCAACAGGACGAGGTCCACCAGGTCCTTCACCCGGGTGTTAGCGCGGTCCACGCGGGGGATCGTGTAGGCATGAAGTTTCTGTGCGAAGTGCTCTTCGCGGGAAATGGAAGGAAAGCTCCCTGTTGGGATTCCGGCAAATCCCAACCAGTCCCGTGATTCCGTCCACTCATAGGGCTCGCGCTGGAGGTCTCCCAAGCCCAGATCCAGATGGAACCGCGCGAACAGCCGGCCATCCAGATTCGCTTCCACCGGATGACGCGAGCCCCCATACGGCGCACCGTCCAGATCCATGACAGGTTCACCGATCGCATACTTGAAGAAGTCTCCGGCATCCCGGGCCGCGGCAGTTTGAAGAGCTTCGAGAAGTTCCCCGCCTGGTGGCAGTTCGGAAGAGAGCCCCAGATCCAGATCGCGTGTCGTGCGGGCGATGGATAATTTCAGCTCCAAGGCATAGCCACCTTTCAATCTCCAAGGTGGACTTCCCTCTGCAAACAAACGCACCAGCAAACGGTCGAAAGCGACCTGCCGCCGCATGCGTTGGAGATCCACGCCATCCACCTTGGAGGCGGCGTTCAAGCGATCTTCCAAGGCGCGGCGAAATGCGGATGCGGTCGAATAGGATTTCATGAATCAGACCTCGTTCAGGATTTCATGGAAAAATAGAGGAAGGTCCGCACGCAGCTTCGTCCGTTTCATTTCCAAACGGGTAACGATGCCTCGCCGGAGACCTTCGGTTAGGGCTTGGCGCAGCATGTCGGGATCCGCGTCCCCGGATACCGCCGCATCGAGGATGGCACGCATCGGGGTGGTGACCGCAAAGCCGCGTTCCCGGATGATTTCGCGCGGCTCCAGTCCGGCCTTGTGCAGCACCAACACGCTAGGTGTCTCGCTGTTGCGGCGGAATCCGGGTGGCACGGTCATGTGGAGTTTCGACGGATTGGCATCCGACAGGTTGTTAATGGCGAGCGCCGTGACGTGTGAATACACCCCTTGGGGTTCGCCACCACGGTTCCTCGACCACAGCGACCATAGCACCAGATGTCCGTTCTCCGTCAGCGGGAACTGCCGCAGTCGGTAAATGCCCCGGTGCTCCCGGAGCCAGTTGCCTGCCTTCACGTGGTAGCTATGCATGCTGCGTGCAAACCCCGCCTCCAGTGCCTGCGCCATCGTGAAATAGCCGTCCTGACTCTCCGCAATGGTAAAGAGTTGTTCATGATCTGGATGAGAAATGACCGCATGCATGTTCGGGATTCCTGAACATATACGCAGAACCCAAGGCCGACAACCTGAATTTCGGCACCTTTTCCCAACACCGGCTCCCGTCAGAGAGCCAGGCCCTGCCGCCCGACACGCTCAAGCGCAGGCACGGCTCATGACAAGGCCGCCATGGTGACCACTCCCCCCCGGTCCCCGTGGCGGCCATTTCGTTTTCATCCTCTCCCCAAACAACAACCAACCCCATCAAACATGCAAACCACCACCATTCTATCAAAATCCCTCCACTACCGCGAGGGCAACTCCGACAAGGTCTATCACGCCGCCGTCGAACCCAAAGGCGACGGCTATATCGTCACCTTTGCTTACGGCCGACGTGGCAACACGCTCGCCACCGGCATCAAGTCCGACACGCCCGTGCCGCTCGCAACCGCCACCAAGCTCTTCAACAAGCTCGTCGCCTCGAAAGTCGCCAAGGGCTATCAACCGGACGGCGAGGCCGCCAAACCCTACCAACAAACCGGCGACGAGGGACGCGACAGCAACATCCGTTGCCAGCTCCTCAACCCGATCGAAAAGGACGAGTTGTCGCGCCTGCTCACCGGCAGGACCCATTGCCTCCAGGAAAAACACGACGGCCGCCGACTCATGGTCCGCAAACAGGGCGACACCATCACCGGCATCAACCGCCGGGGACTCGTCGTCGCAATCCCGGACGCCATTCGTAAGGCCGTGGAAAACCTCCCGGTCGATGTGTTGATCGACGGCGAGGCGGTCGGCGATACACTCCACGCCTTCGACCTGTTGGAACTAAAGGGCACGAACATTCGCCAGCGCCCCTACCTCCACCGTTTCGCGGGCCTGCTGACGTTGCTTGATCCCCAACACCCCCACCTGCGTCCGGTGACCACCATCAGCCATCCGCCCGACAAGAAAATCATGTTCGACACCTTCAAGCTAACCGGCAGCGAGGGCGTCGTTTTCAAGGACTTCGAAGCGCCCTTCAGCATCGGTCGCCCCGCATCGGGCGGTAGCCAGTTGAAATACAAGTTCGTCGAGAGCGCGTCGTTCATCGTGACCGCCCGCAACCAAAAACGCAGCGTCACGCTCGGCCTGTTTGATGGCAACGATCTGGTAGGTGCCGGCAACGTCACGATTCCGCCCAACCATGCGGTCCCGGAAAAAGGTGAAGTCGTCGAGTGTCGCTATCTCTACGCCTTTCGAGCCAGCGGCAGTATCTACCAACCGGTCTATCATGGGAAGCGTGCGACATCTCCGCCAGCGAGTGCACCACCGACCAACTCAAATACAAGGCGGAGCCCCTCGCCGCCTGAGCTTGCCACAAGTGGAAAGCCCGTCGATACGATGTGCGAAGCGCTGGATGGTAAATAAACGGCCGCCATGCAACCGGTTATCCGGTCGCATGGCGGCTTCTTCCTTTTTTTACATCAGAGTGAAACCCGCGCTCCGGGAGGGGCAGGGTTCGAAACCTGCAGCGTGCACTAGTTGACCCGGCTGAGCCATGGCTCCCAACGCCTACACGGTCCGCTCAAAGGTTGGAGCCCGCGATCTTGCGGCCATTGTATCCGCCGAGGTTTCCAAGCTGCCGGCGCCCCTCATCCGCCGGACAGGTCCGGGTGTGGTGGTCAGGCTGCATGATGCCGGATTTCTGCCTGAAACCATGCGGTGGGGATTTCACCGCCCGTTCAGCGACGCGATTAACAACGCGCGCTCCGACAAGTTCAGTTCTCCGACATGGGCGGAGTCCTTGCGTCTTCGCCCCTGCTTGGTTGCCATTTCGACCTTCTATGAATGGCAACCACAGCCCGGCGGCGTGAAGCAGGCTTTTGAATTCAAACGTGCGGATGGGGAATGGATGTGGGTGGCAGATCTGTTCGAGCACTCTGGCAAATACGTCCCGTGTTACGCCACGATCACGACCGAACCGCCCGAGTGGATGGAACCGATTCACGACCGGATGCTGGCTGTTGTCGATTTTGACGATGGCCTCGCGTTCCTGCGTGGCGAGACGCTGCCATTCGGGCCGTATGCCGGAATGATCGAAGCCGCACCCTGCGAAAGTCCCTTGAAGCGGAAAGGCCCGGGTCCTCCGCAGGGTGAGCTATTTTGAGGGGGCCTTTTTTAACCTCCACTCCACGTCGAAACAGTTCATTTGAACACATTTTGATTGACCGCGAGTCTCGCCGGAGCATTCGTTTTGGAGGTGGACCGCCCCCTCACAGCCCTGTTCGTCGATTGCGATTCCTACTTCGCGTCGGTCGAACAACACTTGGATCCCGCCCTCCGCGGGCGTCCAGTCGGTGTGGCTCCGGTCATGGCGGAAAGCTCTTGCTGCATCGCCGCCAGTTACGAGGCCAAGGCTTTCGGAGTGAAGACTGGCACTCGCATCAGCGACGCCCGCGTCATGTGCCCAGGCATCGCCATCGTGGAATCCAAACCAGCGGAATACATCCGCTACCATCACCGGATCATCGAAGCGGTCGAGGACTGCATTCATGTCGAGGCGGTTCTGAGCATCGACGAAATGTGGGCGTGGCTCCCCTACAACTGGAGAGACCCCGCTACCGTCGAAGCCATCGGCAGGAGGATCGAGGACGCCGTCAGTCGCGACGTGTCTCCCGTCATCAAGGTGAGTGTCGGTGCCGGGCCGAACAAATACCTGGCCAAGATGGCCAGCAAGATGCGCAAACCCGACGGACTGTTCATCATCGAACACCACCAGTTGCCTGACATTCTGCATCCGCTCAAGCTCCGCGACTTCACCGGCATCGCCCGCAGCATGGAGACCCGCTTGAACGCCGTCGGCATCTACACCACGGAAAACCTGTGCGCCGCGCCCAAGTCCGTGCTGCACAGCGCATGGAGCGGAGTGCTGGGTGACCGCTTGTGGCACCTGCTGCGCGGCGACGAAATCCCGGATCTGGTGTCGGCCCGCAAATCCATCGGCCATAGCCATGTGCTGCCCCCGGCCAGCCGAGCACCGGATCTGGCATGGCCGATCCTCTGCAAGCTACTGCACAAGGCCTGCGAACGCCTGCGCTCCCACGGCCTGTTGGCAGGTGCCATCACCATTCAACTGGCGTTCCTCCGGGGCCATTCCTGGGCGGCTGAGGTCCGCACCGCTGAGACCGACTCCACTGTCACACTGATGCGCCTGTTGGACCGCTTGTGGCGTGACCGGCCGGAACCCCGCTGCCAGCTATTGCAGGTGGGCCTCGTCCTCACGCGGCTCTGCGAGCACGGCAATTACACACCGCAGTTGTTCCAGGTAGTGGCCGACGCCATGGCCGCCCAAGACAAGGAGAAGCACCAGCGACTCGACGCCACCCTCGACAAGCTGCGCGCCCGCTACGGTCGCCGGGTGGTTTACTATGGCAGCGTGCAGGAGAGCCGTGACAATGCCCCCATGCGGATCAGCTTCACTCACATCCCGGATATTGAGTTGGAACAGGATTGACGCGCATCATCCACCTTGCCTGAGAACCACACCTGCCGCTAAACGTCCGTCCGCAGTTCATCCCATGTCACACCGTCTCCACATCCGGCCCGCCCGGAACTACGCCCACCAACCGTCAACCACACGGAACCGCGTGCTGTATGCCGGGCTGGCGTTGGCCGTGATCGCGGCTGGGTTGCTCTGGCGCTCCGGCTTCATCCCGCTGCCGCCCGTGGTGTCGAAATATGGCGGCGATGCACTGTGGGCACTGCTGGTATTCGTGGGCTTCGGGTTCCTGCTTCCGCGTGCGCCCACGTTGGTCGTCGCCCTGCTGGCGCTGACCTTTTCGTGGGGAGTCGAGTCCTCACAGCTCTACCAAGCGCAGTGGATTGACGCCGTCCGCGCCACCCTGCCCGGACGCCTGGTGCTTGGATCCACCTTCAACTGGCCTGACCTGCCCGCCTACGCAGCAGGTGTTGCACTCGGCGCTTTGGCGGAGTGGCGCTTGCGGGACTGAGGGTCAACGGGATCGCAACTGCCCCCGCAGAGCCGTTATCAGCGCGCTCCTCGCCGCCGCCGACAGCATCCCGGAAATGTGGATGCGGCGGGCTATCCACAATCAACCGCCATTCACAAGCTCCACCTTCCTCTTCACACCCATCCGCTTGATCCTCAGCTCTTCCTTGCTCGCCTCGGAGCGGCTGCCGAGCTCCTTTCGATAGACGATCTCCAGCGGCAGCCGTCCGCGCAGATATTTTGCCGCCTTCGGCCCTTGCGAAACGTGCTCCCCGAAACGCCTCTCCACATCGGTTGCGATCCCCGTGTAGAGCGAGCCGTCGCCGCAGCGGATGATATAGACCGACCAACAGGATTCACTCATGACAGCCGAATCTTCAGTTCCATCCCGTCCCGCATCGCCAGCAGTGCCTCGGCATTCCCCTTGGCGTCATCGACCGGGTGGTGCGTGTGGCGGGTTTTCCGCAGATGTTTGAAGTTCTTGGTCATGTCGCCCACCAGGCCTTTGTAGAGGCAGCCCAGATTGGTGGATGAGAAACCAAACGGATTGGCTCCGGTGAAGTGGTGGAAATACCAGTTGATGAACTGCCAGTCGAATCCGTTGTTGTCAGAAACGAACATCGGCCGGCCCGCGCCCACCTCCGCGACCCATGACGCGAACCGGCGCATCACTTCTTCCGGCTCTGGAAACGCCAGCGTCTGCTCACGACTGAAACCACTCACCGCCAAGGCCTCCGGCACGAACTTTTCCGAGATTGGCCGCAGTTCTCCGTAGAAAGTCCGCACCAAGCCTGGCTCGACGACCACGGCCCCGAAGGAAACCATCGAGTAATCGCCGGGGATTGGTCCGTCGGCCTCAATATCAACCATGATCCAGCTCATCGTTTCATCAGGTTTACTGCGCTCCTCCATGCATCCGCCGCGCCTCCGCATACTCGGCGGAGATGTCGAAGCCGATGTCCACGGTGGGGTCGATGATCTTGAATCCGACGTATTCGATGCATAGCAGGTGAAGGCCGGAGAAATCCCCGGGCAGTGACCGCAGCTGATACTTTTTGGATGGGTCGTTCACGGAAAACCCCTTCGCTCCCAGCATCGCTATTTCCAGCGTGATCTTCTGAACTTCGTCCTTTGGCATCGCCTCGAACATGCGGAGGGCGTCGCCGCAGTAGGTCAGCACATCCTGCCTGAGTTCACCGCCGGCCTTGCGGAACTTCGCCTGGGTGATTCGGTTGCGTCCGGCTTCGGCCTTTTCGGCGAGGTGGCCGCCGGGGTCGAGGGTGATTACGCGTTGGTAAGCGGTCTCCGCCTCAGCAATCACTCCGGACTGCTCCAAGTTCATGGCGAGGTTGAGCCAGGCCTGGGCATCGGACGGCAGCAGCACAACGGCGGCCTTGAGGTGGTCGCGGGCTTCGGTGAGGTGCCCGGTTTGTGATAGCGCTGCGCCAAGGTTCTTCCGGCTGAGTGCGTCACTGGGATCGCGGGCGACGGCTTCGCGGAACGCCTGAATCGCATCGTCCCATAGACCGGCGCACCCACTCGCCACCCCCAAAGCCACCCATGCGCCAGGGTAGTCCGGGCGCACGGTCACGAGTCGCTGGAGAAGTTTGATCGCCTCGACGGCCTGACCCAAGTTACCCAGACCCATACCCAGATTGAAAAGCGCGGCGGCATCATCTGGATTGCGTTCGAGCGCCAGTCGAAGGAGGGCGGTCCCTTTGACATGCTCGCCCTTCCTCAGGAGATTGCCACCCTGCTCGGCCAGCGTCTCGGCCTCAGAGCTTTCCTTCCAGCGGATGATCACCCGGTCTCCGGTCACCACGATCTCGGCGGCACCGCCCTGACCAGCGAACTGAGTCACGAGATGCTCGCGCACGGCATTCCGATAGTCGTCGCCCTCCAAGTCGCGCTGCGACTCGGGCAGTTCGCTGCGGTCGAATTCCGCGAGCGAAAACTGGATGTCGTGAGGAGTGTCCGCCATCAGTCAGTGGAGTAGGAGTTGAAATGAAAGGCGGAGGACAGGCCGAAGATTTCCGCCCAGCGCCCAACCAGCATCCGGTCGCTCGCCGGTTCGTCCGGGATTTCCTGGAGGACCGACTCCAGTTCGGCGGCCTTGCCACGGTAGCCGAGGGCCACAAATGGAATGTTGAACCGAGGCTCTCCAAGCAATCCACTCCAGAAGGAGGCATACCGCGCGTTCATCGTGGTGTTAGTGTCAACGAGCGGCTTCGGAAACTTCCCGCGGATCTCGGGTGCCAGCGCGCGTTCGTTCTCCGCAAGTTGCGATCGGATTTCGGTTTCCTGCTGCTGCCTCAGACCTGACAGGTTCCGCCAGATGAAACCGTCCACCCGAAACCCAATCGAATAGGTCCGGAGCTGGGTGACGATCTGGCCGATCATGGCACGTGCGAATGAATCGGAAAACTCAGTCATGCCCATCGCCTCGATGCCGGCGTCCTGCTCGGCGGTCGTCGCTGCGATTTCCCACCGGTCCGCCGCCGGACACGAGAAGGTGCGGATGAGGAACATCAACTGGCTCGCCACCAGATAATCCAGCGCCGCTGAGCCCGGCCTGAACCGAATCATGTGTGCGGGTACGCCACCACGGGCCGGCGTCACAGTCGCTCTTGCCTTCAAGTCCGTCTCCTCCATCACATGCACCGGGCGATTCGAAAGCTGCTCCACCTGCTGGATCAGTTGTTGGACTTCGGGGGCGAAAGGCATGCAGAAAAGCGATGTTTGGACTGGCCGGCGCATTGACAACGACCGCCGGACGAAGCTGACAGCCCGCGCGATCACAGGCAAGCGCCGGGGTGGTCGGATTCGCTGGCCAAATTTCACCCCCCTTGGTTAGCTCACCGGTGTGAAGAGAAACCGCACGCAGGAAAATCCGCAGGACTTTGAGCCGCTCGCCCGGCAGGCGACGGACTACGCGCTGCACATGATGCGGACCACCGGCTCCGTGCCGCCGACTGTGATCGCCGACACCGACGAGAAATACGTCTTCTGCATGCCTAGCGAGTTGGCGGACGACGCCGCCAAAGATCGTTTCGCGGATGTCACCCGCCTGTTCGCTATCGCCCAAGCCGCCAGGTCGCTCGTCATGGTGGTGGAGGCATGGGCAAGACTGCCGGATGCTAGGGGCCACCTCGACACCGAGACACCACCGTCCCAATCCCCCGACCGCAAGGAAGTGGTGGTGCTGATGCTGGAGGACCATTCCCGCAACGCCACCGTCATGCTCCCGATCCTCCGCGATGCCAACGGTGCGTTCACGGGCTTCGGCGACCCCGGCCCGATGCACTTCGGCGAATCGGTGGGCCGCTTTTCCGGCCTTATGCCAAAGAACAAACCCAGCGTCCGCGAGGCAGCCCAAGCGAGGTCCACCCTGCTGGGTCTCGGTATGCAAATCGTCAACCGGGGTTTCGATCCCACCATGAACTGACCATGATCGACGAACACGACGCCGTCATGGTCATCTTCAGCGAGCCGCAAGTCCGCCACTGCAAGACCGCGCACTTTCTCAAACAGTTCGGCAGCGACGCCCTGCCGGAAGGCCCGGAACTCGCGAGCCTGATGGGAAAATTCCAGTTCCTCGTCGAAGGCTGGGACGACGACCCGCAGGAACTCTACTCGATCCCAGAGGTGCGCAAGTTCTATCAGCACCTCCACCGCGTCTGGCCCTACTGGTTTTTCTTCTGCGACCTCACCACCGAGACGCTCACGATGATGACCCTCTGCCTGCTGCCCAACCTCAGCGGCTACAAGCGCCTCGGCGAGCCCAACGCCGCCGTCCAATACGACCCAATGGACCTGATCAATTTCATCAAGAAAAACTTCGTGCCGCTCAACATGATGATGGAACGCGCCGGGATGAGCGAGATGGAGATATACAACCGGACCCGGGACGTCTTCCTCCACTACAAGCTGCCTTACAACTCGGAGCCACCGGAAGACTGAGGAGCGGCATGGTCCCGGCACGCCACACCCATTATCTTGCAATCATGCCAACGATTCATCTTCGCAATAAAAACGACGCTACGCTTCCACAGCCCGAGCCGAACAACTCAGAGGGGGTGAGATTCATCTGCACCGTGAAACAAATGCCCCTTCATTCCTCTCTGGATTCATCCGAGGATTCGCTAGGGAGCTCTTCACCGATCCAAAGGACCGCACGGTGAAAATGCGCACCGTATTCCATTTTGTTCGCGTTCTCGAAATTGAAGGCACCATCACCGGTGCTGTTGGTTGGCTACAATCGGGCGTCAAATTCGTCCGCTGATTGAGTCGTTTCTCAGCCCTCTCACGAAAGGAGCCTGTTTGACATCCACTGAATACCGCCAAGCCTTGGACGCGTTGCCCTTTGGCAAGCGTCTTCCCGGTGCCATCTATTTGATCGATCCGGGCGACAATTCACGCATCCCTTCATTGCTCCGGATCACGGTGGGCGACCTTCGGAAGCGCATGGAAATCGACTCGGAGTTCAACCTCCTGAAATTCCACACCGCCTCGCCGAGGATCTCGTTCCTCGCCTATCCGGATTTCGAAAAAGACCCGCATCCCGCATTGAAGGAGTCGGTCATCGTCGATCTCGTCACCGGCAAAATTCGCCGCGACGACTACCGCACCCGAGCCAATCCGCCGATCCTCCACCGCAAGGAAACGTTCCTGCCGCCCGAGCATCCGCTTCATGACAAATTCGCGAGGCTTACCCGGCAGGAAGAATCCGCCGGGCTATTGGAAGACACCTCGCGGATCGGCTTTCGGCTCAACTGGGAACGCGCCCTCGCCGGGAAAGCCCTTGGCTTCAAAGGCCATCGCCTTATTGAAACAGGGCAGGGGACTTCCGTGCCCCAGGTTGCTCCGAAAAAGAAGATCCACCGTCACAAGACCGCCCTCGTCCGCCGTGAGATTTCCAAGCCGGTGAAGACGCTGCTAGAACTCGGCCAACTCCGACGCGGTGAGTCCTTCTTCGACTACGGCTGCGGTCACGGTGGTGACGTTGAGGCGATCCGAAAGCTGGGCCACGAATCCAACGGCTGGGATCCGGTTCATGCGCCGGACAAGCCCAAACAATCCGCCGACGTCGTCAACCTCGGCTTTGTCCTCAACGTGATCGAAGATCCCGCGGAACGGGTGGATGCATTAGTTGATGCCTGGCACAATACCCGCCGCGCCCTGCTCGTTTCCACTCTCATCGCCGGGCAAGAAGCCTACGATGACGTCCTAACATTCGGCGACGGCGTGATCACCCGCCGCGACACGTTCCAAAAGTTTTTTGAACCTGCCGACATCCAGGCGCTGCTCGAAGACACCCTGCACACCGAAGCCGTGCCGGTCGGTCTTGGCATCTACCTGGTCTTTCGCGACACCGCCGACCTCCACGACTTCCTTGCCTCCCGCGCCCGCCGGTTCATCGACTGGGAATCACTCTCGCGCCGACTTGGAATCCTCAAGGCACTGCGGGCCAAGCGCGATCCCTACGACACCCACCGCGAACTGCTCGATGCCTTTTGGGAATCCGTGCTCGTGTTAGGCCGCATCCCGCGAGAGGAAGAGTTCGACCGCCTCGCGGAAGCCCGCCAGTCCTGTGGCTCACTGCCGCGGGCGCTCCAGCTATTCATCGACCGTTTCGGTGAGCCGACCTTTGTCGCCGCCCGCCAGCGGCGGAAGGAGGATCTGTTGGTCTTCGTCGCCGCCGCCCAACTCCGCCGCAAGATCCCGTTCAACCAGCTCTCGCTCCGCCTCCAGCGCGATCTGCGTGCGTTCTTCGGCAGCTACATCAATGCCGAGGAGAAAGCCCGCGAACTCATGTTCGCCGCCGGTGATTCGGACGAACTGGAAATCGCCGCCGCCCAGCTCGACTTCGGCTTTCTCGATCCGAGGGAGGGACACTTTACCATCCACCCCAGCCTCCTCGACGAACTCCCGGTCATTCTACGAGTCTATGTCGAGTGCGCCGCCCGCCTCTACGGCAATCCCCGCGAAGCCGACCTCATCAAGATCCACCTCCACTCCCGCAAACTCACCTTCCACTACTACCGCGACTTCGATACCACCCCACTCCCCGAGCTGCTCACCCGCATCAAGATCGACCTCAAGCGACTCTTCGTCACCGTCATCGACCACACCACCGGACCGGAGCACCAGCTCCTGTTTTTCAATGAACGCTTCCTCGCCAAGGACCACCCGGACCGCCCGAAGATGGACCGCTTCAGCGCCAAGCTCCGCAAGCTCAGCCTCCGCGAGGAAACCATCGGCTATGGTCCTTCGAAGGAAAAGTGGGTGGCATTTGTCAAATTGGAGCGCGGGATTCATCCCGCCAGTCAATGAAGTGTTTCCAGGAAACCTATCAGCTTGTTGCCAAATTCACGCTGCATTGCCGTTGCCGCAATCAAGTGACCATCCGAGCACTTCCGCAACATGCGTGGCAAACGCCGGAACACTGCGGCCGAGCTTTTCCAGATAGAGTCTGGGTTCCAGATTTCGTGCACGTGCCATGTCGCCCAGTTTGGCCACCACCACGTCCGGCGCGATGGTGTATAAGGTGATCAAATAGTCGGCTGGATGGACCGCTTGAATCTCCCATGGGGCGAGGGCCGTCGCACTGAAGTCACGAAGGTTGAACGTCACGATGGTCGATGCGCCGGAACGAATGGCCGTCGCCAGGACATGGCGATCCTTGACGTCGTTGATCAGGACGGGTTCCAGGCAGGATGCATCCTCTACCAGAGCTTCGGAAAAGTGCCTTTGGACCTCCTTTCGCCAGTGATCAGCTAAATCCTGCGGCCAGTTCAACTTGGTGACGTGAGTCCGGGTCGTTTCATCCAGGATCCCACTGGACCAGATCGGCGAATAGAGACGCGGCCGCTCGGCAAGGCGCAGAAACAGGTCGCAGATGCCATGGTTAGCCAGCACACAAGCGTCGAGCACGACTCTGTAATTCGCGCCTTTCATTCACCCGTGTAGCTTGCGTCGTCGAGTCCGGCAGCTTGGACTTTCTGGAAGAGGCTGCTCATGCCGTCACGGCGTGCGGCGTCTCTCTTGTTCTCGTAATTCATCAACTCACGAAACAGAACCCGCCGGTGACTACCCACGTAGTGAAATGGAATCTCACCCTTTTCGAGCAGCCCGACGAGAAACGGCCGCGACATGCCCAAATAATCCGCCGCCGCTTGCGTCGTAAATGCCTCATCCTCCGGCATCATGACGATGGCCCGGCGCTCCCGGATCGAGCGAAGCACATGGATCAAAAGGTCAAACACGGGCTGTGGCAGTTCCAACTGTTCTCCACTCGCGCTGACCAAAGCGGGGCGGCGTTGTCCGAAGACCTCCGCCAAAAGGCGATCAACCTCCTTGAAATCCTCAGGAGTGAGTTCGCTCGGATCGAGTCGGTTTTGGGTGAGTTTCATAGGGATCGTGTTCCAGGTCGCTCTGAATGAGAGGGCAATTGCCTCGCAGGCGTCAATGCAATATACGCAATATCCGAAATAATCGAATAGCTTTTCACCGCAGACTCCGAATCCTTGCCGCCAGCGCGTCCCAATCCAAAAGGCGCATTTGCGCCCAAGTGAAAACGGTCCGGAGGACGCACCCCGGTTGGTCCGATGGTGGGCAATCCACCTCCGGCGTCAGTTGGCACAAGTTCAGGCGGACCGCTTCAGCGCCAAGCTCCGCAAGCTCAGCCTCCGCGAGCAAACCATCGGCTATGGGCCTACGAAGGAAAAGTGGGTGGCATTTGTCAAATTGGAGCGCGGGACTCATCCCGTCTGAGAAGGTCTGGTTTTTGCAGCAGTCCTCGGCGGAACTCACCCAGCCATCAGAATCTCCATTGCTCTTGTCATGTTCTCTTTTTGGGTTACAATTTTACGCGATGATCAAAAGCTTCGCCGACCCACTCACGGAGAAGATTTTTCTCGGCGAAGACCTGACGCAGAAGGAAGCCAGACATTTGGGCGACATCCGTCTCGACAAAGCCCAGGAACGCCTCGTGATCCTTCATCATTCCTCTGAAAAAGTTCTCCTAACCCTTCATTCGCTTCATTACCACAAGCTGCACGGCACCAAGAAATATTCCATCGACGCCAATGCCCGCGCCTCGAAATGGCGCATCACTTTCGCATGGGCCAATCAAGAGCTCACCGATGTTTCCCTCGTTAAAATCGAAGACTCCCACTGATTCCATGAAACTCCGCACCAACCCCGCCGCCGGCCTGCTCCACGATGAATTGGAAGCGCGCTCCATTCCAGCCGCCAAGGCAGCCAGGGATATGGCAATCCCGCGCAGCCGCCTCAGCGATATTTTCGCCGGGAGAAAAGGCGTCTCCGCCGATACCGCCCTGCGGTTCGAGCGCTATCTTGGCATTTCCGCAGCGCTTTTGATCCGCCTCCAGGCGGAATATGATCTGAGCAAGGCGGTCGCCGACAAAGGGCCTCAGATCAAAAGAGAAATCCTCCCTGCTCCAAAACTCGAGATGGCCTGATCGCTTTTTGGATCCTCACCGCAAACTCAAAATCCTCGCCGCCACCGCCAAAGCTTTCCGTCACCGTCCGCCCACGCGGCTTGAT
>JAYSYA010000300.1:0-23552 GCA_043716765.1 Akkermansiaceae bacterium
GGAATCTTGCTTCGCAACGTGATCCGGCCTTTGCGCAGGATCGTTTTCCCCTCCTTGATGGTGATCTCGATTTCCCATCTTTGGGGATAGAGCGCGGCATCCGAAAATACATAACCCCGGATGATATTCAAGCTAAAATGACAGTATTGAGGCGGTCCGCCCGCAACGGCGGCGGGCACCAAATACTCGAAAAGCACCTTCGCCTTCGTCGCAGGAAAGGACCCTGCGTCAATATTCGTGCCGAAATTCTTGACACGCGCTGGAAAAAGGGGCCTCTTTCCGCCCCGCGCCTGTCGCAAGGCACCCGTAGCTCAATTGGATAGAGCGTCTGACTACGAATCAGAAGGTTAGGGGTTCGAGTCCCTTCGGGTGTACCCTCATTATTAATGAGTTGCATCATTTTTACTGTTAGGTGTTGCCGCAAGCAGTATCTATGTTGGTCTCATTTTGGATAGTTTTTCTTTTTTTCTTTCGCCGAAAGAAAGGAAAAGCTTGGGGTGAAGATCATCGAAAAAAACATTGGGCGGCATGAAAACGGGAATTTGGATTTCGTTTCGCGTCGCAAAGCAAATTGAATAGGCAGAGCCTCGGCACGAAGGATTTGAAGGAGGCGAGGCGGAAAATCCGTGAACTGGGGCCTTTAGCGCTTACGACTGCGCGGGAACCTGCGGTTCCCTTGCCGGGGACTGTTGTTGAAGTGGCACCGGCGGTTCCGCAGATTCCAGTTCCGGCGCTTCCGGGGCTCACGGTGGCGGAGGCATTGGCCAAGCACGACTAGGGCTTGTTTTGCTGTCTGGGGGACAAAGAAGATGGCGGTGCGTGGGGCTGGGAAGGTTTTTCTCCGGTGGCGATTTTGGAACACCTCTCGGGAAAGCGGCCTTGAGCGTAACGGGGCCTTGCTTGGTTCCGCAGCGAGCCATTTGACTCTGGTATATGAGAAGTTCGTGCCGTGGGGGGCTGTCACTGATCACTTCAAAGTGCACCACCTCGGATGGGTGTTTTCTGATGGGTAGATGGGTAGATGGGTAGATTGGTAGATGGGTAGATGGGTAGATGGGGTAGATGTGGTAGATTGTGCGAAAGCCGCGCGGTAGACCAGCGATGGAAACATCTCCTCTCGCCAACGATAGCCCGCGAACGCACCCGGCTTGGGCGGATGCCATGCCACCCGGGCCGCGGCGGCAGGGCTGACCTGTCGCCGCGGCCCTGAGGCAGGAAGCCCCGTTGGCGAAATCCGCCGCTCCGGTTGCTCTCCAGCAGAGCCGTATCCTGCGGATGACGGGCGACTCTCACGGACCGCCGCGCCCCCGACAATGCCAATCGCAAGGCGGCTTTCCGAACGCCGGGCCTGCGGCCCGGCCCTAACGAATCAAGATGGCGCTTGCCGGGCGGCAAGACGCCCCCTAACAAACAAGAAAGTGTAACCGATGTTGTCGGTCAGTTTGTAACCCATGTTCCCGTTCGCACTCTCAAATACCACTGCTTTTGTGAATGGGGTCATTGCTCACGGATTAACAAAATGGCAGGGGTCAGTGAAAGCGTCGGAATAAACCGGCTTGAAGCAGAGCGAGCTTTGGACATCCGGAAGAGGATGCACCGTTAGTGGTGGATTGGTAGGGGGTGGATTTTGGGACGCTTACAGGTAGTCGAGGTTTCCGTGATGCTGGTATTTATCCTCATGAATCAGGATCCACCACATCGAGTAGGAGCTGATGCCGTTCATCCACCCGGTCACCGGAGTGACGTCGCGGGTCATGTCGAGACTATCAGGCACCACTTCATTGTGGCCGAGACGCTGTTGATCACGCTGACCTCCGGATGCATGTCGCCGAGCCAGACGAGGCGGTCGCGCTTGATGCCATCCCACAGGAATTCCTGCATGTTGAGGTGCACGGTGTAGGCTCCGGTCTCCCAGATTTGATTGAGCCGCTCGTCCGCGCACTTGAAGAAACCGATGTAGGGAATGTCGCGGACCGTTAGGCAGGGTAAAGATCCAGTCTGTAAAGGTCATTTTCCCGCAACCCGGCGAAGACGCGGTCACAGCTTCAAGAAATTTTCCAACAGCCGCTTGCCGTCCTGCGTGAGGATCGACTCGGGGTGGAACTGAACGCCGTGGACAGGGTGCTCCTTGTGCTGGAGGCCCATGATCTCGCCTTCTTCGGTCCACGCGGTGACTTCGAGACAATTGGGTAATGTCTCGCGTTTCACGATCAGCGAGTGATAGCGGGTGGCCTCGAACGGACTCGGCATGCCACCGAAGACGCTGTTGCCGGAATGATGGATCGGCGAGGTTTTGCCGTGCATCAAGCGGTCGGCGCGGACGACGTCGCCACCGTAAACCTGGCCGATGGATTGGTGACCAAGGCAGACGCCAAGGATTGGAATCGTCGCGCCTAACTCTTTGATCAGCTCGCAGGAAATCCCCGCTTCCGTGGGTGTGCAGGGACCAGGCGAAATGCAGATGCGCTCTGGCTTGAGCGCCTTCACATCCTCCACCGTGATCACGTCGTTGCGGAAAATCTTCATCTCCGCGCCGAGCTCGCCGAAGTATTGGACGAGGTTGTAGGTGAAGGAATCGTAGTTATCGAGAATGAGGAGCATGGCAGTGGATTTGAAATTTGAAATTTCAGATTAGAGATCAGACACCCATCGTCTTGGCGAGGGCGATGGCGCGGAGCATGCCCTTCGCTTTGTTGACGGTTTCCTCGTATTCGTAGGTGGGATTCGAGTCAGCGACGACTCCCGCGCCGGCCTGGACGTAGGCTTTGCCGCTTTTAAGAAGACAAGTGCGGAGCGTGATGCACGAATCATGCGAGCCGTCGAAACCGAAATAACCGACCGCACCGGCATACGCGCAGCGTTTGTTTTTCTCCAGCGAGTTGATGATCTGCATCGCCCGGATCTTGGGCGCGCCGCTGACGGTGCCCGCCGGAAATGTCGCTCTCAGCACGTCGTAAGCGCTGTGCGACGGATCGAGCTCGCCGGAGACGTTTGAGACGATGTGCATGACATGGCTGTAGCGCTCGACGATCATGAAATCATCCACGCTGACCTTGCCATGCTTGGCGATGCGGCCCACGTCGTTTCTGGCGAGATCGACTAACATCAAGTGCTCGGCGCGTTCCTTCGGGTCTGCTAGGAGATCGGAGGCGAGCGCGTCGTCCTCCTCCGGGGTCTTCCCCCTCCAGCGGGTGCCGGCGATGGGCCGGATGTCGATGCGACCTTGGATCGAGCGCACGTGGACTTCCGGCGAACTGCCGACCAGCGCGAAATCGCCCAGCTCCAGAATGAACATATAGGGGGACGGATTCACCAGCCGCAACGCCCGATAGAGATCCACTGCGGGGCGGTCAAAGTCGGTTTCGAAGCGCTGGCTCGGGACGAATTGGAAAATATCTCCGGCGGCGATGAACTCCTTGCCCTCGCGGACCATCGTTTCGAACTCCTCCTGCGTCGTGTTGCTTCGCGCATCGACCGGCTCGACTTTCACCAGTCCGTTGAGCGCCTCTACATGCAGCGGGCGGTTGAGGATTTCCACCATCGCCGCGATCCGGCCGCGAGCGGCGTCGTAGGCTTCTTTCGGCGTGGTAAACTCGTCGATGAACGCGTTCGCGATCACCTGAAGACGGCGCAAGCGGTGATCGAAGACGAGCAAGGTGTCCGCCAGCATGAACATCGCGTCGGGAATCCCGAGCACATCCGGTGGCGGCGGACCTAGCGTTGGCTCGAACTGCCGCACCGCGTCGTAAGAAAGGTAACCGACCATCCCGCCGGAAAATTGCGGCAGCGCACCGTGGGTGACTGGCAGGTAAGGTGCCATTTCACGCTCCAATGCGGCCAGAACATCGTCCTCAGCGGTGTAAACCCGCGTTTTCGAACCCTCGCGAATGGTGATTTCCTTGTCCCGCGCCTCGAAAACCAGCCGCGGACCGCTACCGACGATGGACCATCGGCCGCCCTTCTCGGTGCTTTCCGCGCTCTCCAGGAGAAACGAATGTTTGTCATCCCGCAACTTGAGGTAGGCGGACAACGGGGTCTCGAAGTCGGCGGCAAGCTGAGTGTAAACGGGCACGACATTGCCCCGCTTCGCCAGCTCAGCGAAGGCTTCCAAAGATGGCTCGACCGGTATGGAACTCACAAGACGGCGAAGCATGGCGGGGAAAATCCACAGGGCAAGCCCGGAGGAAATGGGAAACGAGAAACCCGCTATCAGGGATTTACCACGCGCACCCGGTAGAACCGCCGCAAGTCCCCCGCCCGGGCGGTGTGGCTGAAAGCCGTGGACGGACCGCTGGCGGTGACGGCGGCACCGGCGGCGCTCCATGAAAGCGGGGCGAGCGTGGTGCTGGATTCAAGCTGATAGATTTCTCCAGAAACCGTGGCGACGATGAGGTTCACGTCGTTCCCTGAAACGGAGGCGGCTGTGGTCTTGAAGACGGAATCGGCGGAAAGCGGATTAGTACTTACCCCTGAGACGGGCGGGCAAACGAGCCGATCATGCGCGAAGGTGCCACCATGCTCTAGCGCAGCTCGCGATCCAGGAAACGGATCGCCGCGTCCACCGAGCCACCCGGCAGCAGAAAAGCGGCGATATGGTCGCGGCGATGGATCCAGAATGTCTCATGCGCCACCCCGTTGCGCTCGAGCGCGGCGATCATTGCCAGCGCGTGCTCTGGCTGCACCAGTTGGTCCCCGGTGCTTTGATAGATGAACATCGGCGGGCTGTCCGGGGTGACATAATTCACCGGCGAGGCTTCGCGGAAACGCCCGGGAGTTTCCTGCTGGGTCCCGCCCAGAAACTGCGGGACCAGATCCCCGCCGGGATAGAGCGTCAGGTCGCTTGGCGCGCCACCGCTGACGATGGCGCGAAGATCCGAATCCCTGGACCCCTCGATCAAGCCTGTCAGCGCCGCCAGGTAGCCCCCGGCAGAATAACCGAAAGCGGCGATCCGGTCCGGGTCGATCCCCCGCGCCACCGAGTTCGCCCGCATCCATTTCACCGCCTCCTGCAAGTCCTCGACCGGCGCCGGATAGATCCAGCGGGGGGCGAGCCGGTAAGTGACGTTGAGCACCGCGTAACCACGTCGCGCCAGCCTCGCTGCGATCGGGCTCATCTGCCAGCGGCCATCCTCGCCGGACCAGCCCCCGCCGTGGATGAGCAGCACTGCGGGCGCGGGCGTCGTGCCGTGCGGGCGATAGAAATCCCCCATCACCGGCTCGGGCCAGTGCTCCGGGGTGTAAACCAGATTGCGGGTGACCGTGTGGTCGTTTTTGACCGAAGTGGTCTGCCAGCGGACGGGCGACCCGAGCGGGCTGCCACACCCAGAAACAAGGCCGGCAAGACACAGCACCGGAAGCAGCAAAAACGAAAAGGAACAATGCGCCATCGGGGCAATTTAGCGCAATCGAGTGAAACGCAACCCCTCACGCCGTGAAATGTCGGAATCGTCCATGAAGTCCGCCAGCGGGATTGCGGGAAAATGAGTTGGTCGCGTCCGGTTTCGCGCTTATATCCCCGGCAGATGAGCGAATCGCCGAACGAAACAAAAAGACCCAGGGTCAACGTGCGCCGCCCGGACGTCATGGAACGGGTCTCCGCCGAGGTGGCCATCCATTTCCATTCGTCGATCGTCGAGAAGCTCCGCGACCGCGGCGGGAAAATCACCGTCGGCAACACCACGGTGCTGCTCGCCGAGCAGTTCGGCTTCTGTTATGGCGTCGAGCGGGCGATCGATCTCGCCTACGCGTCGCGCCGGGTTTTCCCGGAGAACCGGATTTTCCTGATTGGTGAAATCATCCACAATCCAGACGTCAACCGCCACCTCCGTGAGATGGACATCGTCTCGCTGCCGTGGCAGGAAATGGACGCCAGCTATGACGATCTCACCGAAGACGACGTGGTGATCGTCCCGGCCTTCGGCGCCCCCACCCTCTTCATGAACAAAGTCGAGGAGCGCGGTTGCTACGTGGTCGATACGACCTGTGGCGACGTGATGAAAGTCTGGCGGCGGGTGCGCGGCTACGCCAAGGACGGCTTCACCTCGATCATTCACGGCAAGTCCAACCACGAAGAAACCCGCGCCACCGCCTCGCGCGCGCTCGGCGAAAACGGCGGTGGGAACTACCTGATTGTCCTGACTCTGGGCGACGTCGATTACGTTTGCGAATTCATCCGCAACGGCGGCGACAAGACGGCGTTCATGGCGCGTTTCCAGGGTGAACACTCCGCAGGCTTTGATCCGGAAATCCACCTGCGGCAGATCGGCGTGGCCAACCAGACCACCATGCTCAAGAGCGAAACCGAGGAGATCCAGCGCCGGCTCCGCAAGGCCGTCATCGACCGCGATGGCGACGACACCGGATTCCAAATGTTCGACACCATTTGCGGCGCGACTCAGGAGCGGCAGGACGCACTTTTCGAAATGCTCCGCAAGCCGATGGACCTGCTGCTGGTGGTCGGCGGCTATAACAGTTCGAACACCGCCCACCTCGTCGAAATCGCCGAGCCCGAGCTGCCGACCTTTTTCATCCGCAGCGCCTCCTGCATCAGGTCGCTTGAGGAAATCGTCCATTACGACCTGCACCACCGCGAGGAACGCACCTCCGACTACTCGCGGTTGTTTTCCGACGACCGCCCGGTCACCGTGGGCATCACCGCCGGCGCGTCATGCCCTAACAACCTGATCGAGGAAACGCTCGTCAAAATTTTCGAACTCCGCGGTATCGGCCGCGAGGCGCTGACCGGGGCTTGAAGCCTTGCTCATCCGCTCGGCGGCAGGGCGTGTCTCATCCGATGTAGGGTTATACCCTATAGGTGGATTCGCAGGCAGGACGTATTTTGCAGATCGCCGTTGGCGATGTATCTCATCCACAACTCGCCTTCGGTAATCAACACACAACATCAAAACTATGAAATCCGCCCAACTCGCCGTTCTTGCAATCGCCGCACTTGTCTCCGTAAGTTGTGACAAGCAGAAAGAAGCGGTCGAAGAAAAGCGGGAAGCCACCCGTGAAGCCATCGACGACCGCAAGGACGAGGTGGACGCCAACGCCAAGCAAGCGATCAAGCAAACCGAGATGGATGCGACGATCAACAAGGCACTCATCGAGGCGAACACGAAGACCACCCAGGCACAGCTTGACGCGGACAAGAAAGCCGCGGATGCCGATGCGGCCGCAGCCAAGGCCAAAATCGATGCGGAGAACAAGTGACCGTTAATTTCATTCCGGGCGAAGCCTGTCCGCGAAAAATCTGAGTCGATGCCGCTTCAGCTGCGATGACCTTGTGGCAGGCAAACCAACTGAACCCGGCTGACTCCAAAAAGGGCGCGTGCTGCGAAATCCGCAGCACGCGCTTTCATACAGGAACACGTGCCGCCCTGATGACCCTCGTTAGAATTTCCGCAGGACGGTATCCGTGCAGAGCCTCTCGTCAGATCCCGGGTGATCCAGCGTGTAATGCAGCCCGCGCGACTCCTTGCGGCGCGTGGCGCACTCGACGATCAAGCCCGCCACCGTGACGAGATTCCGTAGCTCCAGGATGTCCGCGTTGACGCGGTGGCCCCAGTAAAACTCGCGGACCTCTTTCTTCAAATTTATCAACCGCGCGGTGGCCCGGCGCAGGCGGTTGTCGGTGCGGACGATGGAAACGTAGTCCCACATCAACCGCCGGATCTCGTCCCAGTTGTGATAGATCACCACCAGTTCGTCCGGCTCCGCGGTGTCGCCGTGCTCCCACTCGGGAATTTTGGGCGGCTCCGTGGCGGCCTTGCCGGGCGGATAGAGCCGCATTATTTCCTCCAAGGCCCGGCGGGCAACGACGTTACCTTCCAACAGCGAGTTGGACGCCAAGCGGTTCGCGCCGTGCAGCCCGGTGCAGCCGACCTCGCCCACCGCAAACAACCCGCGAATGGACGTCTTGCCGTTCACGTCGGACAACACGCCGCCGCATTGGTAATGGGCTGCCGGGACCACCGGGATCGGCTGGGTCTCGCAGTCGAGGCCGAATTTCAAGAGCGTTTGATAGATATACGGAAACCGCTCCTTCATGAAACCCTTCGGTTTGTGGGTGACGTCCAGATAGACGCAGGGTGCGCCGGTGCGCTTGATTTCCCGGTCGATCGCCCGGGCCACGATGTCGCGCGGTGCCAGTGAGCCGCGCGGATCGATTTTTTTGGTGAAATCCTCGCCCTTCGCGTTAATCAAAATTCCGCCTTCGCCGCGCACCGCCTCGCTGACGAGGAACGAGCGCGCTTCAGGACCCGTCGCGCCGGGGTTGTAGAAACAGGTCGGATGAAACTGGATGAATTCCATGTTCGCGACCGAGGCACCCGCCCGCCAGCCGAGCGCCACGCCGTCGCCGGTCGCCGAGTCCGGATTGGTCGTGTAAAGATAGACCTTGCCGCAACCACCCGCTGCTAGAATCACCCGGTCGGAGCGGAAAACCTTCACCTCGCTGGTCTTCGTTTCGAGCACGTAAGCGCCTAGCACCCGGTCGTCCACTACCCCGCCGAGCTTGGCGGAGGTGATCAGGTCGATGGCGAAATGATCTTCTAGCAGAGTCAGGTTTGGCGTCTTGCGCGCCGTCTCGATAAGCGCTCGCGCGACCTCGCGGCCGGTCGTGTCGCGGGCATGCAAAATCCGCCGGTGCGAATGGCCGCCTTCCCTGCCGAGCAAAAAATGGGAATTTTCCCGGTCAAATGAAACGCCGTAATTCACTAGATCCTCGATCGCCGCGGCACCTTCATGGATGATCGTCCGCACTCCGGCTTCCTTGCAGAGACCGGCCCCCGCATCGAGCGTGTCGGCGATGTGAAATTCCTCCGAATCCCCGGCATCGCGCAAGCCCTCGGGCAGCACAGAAGCAATCCCTCCCTGCGCCCACGCGGTGTTCGACTCATAGGCCTCTCCTTTCGTCACCACGATCACCGATCCGTGTCGCGCCGCCCGCAGCGCAAAGGAAAGCCCGGCAATACCGGCGCCGATCACCAGAAAATCTGCTGTCATGTGGGGCGAGCATGAACGGGGATTTCCGCCGGGAAAGGGAAATTTGTCATTCGCCCGCCTTGACCCGCGCTTCCCCGCCCGCCAACCCTCTGCCATGAGCTTCTTCATCACAGGCACCGACACCGGAGTCGGCAAAACCTACGTCACCCGCCTGATCCTAGAGACCCTGCGGAACAAGGGCCGCGACGCCGTCGGCTACAAGCCCGTCGCCTGCGGCGATCGCGAAGACGCCGTTATTCTATCCGCCGCGTCGGGCGGCCTCCCCTTGGATGAAATCAACCCGGTCTATCTCAACACCCCGGTCGCGCCGTATGTCGCGGGCATGTTGGAAAACCGCACGGTGAATCCCGCCGAACTGATCGCCGGGTTTCACCACCTTGCCGCGAGACACGCGCAAGTCATCGTCGAAGGTGCCGGCGGCTGGGAAGTCCCGCTCGCGCCCAACTACCGCGTGTCCGACCTCGCCGCCGAGTTGCAACTGCCCGTCATCGTGGTCGCCGGCAACAAGCTCGGCGCGCTCAATCACATTTTACTCACCGTCCACGCCATCCGCGCCAAGGGACTCGTGTGTGCTGGCATCGTCCTCAACCAGCTTGAAGACGAAATGGACACCGCCATGATCACTAACAAAGGCGTGGTCGAGGACCTCACCGGCGTGCCCTTGCTCGACCACCTGATCTACGGCCAGGACTTCCTGGACGCAGACGCGTTTCTCAAACTCTAACCCGCGCGTTCTACCTGTCTCACCGGCCCATCCAGCCGCCGTCGACGACAAGGATCTCGCCATGAACGTAGCGTGAAGCTTCGCTGGCGAGAAAAACGACCGGACCTTTGAAATCCGCGGCTTCGCCCCAGCGGCCGGCCGGGATGCGGGCGAGAATTTGCTGGCTGCGGACCGGATCTTCGCGGAGCGCTTCGGTGTTGTCGGTGGCAATATAACCGGGGGCGATGGCGTTGACGTTCACGCCTTTTCCAGCCCACTCGTTAGACAGCGCCTTGGTAAGCTGGCCGATGCCGCCCTTGGAAGCCGCGTAGCCGGGAACGGTGACGCCGCCTTGGAACGTTAGAAGCGAGGCGGTAAAGATGATTTTCCCGCTGCCGCGCTCGATCATCTTCGCACCGATGTCGCGGCTGAGAAGAAACTGGGCGTTGAGGTTCACGTCGATGACTTCGAACCAATATTCGTCGGAGTGCTGGGCGGCGGGCGCGCGCTTGATGGTGCCGGCGTTGTTGACGAGGATGTCTGGCACGCCGTGCTCCGCCATGACTTGCGCGGCGAAGGCTTTGACGGCCGCGCGGTCCGAGAAATCGCACTGATAGGCGGTGAAGGTCCGGCCGAGGGCGGTCACGGCTTTTTCAATCGCGCTGCCTGATGTTTCAAGGCTGGCGCTGACGCCGATGATGTTGGCGCCCGCTTCCGCAAGGCCCTCCGCCATGGCAAACCCGATGCCGCGCTTGCAGCCAGTGACGAGGGCGGTTTTTCCGCTGAGATCGAATGGATTCATGAATTTTTGAGACGTAAGAATCAAGAATCAAGAATCAAGACAAGAGGTCTTATTTCTGGATTCTTGCCTCTGGTTTCTTAGCGAAGCTCGGAAATTTCGACGCGGTCCATGTCGGTGAAGGCTTGGTTTTCACCACCCATGGCCCAACAGAAACGATAACTGGCGGTGCCGCAGCCGCAGTGGATCGACCACGGCGGCGAGAGCACGGCCTGGCGGTCGGCGACCCACATCGGGCGGGTTTCCTGCGGCTCGCCCATCATGTGAAGCACGCGGTGCGCGGCCGGGACGTCGAAATAACAATAGACTTCGCTGCGCCGGTCGTGGGTGTGGCAGGGCATGGTGTTCCAGATGCTGCCTGGCTGGAATTCGGTGAAGCCGAGCACGAGCTGGCAGCTCTTGATGCCGTTTTCATGCACATACTGGAAGATTGTCCGCTCGTTGCACTCGTCCTTGGTGCCCAGCTCGACGCGGTTCGCATCGGCGCGGGTCGCCTTGGTCGTCGGGTGCGCGGCGTGGGCCGGATAGCTGACCAAGTAAAACGCGGCGGGCGTCTCGGCGGAGGCGCTGGCGAAACTCACTTCGCGGCTGCCGCGGCCGATGTAAAGGCAGTCGTGTTTGGCGATTTCATACACCGTGCCATCGACGGTCACGCTGCCGGCTTCGCCGATGTTGAGGATGCCGAGCTCGCGGCGTTGGCAGAAGAAGTCGGCCTTGAGAGCGTCGTCGTTGCCGAGTGATAGGGGCGCGTCTGTCGGGATCGCGCTGCCCACGATGGCGCGGTCGAGATCGGTGTAAACGAGGCAAACTTGGCCGGGAAGAAAAAGATCTTCGAGCAGAAAGGTCGCGCGCGTCTCATCAGTATCGAGGATCGCTGCTTCGCGGGGGGATGGCATCAGTCGTGTTTCCATATGATTTGGTGCTCCGGTTTTTTCCTTTGCCGAGGCGAGTCGCCATTCTTCATTGGACTCGCCCCGTGGCAATCGGAAACTCAGTTTTTACGTTTGTCTAACCCTTGGGAAATCTCATGTAACGCCCCATCCGCATTCCTCACCGCACCATTTTCGGTAATTCTCTGCTTCTCGCGCTGGCCATGGTTTCTCCGCTCGCCGCCGATCCGAAGCCGAGCGCGATCCTCCAAGACATGAAGCGCGTGGCGGATTGGCAGATTGCGAATCCTTCCCAGCACAAAATCCACGACTGGACGCAGGCACCGTTCTTCCTCGGCCTTTCGGCGCTCCATCAGGTCTCCGGCGAGGCGAAATATCTGGAAGCGCTCGACTTGTTCGGCAAGCAACTTTCCTACGGTCCAGGCCCCCGAGTGACTCACGCGGACGACCACGCGATGCTTCAAGCATGGCTGGAAATGTACCACTTGGACAAAAATCCGGCGAAAACGCAGCCGAGCGTCGCGCACTTCGACAAAGTCATCGGCGCGCTCGCCAAGGAAACCCCGAAATCCGTTTCCGGCGGGATCTTCACCTAGGGCTGGTGCGACGCGCTCTTCATGTCG
This sequence comes from Akkermansiaceae bacterium, assembly GCA_043716765.1. Classification (GTDB taxonomy): domain Bacteria; phylum Verrucomicrobiota; class Verrucomicrobiia; order Verrucomicrobiales; family Akkermansiaceae; genus Luteolibacter. Next base: position 12,022 of record JAYSYA010000300.1, read on the forward strand.
CCGCCCGTGTGGGCGCCCCCCTCACAGATCACCGGCGACCCGAAATTTTTCGAGTGGGCGCGATGCTTCTTTGGGAGAAATTCGACGGCCTCAGCCTCGGCACCGGCGTCGTCATCGATCCGTCGCGGGTCGTTAAAATGATCAACCACACCGACGCCGCGCCGGCCAAGCCCAGGCGCTCTGCCTCGCCCGCACGGATGCCGATGGCCACATCCGCTGGTTTTCCGGCGTCGGCTGGGAAGGCCAAGGCGAAATCACCACCCCGAAGAAATGGACCGCCTATACTGCCGCGCATCATCGCCTCGTCACGGGGCGAATTGGGGCGGATGAACTTCGGCATCGGGCCGGGCGGTAAAAAGTATCGCCATAAATCCCCTGCGACATCGGCTGGGCGATCCGGAACTGTTCTTGATCGCCCCTTCGCTGCGGATTAATTTCCTCCCATGAGTGGGCGAAGTGACACAAACCGAGTGCGACGCATTGATCGCCCAAGTGGAAGCCGACCTCACCACCGGCGGGCATGTGCGGGTGACGGTTTCCTGGCCCTGATGTCCTCGCTACTGCGGAAGCGCTTTCCGCCGCTCACGGCGTCCCAACGCTATGCCGCTCGTTAGACACCCTGCATGTGGCTTTGGCCTTGGAACTTGGCGCGACGGAGTTTTGCACCTTCAACCTGCGGCAGTCACGCATGGCCGCAGCCGCAGGCTTGGCGATCATTTCCTAACCACCTCCATAAAATCAAATCCCAACACTTGTTAGTCGGGACCGATCCAACCGATTCTCCGCGTCTTCCTCAGCGCCCTCCGCAACTCCGCGTTTCGCTTCATCCCGTCCTCAAAACCCCATTGTCCCGGCTCCGCGTCCCTTTGCGACCTTCGCGCCTTTGCGGTTCAAATCCATCCCATTTGGGCGTTCGATGCGACCTCCTCTTCCCAGTCAAAAATCCAAAATCACCAATCGGGAATCGTTAATCCATCCCGCTTTCCATGGGCTTCACCCTCACATCACCCGAGGATCAAAGCGTCCGCCGTCCGCGCCAATCCTTTTTGCCGGGACTGACGCACGCGGCTACCGACTCCAGCGACGCGAATGCCTTAAGATTTCCGGCTTGGCTCAGCCCACACGCCGCTGTATTTTCCCACCATAAAAGCGAAAGTCACCTACTGGCGCGAGTCCGATGGCAAGTATCTCGGCTATCTGAATGACTACCCGGATCACTGGACCCAGGGCGAGGATTTGGACGATCTCAAAATTCAGCTCCGCGATCTCTTCGAACTCTTTGCTAATGGTGACATCCCCGGTATCCGGAAAGAGGAGGAGCTCGAAATCGCGTGAAAAAAAAGGCGGGAGCTCCTGACCCAACTGGAAAAAGCTGGCTGCCAGTTATTGCGGCATGGTTCCTGCCACGACATCTATCACAACCCGGAAACCGGCAGATCCCAGCCGGTCCCCCGCCACCGCGAAATCAACGAAATCCTCGCAAAGAAGATCCTCAAGGATTTGACGAAACAGCCGGAATAACACGCTGCGCCCAGGACTCAATCCAATCGACATCGTTTCGCTACATCCAATCCTCAAACCCCCATCGTCCCGGCTCCGCGTCCCTTTGCGACCTTCGCGCCTTTGCGGTTCAAATCCTTCCCACTTAACAGACATCGATCCTTGGCAACTTACCGGATACCCCTTATTTTCCACTCATGAACGAAATCATCTTTGAAGTGCGGGAGGATGAGTTGGACGGCGGCTTTGTCGCGACCGCCCTCGGTCATGCCATCGCCACCCAAGGCGATACCGTCGAAGAACTCCGGGAAATGGCCCGCGACGCCGTGCGCTGTCATTTTGGCGACGGAGCGCCCGGCCCAATGCCGAAGATCATCCGCCCGCACTTCGTCCGCGACGAGGCACTGGCAGTATGAAAGTCCCCCGCGATATCACCGCGTCCCAACTCATCCGCGCCCCGCGTGTGTTCGGCTACGAGTCGGTGCGACAGGACGGCTCGCACATTCGACTGACTACCACGCTGGACGGGACGCACCATGTCACGATCCCGAATCATCGCCCGCTGAAAACCGGCACGCTGCTCGGCGGCGTCTTGAAACCCGTGGCCGCTCACTACAAACTCACCGTCGATGAATTGCTCGCCAAACTGGAGCTGTAGACCCATCGCAATCACCGGAAATGTTGAAATGCGAAACCCCTTCGATGTAAACTCGATAACTCTAACTCCATCCCTCTTCCCTTCGACGTTCGATGTTGGCCGTTCAATGTTCGACGTTCTCCCCCTCTTCCCAATCAAAAATCCAAAATCATCCATCGGAAATCGTCAATCTATCCCTCTTCCCATGGGCTTCACCCTCACATCACCCGCCGATCAAGAATCAGGAGCCTTGAACAAGAAATGTTGAATTGCGCAACCCTACCCCATTCCATGAAAGCCCAACCGCTCGCCCAAGATGAATTTGTCCTGCTTGAACAGGAGGAACGGCAACTGCGCAAGCGTCTGGACCAGGTTGAAAAAAACCGCAGGGAGATCGTCACCGAAATGGACGACGCCACCAGAACCCTGCCGCCCTCAGAGCTGGTCCAGTCCATCGGCAAACGAAAAGCACACGAGGAACTGGTGACCCGCCAGCAGGACCGCAACATCCGGCACGAGCAAGGCCGCGGCATCCTGTTGTTCCTCGCACTGGTCGCCGCGACGATTGCGCTGATCTGGTGGGGCGTGAATCTGATGCGGGGCACGTGAAGAATTCACCGAGTAATAGGTCAGTCGATGAAAGAGACCTCAAAACAAAAACGCGCTCGTTTACGTGAGCTTGACCGCCGGATTGCAAAACAATGTCCATCCGTCAGCGAAGGCATGCCTTGGTGGGGTTGGGTGATTGTTGTAGTCCTATTTATCACCTTTATATCAGCTATCAAATCAATGTAACCCTCTCCTTTTCCGCCCTCTGGTTCGGCCCAACGGCTGCTTCAGGAACTTCCGCAAAAAGCAAATTCCTGCAGTGATGGACGGCACGGGTGGTCCTATGCCCGCCATGGAAGATCAGGGTGGCGAACACAATTTCACGTTGATATCACACCATAAAATTACAAACCACTTCGATACAGGGATATCCAAGCGTCGTCAGGCCTACGGGCCGGGTGGCCCTATCCCGAACGCATCTGTCGATAGTGAATTGCCCGGAGCGGTATAGTGGTTAGTCGTCCGACTGGTCTTCGACGATGTCATAATCCTTCAATCCAACTTTCCAAACGAATCTATGATTCGGGCGTCGATAATCCCGGCCCATAAGGCAGAATCTGGTTGAGAAGTCCATGAGCATGCAAAGCCGAGAATCACTCCCAAAGGATGTCTATGACATAAGCTTTTCTATCGATCCTTCATAGACCTCCTTGGGCTTGTCGCGAGTGATAGTGAAATAGCTTTTAGATAGTTTTTTTGGATCAAAGCGTAGAAAAAGAGTTTCGGTCGAAGACTTCGCTTCAATCACAAAAGTCACACCTCGCTTGATTGCCTTCGTGACCTTGGGCCAGCCGGCTGTGCTTTCGAGTGGTTGAAGTTTTGGCCTATCGCTGCCCATGTTCAAGTAGATGGGCAGCATTCGCTCGAATATTTCATCGTCGGATAAGCCCATGTTTGGGTTTTCGAACCGGGCCAAGGTATTAAAAGAGACGACTCCATACTCTTGCTTGATAATGGCATTTTGATTATTCATACTGTATTGTGTTAGTTCGTTTAATGCTGCACAGCAGCCGATCACCCGTTGTGTAGCTCCGTGGGAATCCACTAAAAAGTCACAAATGGAATTAAGTTTTTTTATCGGGCAGGTTTCGCGTGAGGTTTCGCGTGAGGTTTCGCGTATCGTGGGATACGCGGGCGACGGGTGGTTTCCCTCGAGGCTTTCGCTTGGCAAGTCCATTCGTTCCAAACTCATCGCGGCGTTGCGGCCGTTTTATCAGGAGCGCGATCGTTTGCGGCTGTTGGTGCAATTTCGCAAGGCGTTCATCGACCGCTTGCTGGCGGAGGGCGAGGAATCTGCGGAAGCGACGGCGGGAGACTATCAAAGCGATGCGGCGGAGAAGGATCGTGAATACGATTCCACGGCATCGGCGCTGGAGGGGAAGCGGGAACTCAACGCGGAGGAGACGGCGCGGCTCAAGCAGCTTTGGAAGAAGCTGGTGCGGATGTTTCATCCGGATCTCCACGGGCAGGACCCGGAGAAGCGCAAGACCTACGAACTTCTGACTCAAGCGATCAACGGGGCGAAAGACCGGGGAACATCGAATTGCTGGAACTCATCGCCAAAGACCCGCAGGCGTTCATCCGGCAGCAGGGCTGGGCCAGCGTTTCCCTCGACCCGGAGCACGGGCTGATGGAACTGCGGTCGCTCTACGAGCACCTTCAGACGAGGATCTTGGAAATGATCGAGACGCTGGACGAGGTGCGGGCAAGCGCGGAGATGGAGATTTTCTGGGAGACGGAGCAGGAGGATGGTGTCATCGACCGGATCGCAGCGGCGCAGCGGGAGGAGGTGGAGCGGGAGATAGCGGGATTGAAAGTGGAGGCCCGTGAGGCGGAGAAAGAAATCGAGGAGTTGGTGGGGAGCCCGCCGTTTTAGAAGAAGACTCGGAGCGAGACGCTCCGGAGACGGACTGCGGCGAGACGCCGCAGCCACGCCCGCGACCGGGGCGACGTTGAAATAAGAACCAGATTGGATTTACGGCAAGAATCGCCGGAGCGGCATTCAATTTCGGAAAATCGGGCCGGAAGACGACACCCCCGGCCTTGACACCCCTCCCGGCGGAAAGCAGATTTCCGCCCGTTTCTTCCGCTGTCATCGGAAATCCCTGATTTATCAGGCTTTCCATGGCAATTCCGGGGCGATCCGTCCGCTTATTTTCCAGCTTCCCCGCCTTGCGCGGTGATCCGCCGCACCTAATTTCGACTCATTTCCATACTAAATTCCATGCCCTCATCGCAGAAATCCCCATTTGGTTGGCCTGAACCTCAAGGCCTCTGGCATCCGTCACGTGAGAAAGATGCCTGCGGCGTCGGCTTCATCGCCCATCTCAAAGGCAAGCGGTCGCATGACATCATCGTGAAAACCCTCACGATGAATGAACAAATGGACCACCGCGGCGCGAGCGGCTCAGACCCGGCGACCGGCGACGGCGCTGGCATTTTCACCCAGATGCCGGATAAATTCCTGCGTCGCGAAATGGCGAAAAAAGGCGTCGAACTGCCGCCCGAGGGCGACTACGGCTCGGGTTGTGCGTTTTTCTCGCCGGAAGCGTCGGTTCGCGAGGTCGCCATGCAGGTCTTCGAACTCGTCGTCCGCGAGGAAGGCCAGAAGTTCCTCGGCTGGCGCACCGTGCCGGTCAGAAGCGAGATTCTCGGCAAAACCTCCGGCCGCTACGAGCCAGTCATCAAACAGATCTTCATCGGCAAAAGCGCCGACATCACCGATCCGATGGCCTTCGAGCGCAAGCTCTACGTCATCCGCAAGCGGGTGGGCGCATGGATCCGTAACAACGAGGTTCCTAACCAATTCCGCGACGTCCACGGCAACAAGAGCAACTCCTTCCCCGGCGCGGACTATCACTACGTCACCGGCCTCTCCGCCCGCACTATGGTTTACAAGGGCATGCTCACGCCCTGCCAGCTTTCCACCTATTTCCCGGATCTTCTCGACCCGGATTACGAATCGGCGCTGGCGCTGATGCACACCCGTTTCTCGACGAACACCTTCCCCAGCTGGTCGCGCGCGCACCCTAACCGATTCATCGCCCACAACGGCGAAATCAACACGGTCATGGGCAACGCGAATTTCATGAAGGCCCGTCAGGCGCTCTGCCAGTCGGACCTTTTCGGCACGGAAATCGAAAATATTTTCCCGGTCATCAACGAAGACGGCTCCGACTCCGCGCGCTTCGACAACGCGTTAGAATTCATGCACTACGGCGGCTACGACTTGGTTCACGCCATGATGATGATGATTCCCGAGCCATGGGAACGCCACACCATGATGGATGAGGACAAAAAGGCGTTCTACGAATTCCACGCCTGCATGATGGAGCCATGGGACGGCCCGGCTTCCATCACCTTTTCCGACGGCCAGCAAATCGGCGCCGTACTCGACCGCAACGGCCTCCGTCCGAGCCGCTATTATGTCACCGACGACGACCTCGTCATCATGGCTTCGGAAGTCGGCGTCGTGCCCGATCTCGACCCCATGACCATCGTCGAAAAAGGCCGCCTGCGCCCCGGCAAGATGTTCCTCGTGGACATGAAGGAAGGCCGAATCGTCCCCGACGAGGAAATCAAACAGCGCGTCTACTCGGCCAAGCCCTACCGCCAGTGGCTCGCCGACAACCGCATCACGCTCAAGGACCTGCCAGCCGCCAAATCCCCGAAAACCATCGAGGAAAAGCGCATCCTCGAGCGCCAGCTCGCGTTCGGCTATACCTACGAGGACCTCCGCATGCTGCTCGGACCAACGGCTTCCACCGGGGTCCAGCCGATCTCATCGATGGGCAACGACACCCCGCTCGCCGTACTCTCCAGCAAGCCGAAGCACCTCTATCAATATTTCAAACAGATCTTCGCCCAGGTCACCAACCCGGCGCTCGACTGCATCCGCGAGGAGCTCGTCACCTCCACGGAAACCTTCCTCGGCTCCGAGGGCAACCTGCTCGCCCCCGGACCGAAGAGCTGCCGCATGATCCGTCTCGACAGCCCGCTCATCGATAACGAAGCGCTCGCCCGGCTCAGGGAGATCGATCTCAACGGCTTCAAGGCCACCACCATCGACGCGCTGTTCCCCGCCAACCAGGGCGGCGAAGGGCTCGAAGCCGCGTTCGACAAACTCTGCGCCGCCGCGGACAACGCCATCGCCGAGGGTTTCAACCTGCTGATTCTTTCCGATAGAAAAATCGATCAAGGCCACGCAGCGATTCCAACGCTGCTTCTTATGGGCGGCATCCACCACTATCTGGTCCGTAAAGGCACTCGCACGCTCGTTTCTATCATCCTCGAAACCGGCGAGGCCCGCGAGGTCCACCATTTCTCCACGCTCATCGGTTACGGCGCGGACGCGATCAACCCCTACATGGCGTTCGAGTCCATCCACAAGATGATCGCGGACGACATGATCGACATCACGCTGGAAAAGGCTTCTTACAATTTCCTCAAAGGCTCGATCAAGGGCGTGGTGAAAACCATGGCCAAGATGGGAATCTCTACCGTCGCCTCCTACCGCGGCGCGCAGATTTTCGAAACCATCGGTCTTGCCACCGACTTGGTAAACAAGTTCTTCTGCGGCACTTCCAGCCGTTGCGAAGGCTCGGACATCGACCAGGTCGCCGAGGAAGCGCTCATCCGCCATCGCGAGGCCTTCCCGGACCGCCACATCGAAGCCGAGGAAGCCGCACTCGACACCGGCGGCGTCTATCAGTGGCGCAAGGACGGTGAGTTCCACCTCTTCAATCCGGAAACCATCCACCTGCTGCAAAAGGCCACCCGCACCGGCAGCTACGAGGTCTTCAAGCAATACGCCAAAAAGGTCAACGACCAGAGCGAGAACCTCTCGACCCTGCGCGGCCTGATGAAATTCCGCAGCAACCGCACTCCGGTGCCGATCGAGGAAGTCGAAACCATCGAGCAAATCACAAAGCGCTTCAAAACCGGCGCGATGTCCTACGGTTCGATCTCGCAGGAAGCCCACGAAACCCTCGCCATCGCGATGAACCGCATCGGCGGCAAGTCGAACACCGGCGAAGGCGGCGAAGATCCGTCCCGTTTCGTCCCCATGGCTAACGGCGACAGCAAGCGCTCCGCCATCAAACAGGTCGCCTCCGGCCGCTTCGGCGTCACCGGCGAATATCTGGTCAACGCCGACGAAATCCAGATCAAGATTTCCCAAGGCGCAAAGCCCGGTGAAGGCGGCGAGCTTCCAGGCTCCAAGGTCTATCCATGGATCGCCAAGGTCCGCTACTCCACTCCCGGCGTGGGACTCGTCTCCCCGCCTCCGCACCACGACATTTACTCGATCGAAGACCTATCGGAACTGATCCACGACCTGAAAAACGCCAACCCGCGCGCCCGCATCAACGTGAAGCTTGTGGCGGAAGTCGGCGTCGGAACCATCGCCGCCGGTGTCGCCAAAGCCCACGCCGACGTCATCCTCATCTCCGGCCACGATGGCGGAACCGGGGCCTCGCCATCGTCCTCCATCTTCAACGCTGGTGCCCCATGGGAACTCGGCCTCGCGGAAACCAATCAGATTCTCCTCCTCAACGACCTCCGCAGCCGCGTGGTTCTTGAGACGGACGGCCAGCTCAAGACCGGTCGCGATGTCGCCATCGCCACGCTCCTCGGTGCCGAGGAATACGGCTTCGCCACCGCGCCGCTCGTCACCGTCGGCTGCCTGATGATGCGCGTCTGTCAGAAAAACACCTGCCCGGTCGGCATCGCCACCCAAGACCCCGAGCTCCGCAAGAACTTCGAAGGCAAGCCGGAGCACGTCGTCAATTTCATGACCTTCATCGCCATGGAATTCCGCGAGATCATGGCCGAGCTCGGCTTCCGCACGATCAACGAAATGGTCGGTCACGTGGAGTGCCTCGACACCAACGAAGCCACCCAGCACTGGAAAGCCAAAGGCGTGGACCTCACCAGCATCTTTCATAAGCCGGACGTCGGCGAGAATGTCGGTGCCTATCAGCAAGTCGAACAGGACCACGGCCTCAAGACCGCGCTCGACAACACCCACTTGCTCACCCTTTGCAAGCCCGCCATCGAGCGCGGCGAAAAAGTTCGCGTGGAGTTGCCAATCATCAACGTCAACCGCGTCGTCGGCACCATCACCGGCAGCGAAATCTCGCGCAAGTATGGCAGCAAGGGACTTCCCGAGGACACCATCGAACTCAAATTCAACGGCAGCGCGGGCCAGTCGTTCGCCGCGTTCACGCCTCCAGGCATGACCTTCCGCATCGAAGGCGACGCCAACGACTACGTCGGCAAGGGTCTCTCAGGAGCCAAGATTATCATCTACCCGACACAAGGCTCCCGCTTCAAACCGGAGGAAAACATCATCATCGGCAACGTCGCCCTCTATGGCGCGACCAGCGGTGAGGCCTATTTCAACGGCATCGGCGGCGAGCGCTTCTGCGTCCGGAACTCCGGCGCGCACGCCGTCGTCGAAGGCGTCGGTGACCACGCCTGCGAATACATGACCGGCGGCCAAGTGATCGTGCTGGGAGAGACCGGCCGCAATTTCGCGGCTGGCATGTCCGGCGGCGTCGCCTACGTTTACGATATCGACGGCCTGTTCGAAAAGCGCCTCAACCACGAGATGGTGAATCTCTATCGACTCATCGAGTGCGCCGACAAGGACATCGCTTTGGTCAAATCCACCATCGAAAGACACGTCGGCTACACCGGCTCGCCGCGCGGCAAGTTTCTGTTGGAAAACTGGGATGCCGAGCTGCCGAAGTTCTTTAAAGTCCTGCCCCGCGACTACGAGCGGATGCTCGAAGCGTTCCGCAAAGTCGAGGAACAAGGCCTCACCGGCGACGAGGCCGCGATGGCTGCCTTCGAGGAAAACCTCAAGGACCTCGCCCGCGTCGGCGGCAACTAAACGTCTTCATCAAACTCTAATTTCAGATTTCAAATCATATGGGTAAGCCAACAGGATTCATGGAAGTGCCGCGCGTGACCGATGCGGAAGCCGCACCGATCGAGCGCATCAAGAACTGGCGCGAGTTTAAGATTCATTCCGACGAGAAACAACAACGCGCCCAAGGCTCGCGCTGCATGGACTGTGGCACGCCATTCTGCCACACCGGCCACATGGTTTCCGGCATGGCCAGCGGTTGCCCGGTCAACAACCTGATTCCGGAATGGAACGACCTCATCTACCGCGGCCGTTGGAAGGAAGCGCTGGTGCGCCTTCACAAAACCAACAATTTTCCGGAATTCACCGGCCGCGTCTGCCCCGCTCCTTGCGAAGGTTCTTGCGTGCTCAGCATCATCGAGCCGGCCGTCACCATCAAAAACAACGAGTGCGCCATCATCGACCGCGGCTGGGAGGAAGGCTGGGTCATCCCGCGGATTCCTGAAATCTGCACCGGCAAGAAAGTCGCCATCATCGGCTCCGGTCCCGCCGGACTTGCCTGCGCCGACCAACTCAACCAGGCCGGCCACCGCGTCACCGTCTTCGAGCGCGAGGACCGTATCGGCGGCTTGCTGATGTATGGCATACCTAACATGAAGCTCGACAAGGAGCTCGTCGTTCAGCGCCGCGTCAACCTGCTAGCGGAAGAAGGCATTGAATTCAAAACCGGCATCAACATCGGCATAGACAGCGAGTGGACCGCCGAAAAGCTCCGCAAGGACTTCGACTCCATCGTCCTCTGCTGCGGCGCCACCCTCGGCCGTGACCTCCCGATCGAGAATCGCGACGCCAACGGAGTCCATCTCGCGATGGAGTTCCTCACCGACAACACCCGCTATCAGCTCGACCACCACTTCGACGGCACCATCCCCGTGCTCAACGCCAAGGGCAAGGACGTCGTCGTCATCGGCGGTGGCGACACCGGCACCGACTGCGTGGGCACCAGCCTGCGCCACGGTTGCAACAGCGTCATCCAGCTTGAAATCATGCCGCAGCCGCCGGAAAAGCGCGCCGCGAACAACCCGTGGCCCGAGTGGCCCAAGGTTTACAAAATGGACTACGGCCAAGAGGAAGCCGCGGCAATCCAAGGTCAAGACCCGCGCCAGTATTTGGTGCAAACCAAGCGCTTCATCAAGGACGACGCCGGCAATCTATCCGGTCTCGAAATCTGTGACATCGAGTGGCTCAACGACCAAGGTCGCTTCATTCCCCAGGAAAAAGAAGGCAGCGTCCGCATCGTCCCTGCGCAACTCGTCCTGCTCGCCATGGGCTTCATGGGCCCCGAGCAGGAAGTGGTGAAACAATTTGCCCTCGAAACCGACGCCCGCTCGAACGTCAAAGCGGAGCACGGCACCTTCACCACCAGCGTCCCCGGAGTCTTCGCCGCTGGCGACGTCCGCCGCGGCCAGTCACTCGTCGTCTGGGCCATCAACGAGGGCCGCGGTGCCGCCCGCGAGTGCGACCGCTACCTCATGGGCTCGACCAACCTGCCATAAGCCCGTGCTATCAAAACCAGCGGCTCTCCATCGAGCGGGCCGCTGTTTTAGCGTTAACGTCCGAGCATAAACCACCGCGCGTATCAAATCCTCCCCGCCGCCTTAATGTCGAAATAACAGTTTGCCAGCGCCACCGCGAACTCGCCCGCAGTGGAATCAAGCGTCAAAACACCCGCCGCCCCCACGCTGGCGAGGATTTCCCGCCGCTCTTGCACGTAACGATCCGCCGCTAAGAATTTCAGCGCCGAGGAAAAAGATTCGACGGGATCGGAAATCGCATCCTCCACCACCCGCTCGCGCATGCTCGCTAGCAGGACGAGGTGCCGGGATTTCAAAACCTGCAATGCGGGGACCAGTT
>JAYSYA010000004.1:0-19930 GCA_043716765.1 Akkermansiaceae bacterium
GACGCCGAAGGCCGCGCCCTGCTCATGGAGCTTGGCCTGCCTTTCCGCGACATGAAAAAGGCCAACGAGCTTGAGGCCGTCGCTGCCAACTAAACTCCGGACCCACACTTTAACAGGAATCCTATTATGGCAGTTCTCACCGATCCAATTTCCGACTTCCTCACGCGTTTCAAAAACGCCGCCCGTGCTGGCAATGAGGAATTCTCCGCCCCTTACTCCAAGATCAAGGCCGACATCGCCCGCATTCTTCAGGAAGAAGGCTACCTCTGGAACTATGAAGTCGTCACTGGCGAGCGCACCACGCTCAAGGCCAAGCCGAAGTTCATCGATGGCCGCTCGGTCCTCACCGACCTCAAGCGCGTCTCCACTCCCGGCCGCCGCCACTACATCGGCGCGGGTGAAGTTCCTCGCGTCATGTCCGGCCTCGGCATCTCGATCCTTTCCACTTCGAAAGGTGTCATGTCCGGCGGCTCCGCCAAAAAGCAAAACCTCGGCGGCGAGCTCCTCGCCAACGTCTGGTAAACTCTAACTCGTCAAAGGAAAACACTACCATGTCACGAGTCGGACTCAAACCAATCTCTGTCCCCGCAAAGGTCGCCGTCAAACTTGACGGCCGCACGGTGATCGTCGAAGGCCCCAAGGGCAAACTCGACTTCCCGCTTCCGGAAGGCATCTCGCTCACCAGCGAAGACGGCACCGTTGTCGTCTCCCGCGCCACCGAGCTTCGCCAGCACAAAGCCCTCCACGGCACCGCCCGCAGCCTCGTTCAAAACATGATCGTCGGCGTGTCGCAAGGTTTCGTGAAGGATCTTGAAATTATCGGCGTCGGTCTCCGCGCCGCAGTCAAGGGCTCCGAACTCGACCTCTCGTTAGGTCGTTCGCATCCGCTCCTTCATCCCATCCCTTCCGGCCTCAACGTCACTGTCGTAGAGAACACGAAGATCAAGGTCGAAGGCATCGACAAGCAGCTCGTCGGTCAGTTCGCTGCCGAAGTCCGCAGCTTCTATCCCCCCGAGCCTTACAAGGGCAAAGGCGTTCGCTACGTCGGTGAGAAAGTTCGCCGCAAAGAAGGCAAAAGCGTCGGCAAATAATCCATTTCCGTCGGCCACCACCTCAAAACAATTACGGCACCATGAGCACTATCAATCGCAAGTCGATCCGCCGCAGGATCCACAACCGCATTCGTCGGAAAGTTTCCGGCACTGCCGAACGTCCACGTCTGGCCGTTCACTATTCGAACCAACACATCTACGCCCAAGTCATCGACGACGCGGCCGGCCGGACCTTGGTCTCCGCCTCCACGCTCGACAAGTCTTTCGAAAAGGCCTCCTCGAATGTCGAGAGCTCGCAGAAAGTCGGCCAACTCCTCGCGGAGCGCGCCAAGGGCCTCAACATCAGCGCCGTCGTCTTCGACCGCGGCGGTCACCTCTACCACGGTAAAGTCAAAGCACTCGCTGACGCGGCGCGTGAAGCCGGCCTCCAATTCTAACGCTCTGACCAGACACACATCATGGTAACAATTCCAGAAAACGAAACGCCGGCAACTCCGGCAACAGCAACTCCAGCACCATTGCCTCTCGGTCCGGTTGCCGGCTCCGGCTATCAGGGCAACCGCGGCCAAGGCGGCGGCTACCAAGGCGGTGGTGGTGGCGGTGGCTATCAAGGCGGCGGCCAAGGCGGTCGCGGTCGCGGCGGCCCGCGTCGTGAAGAGCGCGCAGCTCCTACCGATGCGGAAGGCAACGAGCTTTCCGAAAAGGTGGTCTTCATCAACCGATGCGCCAAGGTCGTCAAAGGCGGCCGTCGCTTCAGTTTCTCCGCGCTCGTCGTCACCGGTAACAAGGTCGGCAAGGTCGGTCTCGGCTACGGCAAGGCAAACGAAGTGGCAGACGCCATCAAGAAAGCCAGTGAAAGTGCCCGCAAGGTGCTCGTCACCATGAGCATCGTCGATGGCACGATCCCTCACGAAATCTACGCCGAGTTCGGCGGTGGCAAGGTTCTCCTCAAGCCAGCTTCTCCGGGAACGGGCATCATCGCCGGTGGTGGTGTGCGCGCCGTTTGCGAAGCCGTCGGCATCCGCGACATCCTCGCCAAATCGATGGGTTCCTCCAACCACGCCAACGTGGTGAAAGCCACCCTCAAGGCGCTCTCACAGCTCCGTACCCGTGACCAGGTTCTCGGTGGCCGCGGCAAGAAAAAGCGCGAAAAGGCCATCTAAGAAACATCCGTCAGATTAGTGAAATTTGACTGATCCGACCGATCTTCTAATCCAACAACTCTTCTAATATCATGGAACTTCATTCATTCAGCCCGAATCCGGGATCCAAGCACCGGAACAAGCGTCTCGGTTGCGGCGAAAGCTCCGGCCACGGCAAGACTTCCGGCAAAGGCAACAAGGGCCAGAAGGCCCGCTCTGGAAGCGGCACCCGTGTCGGTTTCGAAGGTGGCCAGATGCCACTTCACCGTCGTCTTCCAAAGCGCGGTTTCAACAACTACGACTTCCGCTACAAGTTCTGCGTTTTCAACGTCGGAGAACTCGATGATCTGTTCGACGCAGGCGCCACCATTGACGAAGCCGCCCTCAAGGGGCAAGGCCTCGTCAACGGCACCTACGACAAAATCAAGGTTCTCGGCGTGGGCGAAATTACCAAGGCGTTCCACCTCGTGGTGAACAATGCCAGTGCTTCCGCTCGTGAGAAGATCGAAAAAGCAGGTGGCACGGTCACCGAACCCACTGCTTGATCACTTCCTTCGATCTCTGATTTCCGATGAGGAAGCGCATCCCGCGCTTCCTCATCGTTTTGTTAGCCCAAGCTTCACTCTTCCCACCACTCAACCATGATTTCAGCGTTCACCAACACTTGGAAAATTCCCGAACTGCGGGACCGGATTCTTTTCACTCTCGCCCTGATCGTCATCATCCGCCTGGGTGTCCACATCACGCTTCCAGGTGTCGATGCCACCGTCATCAAGGCGTGGATGGACAGCATGAAGAATCAGGATCCGGCTTCAGGCGGTGGTATTACCGCCTTGCTCACGGTGTTCTCCGGTGGCGGCCTCCAACAGGCCGGCATTTTGGCGCTGGGAATCATGCCCTACATTTCCGCGTCGATCATGGTGCAGTTGATGACTGCGGTCGTGCCGAAGCTTTCGCGGCTCGCCCGTGAGGATGGAGGCCGCCAGAAGATTACGCAATACACCCGTTATATCACCATTGGCATTGCCATCGTCCAAGGCTTCTTCGTCGCGAAATCCCTGACCAATCCCGGAAACATCCCCTACATGAGCGGGATCGAAAAGTTCGGCAACCTGGTTCCCGACCCGTCCTATACCTGGATGGCCCTCACCGTTGTCACTATCGTGGCGGGCACGGTTCTCCTGATGTGGATCGGTGACCAGATCACCGAAAAAGGGATCGGCAACGGCGTTTCTATCATCATCACGGTCAACATCATTTCCGCGCTGCCGGGCGCGCTGGTCCAAGCATGGAAGTACTTCGTTCCTTCCCAAGGAACCGTGGAGCCTTTCAAGGCGATGTGGATGGTGGTCATGATCGGCCTTCTGCTAGTCGTCATCGCCGCGACCATCGCGATCACCCAGGCCCAGCGCCGGATCGCCGTGCAATACGCCAAGCGCGTAGTGGGTCGCAAACAATTCGGCGGCCAGACCCAGTATCTTCCGCTCAAGGTCAATTACGCCGGCGTTATGCCGATCATCTTCGCCTCCGCAGTGCTGTCGCTGCCGCCGCTGATGCTGCAATGGATTCCCGGAGTCACCGGCCAACCATGGGCGATGAAACTCTACGGCCAGCTCTCGCAAGGTGGCATGTGGTTCTACATTCTCGGCGGCATCGGTATCTTCCTTTTCTCATATTTTTGGGTGGCCATGATGTTCCAGCCCTCGCAAATCGCTGAGGACCTCAAGCGCAACGGTGGTTATATTCCAGGCATTCGTCCTGGCAAGCCGACTGCCGATTTCCTCGACTTCACCATGACGCGCCTCACTTTCGCCGGTGCGTTTTTCATGGTCGCGCTGTTCGTTCTGCCGGTGCTAACGGGTAAAGCCGTCGGCCTTCCTCCAGGCTCGCTCGTCCTCCAGTTTTTTGGCGGCACCTCGCTGTTAATCATGGTCGGCGTGGTGCTGGACGTGATGCGCCAGGTCGAAACCCAGCTCTTGCAAAAGCATTATGACGGCTTTCTCCGTAAGGGAAAACTCAAGGGCCGTTATGATCGTCTCAGCCAGACCAGCGGTGCGGCTCCCCGTACGGCGATTGTCTATCTTTGGACCGTGATCGGAATCCTGATCGTCATCGGTAGCGCCGCCTATATTTACAGCGCCCGTTGAGCTCTCCCGCCGCCAAACCGCTCCGCGTTGTCCTGCTAGGGCCTCCGGCTTCCGGTAAAGGCACCCAGGGACGACGGCTTGCGGCGAGTCTCGGTCTCGGATATCTCAGCACCGGCGCAGTGCTCCGGGAACAAATGGAGATGGGAACCGCCTTAGGAAAACAAGCCGAGCCCATCCTCGCCCGCGGTGAATATCTGCCGGACGACTTGATGTGCCCCATCCTCGGCGACTGGCTTTCACGCCAAACCGATGGATGGGTGCTCGATGGCTTTCCCCGCAGCCTGCCACAGGCGGTTTTCCTCAACGACTGGCTGGCGTGCCACAGATTGAGACTCGACGCGGCGCTCTCGTTAGAAGTGCCGTTCAAGCAACTTCTGAACCGCATCCACAACCGCATCGAGTGCCCGGAATGCCGCTGGTCCGGCCAGCGCGGTCAACTAACTCATAACGGCAAGTGTCCTGTTTGTGGCGGTTCGGCAGGCCCGCGCGCGGACGACAGCGAGAAGAATTTCCGCAGCCGGCACGCGGAGTTTGTGCATCTCACCCAGCCGGTGATCGCGCACTATCGTCAAGCAGGACTTCTTTGTTCTTGTGATGCGACGGCTCCCGAGGATGAAGTAGCGGCCCGGCTGCTTCAATTTTTCCTGATCCGTCCCGCTTGAAATCCTCAATTCTCACTTTTTGTTTTAACATCGTGTCCCGCAGAACCCGTATCCCGATCAAGTCGCCGCGTGAAATCGAGTTCATGCGCAAGGCCGGGGCCATCGCGTCCACTATCCTGCAGGCGCTCGCCAAGGAGGTCGCGCCCGGTCGCACCACTGGCGAGATCGACCAGTTAGCCGCGGAAATGATGCGCCAGCACGACTGCAAAAGCGCCTTTCTCGGTTACCGCGGCTTCCCCGGTTACACCTGCATTTCCGTCAACGAAGAAGTCGTCCATGGTATCGGCGGGATCCGCAAGATTTTGCCCGGCGACATCGTGAAGATCGATGTCGGCATTATAAAAAGCGGCTTCATCGGCGACAACGCGACCACCGTGGCGGCGGGCGATATTCCGCTAGAGACGAAGCGGCTCCTCGCCGTGACCGAGCAATCCTTGTTCGAAGCGATTCGTCACGCGCGCGCCGGCAGAAAACTCGCCGACCTTTGCGGGTCGGTCGAAGAATTCACCAAACCTCACGGCTTCACCATCGTCCGCGAGTTCGTGGGCCATGGCGTGGGCCGCCGTCTGCACGAGGAACCACAGGTTCCTAACTACCGCCCGCAGGGCAAATCCCCCACCCTCATGCCCGGCATGACCCTGGCCATCGAGCCCATGGTCAACGCTGGCGTCCCCACCGTTCGAATTCTTGACGACGGCTGGACGGTCATCACCGAGGATCGCAAGCCTTCCGCCCACTTTGAGCACACCGTCCTGATTACTTCCGGCGATCCCGAAATTCTAACTTGGCGACCTAGGGAAGCCTTGCCGGAAATGCTCGGTCTGCCAGCTTGGTGAGTCATGAATTCCGCGCTCCGACGAGGTTCAGAACGGACTTTCGTCGTCGTCGAAATCGTCATTGCCGCGCAGATCGGCGGCGGACGGCTCGTCACTGACAGAGGCCGCGTTCTGGCGGGGCGACGGCTCCCGTGCGCCACCGGATGGACCCGACGGTGCTCCGCCAGCTTGGATTTTCCAACACGCCAGATTGACGAAATACTTGCCGTTATATTCGTTACCGCGGATGTCGAAACTGACCTGCACGTCCTGGCCGAGCTCAAACGGATCTAGCAGCGGGCACTTGTCCTTCACCACCTCGAACTTCAGGTCCTGCGGATACTTGTCGGCGGCGGTGGTGACCACGAACTCGCGCTTGGTGAAGCCGCTCGCGAAGCTCTGGGTGGTGCCGATCCATTTCAATTTGCCTGCGGTTTCGTACATGGCCGGAGTGTCCAAAACCGGGCCGGGATGTCAAACGCGCAAGGTCAGCTTCTGGATTGCCGCCTCGCCAGCGCCCACCCGGCGAAGAGCGGGCTAAGAATCAAGGCGGCTGCGATCAATAGCGTGCGCCAATCCACGGACCCGCTTTCCGACGCGACCGTGGACGCGGGCGTTAGGTGATCTGAGAAAATCTCGATTTCGGTGGCGGACGCATGGCGGAGGGACTTGCGGAAATCTGCAGTCGCTTGGCGGCGCTTGATGGCTTCGAGGGCGGCGAGGATCTCGGGTTTCGCTTGTTCGAAAGTGCGTGGCTCGGCGGCTTTGCGAGCGGTGACTTCGACGAGATGCCAGCCGAGTTTGGTGCGGACGAGCGCGGGCTGGTTGATTTCTAGCAAAAAAACCGGCGCGGCGAAATCGGCGGGAAGCCGGTCGCGAGTCATCCAGCCGAGCGCCCCGCCTGCGTCCTTGGTGGCGGGGTCTTCGCTGATTTCCCTGGCAAGGGTGGCGAAGTCCTTCTTCTTTTCGGTGAGGTCGACGAGCGCGGCATCAAGCTTCTGCTTCGCCTCTGCCGGCGGGTGGTCGAGCGTGGGAATAAAAATATGCTGTGCTTCAATGCGCTCTGGCAGCGCGATGGATTGCGGGTTGG
Organism: Akkermansiaceae bacterium; assembly: GCA_043716765.1. GTDB lineage: Bacteria > Verrucomicrobiota > Verrucomicrobiia > Verrucomicrobiales > Akkermansiaceae > Luteolibacter. Next base: position 6,909 of record JAYSYA010000004.1, read on the forward strand.
CATCAAACCATTTTCGCGCTTTCTCGTCGCTGACGTGGATGGCCGGGCCGATGCGCAGGGCGATGAGTTTTTCCTGGCGAATTCTAGCAGTGAGGCGGTCTCGGAGATCCCGCTCAGTGGGGATGCCTTGGGATTTCATCGCGGTTTCTAGCGCGCCCTTGCTCTCGAACCGGCCAACGAGGCGACGCAGCCGCTCGTTGATTTCCTCGTCGCTCACGGCGATTGCCGGGTCGAGCTCCTTGACTTGAAGGCGCAGCAATTCGTGGTCGATGAGTTCATCCAGCGCGGCAGCGCGGATAGCGGCGGGATCGGCGGCGGGATTTCCTTCGAGCCAGAGTTTCTCGCTAACAGCGCGATTGAGCTGGCTGCGGGTGATCGCGTGGCCCGAGACGCGTGCGAGAATTTCCGCTTTGGGCGGACTGGCCCTTTCAATGGTTCTACGGAGCGGCCCGTTGAAGATGAAAAGATCTGCTACAAGATAAGCGATGACCGCGCCATAGATGGCAAGACGGAGGATGGATTTTCCGGATGGGAACATGGATGATAGAAAATATTCTGGCTACTTCGCGATGAAAACCCGTGACGCGGAGAGTGCGAAGTTCTCCGGGTCATACATCGACTCGACCTTGGCGGGCGGTGCCGTGGCTTGGCCGGCGAGGGTGCAGCGGGCGAGGTAGGTGAGGGTGTAGGTGCCTTTCCGCCAGACTTCATCGAGGAAAAACGAGGCGCGGTCGCTGCGGAGTTCCGAGTGGCTCACCTGCCAATCGCTCTCGCTGGTGCGGATGCCGACGGCGGCACGCTGGGATTTGAAGTCGGTATTCACCGTTTCAAATACGGCGGGCAGCGGGTCCTCGATGACGAGGTAGCGCGTGTTGTCCTTGGGCAGGGTGACGCGCAGCGAGACGCGGACCAGGTCGCCGACTTGCGGCTCTGTCAGAATTTGTGCGGAGCCGTCGGCGTTGACGCGCTCATAGATGCGGTCGATGGAAAGCCCGTTAGTCGCGACCGGCTGGATCGGCGCGATTTGTGGTTTGGCAGCAATTTTCAGACGGACGAAGGCACTTTGGTCGGCGGTGAGCGCGAGCTTAAGGTCTGGCGTGAGCTTGAAGGAACGCGCGGCTGCGGGCTGGCCTTGAGTGAGGGAAATTGTTTCCGGGCCGGTGGCGGTTTCGAGCGTTAGAGTGGCGGGCTGGTCGCTGAGATTTTGGTTTTTGGCATACGCGGCCATGGCGAGGAGGCTCCAGCCGTTCACCCAAGTTGTGCGCCAGTGGCCGTAGGGATTCCGCTCTTGAAGCATCCGGTCGAGGGCCTTGGTGGGTTCAGGTCCTTGGGGATCAATGGCGAGCCAGGCGATGAGGTTGTAGGCGTCATTGGCGGACCAAGGCATCCAATCGTCGTTCTTGAGCTTGAAGGCGACTTTGGAGGTGAGGATCGATTTCCCAATGGCGAGATTGGCTGGGTTGTCTTCTTTCTCGGCGGCGATGGCGGTGGCGAGCAGGCAGCGGGCGCTGGGTGTTAGCTCGGCGATGCGATCGACAAGCGAGTTGCGATAGGCGGGCTGCGGCGATCCGCCGAGCGCGAGGACGAGCAGGGCGCGGGCGTGGGTTTCGAGCGCTTGGGCGGATTTTTCGCTGGCGATGCCGCGCAGGCTTTCGATGAGGTTTCTCTTGAGCGACTCGATGGCGGAATCCGGGACGTTGGCGCCTTTTTCTGCGGCTAACATCAGGCCCATGCCGGCGTAGGCGGTGGCCCACGGCGCGGGATCGGTGCTGCCGGGCCAGTAGCTGAATGAGCCGTCGGGGAGTTGCATCGAGAGCAGGCGGTCGGCTCCGGCTTGGATGGCGGCTTTGACCTTTTTCTCCGGAATTTTCGCGAAGCTCGGGATGACCGGGCTGAGTTCCTCAACGGTGAGCCACGGGATCAGCGAGGAGGTGGATTGCTCGAGGCAGCCGTACGGATAGTGGAGCAGGAAATCGACGGAACCGCCGGCCTCGACCAGGGGGGAGCGGGAGAATTCGAGGTCGATCTCGCCGCTGCCGTCTAGCAATTTCGAGTCGAGTTGGCCGCAGAGATCCTGCTTCACGCCGGGTGTGTCGAGATTGACGAGTTTCATCTGGCGGAGGAGCGGCATCGGGTAGTGGACCGGGAAGCGGGCTTCGACGGCGTCGGATAGATTACGCTTCAGGACGGGTGTTAGTTCGCCGCCGCTGAAGGAAACCGGGGTGGCTTGAAAGGTGAGGACGGCTTCTCCGGTGCTTTCGGCGCGGGTGGGGAAGATGACGGTGGTGGCAGCGCCGGGGGCGAGCGTGACTAGCTCGGTGGTGGAACCGGTGGCAACGGTGCAGGGAGTTTCCGGGCCGCTGGCGGTGCTGAAATTGATTTCCCAGGTGCCGGTGAAGGTGGAGGCGTTTTGGACGAGGACCTGGGTGTTGAAGGTGTCCGACTGGTTGGCGAAGCGAGGGGTTTTCGGCTCCAGCATCAAATCTTTTTTCACCACGATGGACGACTCGGCATGCCCGAATCTAGCAGTATTCTGATGGGCGATGGCGATGAGCCGGTAGCGGGTGAGCGTGTCGGGAAGCTTGAAGCTGTGGCTAAATTTACCGGCGGAATCGGTGACGAGTGCGGGTGCCCAAGTGGCGCAGGGATCAAAATTTTTCCGCAGGAGATCGGCGAGTTTGCCGAGGTCGCCGCCGCCGCCGATGAAGAATCCTTTGTTGGAGAAAGATTGTTTTTCCGGATCTTCAGAGATGAAGGTTTGGAAGGAAGTGCCGGATTCCACGTCGAGGATGCGGGGCTTGTAAAAGTAGTCCATGGGCTTGGGTGTCTCGTAGCCCATGACGGCGAGCGTGCCCTCGTCTTCGGCATAAAAGGTTACTTCGGCACCTGCGGCGGGCTTGCCGTCGGCGAGGACGATGCTGCCTGTTAGCGTGACTTTGTCGCCGGGGCGGTAGGACGGCGCGGGCGTTTCGAGGTTCACGGCGAGCTTGTCGCGGAGGTTCTCCACGATGAGCTCGCAGTAGCCGAGGCGGAGCTGGGGCTCCTTGAGTTCGCGGGCCGAGTCCTTCGCGCCTTTGACGATGAGGACGGAGACAAAGGCGTTAGGCGCGTCATCGGCGGAGAGCGGAACTTCGATGACTGGCTTGTCGGCCTTGAGTTGGACGGAGAAGGTGCGGAGGACTTTTTCGCGCTCCACGGTGACGAGGGCGGTGCCTTCGATGGGCGTGAGGATGAGCAGCCGCGCAGTCTCGCCGGGCTTGTAGGATTTTTTCTCGGCGACCATCTTGACGCGCAAGCCGTCTTCGTAGAGCCATGGGTATTCGTTGGTTCCATAGACGTGGAAATAGGTGACGGTGGCGAAGGCGCGGCCGTCCGGGTCAGTGCCGCGGAGGGTGAGGAAGTGGCGGCCGTTGGATTTCGGCGTGACGGTTAGAACAGTGCCTTGTCCGGCGGAGGCGGCCGGGTCGAGGGCGAGTTCGGTGGTGGAGATCGGTTCCTCTTCGACGTTGTTTCGCGTGGTCGTCGCGCCGGAATCCATGCGGGATTTCACTGGGGAATTCACCTCGCGGGTGAGGGTGGCGGTGACTTTCACGGCTCCGGGAAACGGCTCGCCGTTAGGGTCGGTGGCGACGATCTTCAGCGGCACGGCGTCGCCCGCGCGGACGAGGCTGTCGATTCTGGAAACGCCGACGTAAACGCCTGCGGGATGCACCGTGGTGGTGGCGGAGGAGGTCAGGGTTTGGTTGTTCGCATCGGTGACTTCGGAGGAAATGACGACTTCGCGGGAGGTGGGGAATTCCGCCTGGGGGATGGTGACGGATAGAGTGGCCTTGCCGTCGGCGGAGAGCTGGGTCTCGCCTTGGTTATCGGAGATTTGTGCTTCGGAGCCTTCCTCATCGCGATAGCCGAAATAGTGATACCAATAGGCCCAGTCGTTGGTGCGGTGGTTCCCGAAGAGGAAATCCCGGAAGCGCTCGGGGTAGGGGTTTTTCGCGGTGACGCGGCTGAAATATTTCACTTGGCCGGCGGCAACGGGCTGGCCTTGGTAATATTTCGCGGTGAGATCCGCGGAAATGTTAGTAACACCGGACCCGGGTGTGGCGATGGTTTGCTCGACCTCGAAGGCGTTGCGGCGGAATTCCTCGACGCGCAGCGGAAGCTCGAAGCGGGCGCTGGCGAGGAGGGATTCTTGTTTTTCCCATTGGTCCTCCAGCTCCGCAGCTTGGGTGAGTTCCTCGGGGTATTCGAGGCGGATCATGTGATTACCGGTTTTCCCGGCCGGCAGTGAATAGGTGAAATCAAAGGAGCCGTTTTCCGAGATCGTGACGGGTGAGGTGTGGATTTCCTTCTCGGCGGGATCGATGATGACGATGCGCGCCGGGCCGGGTTTCGCGGACTCGATGGCGTTGCCGCGCTGGGTGCGGACGATGCCTTTCATGCGGACGGTTTCGCCGGGGCGGTAAAGCGAGCGGTCGGTGAAGAGGAACGCCTTGCGCGGCGCTTCGGCGGGTTTGTTCCACGAATAGCGGACCGGGAAATGCCAGAGGCCGACGGTTTCTAGCGAGGAGTCGAACGCGGTTAGGTAGCTGTCCGCGCCGAGCGACGCGTGGAGGTGGCGGACGGCTTCGGAGCGGGGAATCGTGGCGAGTCCGGACGCGTAGGTGATGGCGGACTGGAGTGCGATGGCGTCCTCGCCGTAAAGTTGGAGTTTCACGCCAGCAAGCGGCGCGCCGGTGTCGCAGGAAAAAGCGTAGATCATCGCTTCCTGTGCGGTGAGTTTCCAAGCGAGACCGATGTCGGTGAGTTGGACGATGGCCTGCGTGGTCGGGCGGTTCTCGGTGTCGCAGGTCGCATGGCATTTTCCCGATGCCTCGACGAAAAGCACGCCGTAGCGCGTGTCTTTGGGAAGAACTTCATCCCAATCCAAGGTGATGATTTTGGTGGTGTCGATGGGATTGCCGAGGGGGATTTCCAAATCTGCGACGGGGGTGCCGACGATTAACGGATAGGGAACCGGGGCGGTGGGGCGGATCGATTCTTCGTTAGGTCCGTTGCCGGTAAAATGGCGGAAACCTTGGAATGCGCGGATGAGATCGGTGCCGGCAAGTTGCTTGACGCGGACGCGGGCGCTTTCGAGATTGATGGTGAGCATCCGGTATTTGCGATTGCCGTTAGCGAGTTGGCCGACGTCTTCGGAGGGGAAGGCAATGTGCGGCTTGAGGTGCTCGAAGGTGATTTTCCGGGTCAACGCTTCAGCGAGTTGAAGGCCGCCTTTGGAGGTGAATGGAGGCTTCAGGGTGACCGTGTAGGTGTCGTTGTCGGAAAAATTTGCGGTGAGGCGGATTTCCCGTCCCTCGGCCTCGGCCTGGAGATTTTCCGGCGGCGGGGAGATTTGGATGCAGGCCTCGAGGAAATCTGCGGGCAGTGTTTCCGGGGCGGGCTGGTTGAGGTGGATGATCACTTGGCGGGGCTTGTCGGCGGCGACTCGCGGTTTGATGTCGGCGATCTTGAACGGTTCGATTTTGCCGATTTCATAGCCGCTGTCTTCGGTGAGGCGGGCGTTGGCTGATAGATTGGGTAGTCCCTTGAGCACGGAGACTTGCCAGCCGTTGCCGACGGGAAGCGGTGAGATGGGGGTGGCGACGATGATGTTGGACACCGGGCTCTCGGCAGTGATTTGAGGAGTGGTGGCGTTAGGGAATCTCGCCGCCCATGGCTTGTAGTTGTCCGCGTAATAGCCGGCGCGCTTGGCGGTGGCGGCTTCGAGGCGGGCGGCGACGCGCTGGCCGGAGTTCGAGCTGAACGAAACAAACGCCGCGGCGGCTGTGGGATCGACGTCGTCATTGAAAACGATCAGCCACGCACCGGTGGACGGCGAGTAGTCCGATGACCAGCGGTTAGGAGGATTCGCGGTGATGACGCGGAACGGCTCGCTGGCGAGGGTTGCAAATTTCCCGGCGGGGACGGCGGATTGATCGAGATGGATGTGGTTTGTTGGAATTGAAAACGTGTAGGTCGCACCGAGCGCCGGAGCTTGCGCGGGGATGAATTCCGCGATGTTCTGCGCTTTCCATAACAGCTTGCCGGGCAGCGCGGGCTGGATGTCGAGCCAAGTGTTGTCAGTGGTTTTTCCAAGCTCGGAAATGGCGATGACCGGCGAGTCGAGCACGAGGTCGATTTGGGATTCTGGGACCAGCGACGGAGTGGAAACAACCAACCGCGGGGCGGCGAAAACGGTCAGCGGAAGAGATAGAATCGCGGCGATGAGGGGGAGGTGGCTTTTCATAAAAAAAGAGCATTGGACCGATCGCATGCATATACGAAACCTCGCTGATGGGAATTCAATTTATTTGGATAGCCCGGTGTTTTACGTCGGGCATGCGGCATTGCGCTTTCGGTGATTTCTGCGAAATTGCCGGCGTGCCACGATTCCCCGTTTTCAAGATCAGCAGCTTCGTCGCCTGTGTGGCAGTGCTTTTGCTAGGCTCGTGTGCTCCCCAATACACGCTGGTGAACCACCAGAAAGCACCGGGGATGAAATCCGCACTCGATGCGAAGGCGGATCGATTCGGCTATCGCAAGTGGATATTAGAAGCCTCCGAGCCGGATGTGGTGCTGATCGGTATTCATGGTTTCTGCGGTGCCTCCATCGACTACGCGAACCTCGGCAAGCATCTTCTCCGATACCAACCGGCGACCGGGCTTTATGCCTATGAAGTCCGTGGCCAGGGCAGCGATCCGATTCATCAGCGGCGCGGCGACATCGGGGATCCGAAGGACTGGTATCGCGATTTGTTCGCCTTCACCCAACTGGTCCAAGAGCAGCATCCGGATGCGAAAATCGTGTGGTTTGGCGAAAGCATGGGCGCGCTCATCGCCGCGCATGCTTGGCGCGAGTCACCCGTCGGTGATCCACCTTGCGACGGCCTGATCCTGTCCTCCCCAATCGTCCGCTTCCGCGACGACATTCCCGCGTGGACGCCGGGCTTGGTGCAAATCGCGGCGACCACTCTCCCGCTCGCCCGGATTTCCTTGGAAACCCTCGCCGGCGGGCAGGACGTGCAAATGACGCAAACCTCCACCCATACCGAGCAGAGCAAGAAAAACTCTTACAGCGTCGAGCAATACACGCTGCGGATGATCGGCGCGCTTGCCGGGCTAATTGAAAACATGAACGCCTGCGCGTCCACATTGCGCTCGCCGGTCCTCGTGCTGCACGGAGGGAAGGACTATTTCAACAACGATTCCGACGTCCGCGGCTTCGTCGCGAGGATTCCCACCGGCACCCCGAAGATCTACAACAACTACCCGCAAGCTTATCACTTGCTGATGTATGACGCGAAAAAGGAAGTGATTTTCAAGGACATCGAGCGCTGGCTGAATCTGCTGCGAGAAAACCGGCTGAAGCAACTTTAAGCGGAAATAGGTAGAATTCGTCTTGACGGGTCGGGCCTCATAGCCATTCTCCGCGTCCCGCAACTCCAACCAATTTTTTTATGGCACGTATCTGCAGTATTCGAGGAACCCGCGTCCGCTCCGGCGGCAAAATCCACCGTTCAGGTTTGGCCAAGAAAAAAGGCGGTATTGGTCGTCACGTCACCAAGGTGGTGAAGCGCACTATTTCCCCAAATCTTCAAAACAAGCGCATTTGGGTTCCTGAGCTCGGCAAGTTTGTCCGCATCAAGCTCAGCTGCCGCGCGCTAAAGACCATTAACAAGAATGGTGCTTTCGTGACGCTTAAGAAGGCCGGCATTATTTGATCTGCCGCTGAAATTTTCAAGAGGCCCGGTGGAAACACCGGGCCTTCTTTTTTGGATGCGCCTCTGCGTTGATTGGGGGGCCAAGATGTCGAATTGATGATTCAAGCAGGGCTTTGTTGTTGGTCGCTCGGCGATCCTACTTCGGCGTCTTGTTCGCCCGCTGCGGTTTGTTTCTCTTGGAAACGGGGTTGTTGTCGGGGTCCATCCGCCGGAGGAAAGCTTCATCCGGGCCGCCACCGAACTGTTTCCAGTAAAGTTCCTCATCGGATTTATCTTCGGCCCGATAACGTTCTCATTCACCAGCATCGCCTTGCACATCCGTCCACCACTGGTCATAGGCTGCGCGGAGACTGGCGACCACTGTGGTGTGCGTGACGCCGTTCTTGAACGCATGTCGCCCGCTCATCAGCGCCGAGCGACACGGCGAGCACGTCGGGCTCAGATGAAACTGAGTTAACAACACGCTCTGCTTTTTGAAAGCGTCTACTTGTGGCGTGCGCACGATTGGATTGCTAAGGCATGTATAGTCGCCGAAACCGACATCGTCGGGCATGACGAGGATGATGTTGGGTTTGAGTTTCTCGGCGGCGCTCAGTCGTGCGGGCGGCGATAGCGCCAGCGCGGGCGAGGAATGTGATGGTGGCTTTCACAGTGGTGTTCTGGGTTGGGAGATGGTCGGGTTTGGCCTCGTGCAACCGACCCGCGGCACTGGTCCTCTGCGTTTCGCTTTATAAAAACTAACCGATCACGCAGGGCACCAGCGCCCCGTCGCTCATGCCGTGGATCTTCTTCTTGTCTGCCGGGACGATTGTCGCCAGGCAGCCGCCAAAATTCGTTTCTCCCGCCTCGTCGGTGAAAAAGTAAGGGCAAAGCCGCACCCTCCCCTGCATCATCTCGACCGATCCGTCGTCCCGAAATACCGGGTGCTCAATTCGCCGGCCCTCGCGAAACTCTTGCAAAATCCACGGCTGTTCCGCCGACTCGTCCAGCGCCGCGTGGAGCCGCTCCGACCATTCCGCCGAGGGCATATCGTGACCGATGAACACTCCGCGCGAACCCCAAGCCGTTTCGTGAAAGCCACTGATTTTGAGTACTAACTGGCGGTCCTTTTGGCTGAAATCCGCCACTTCCTCCCAAGAATGCGCGTGGATCCTCGGCAGGGCGGCGTGCGGCGGCAGCGGTGCCGGATCGAGCACCCAGCCGAAGGGAACCAGCTCACGAAGGCGCTTCAAATGACTGCCGCGCATCGTCTGCGTCCAGACTTTTTTCAAGGCCGGCGACCACAGCAAGGCCAGCCAGAGCTTGTCCTCCAGATGCGGCTTGAAAGGCGGCGTAATTTCGATTTTTCCCGCAGCCGCCTGCTTGGCAAGTTGCTTCACGGCGGGAATCGACTCCCAGTCGAAGAGCTCGAAGAACCGATAAAGCGCCTGCCCGTTCGGCTCGTATTCTTCGGCGGACGCCACCTTCCACGCATCGCCCAGCTCACGAGTCAGCCACTCCATTTCCGGTCGGTAGTCGCGCGACTCCTCGGAAACGAGCACCGTCCCGCCCGAGGGCATCAGCGAGCGGAAGCCGGCGAGCATCCCGTTTGGCCCGCCCAGCACGTCGAATCCGGCATTGGCATAAACCCGCGACAGCCACGCCGTCACGCCGATCCCGCCCGGCACGCTGTCCAGCTCGGTCATCGCAAATCCCGATTCCGTCAAAATCAAATCCGGTCGGATCACTCGTGGAAATCGTTCCGTGATCGATGGCTCGCGCTGGAGCTTGACCAGCCAATCCGGTTTCCCCTCGTCCAACAGCTCCGCCAGCCACTCCGGCAGTTTTCCCGCCGCGCTGCGCCGGTAGAGCCCGTCGCACGCCTGTTGGAACCGCGCCAACGGATGACCGAGCGACATGATCTGGCGCGCTTCCGCCGGGCTCAATTTCAGCGGCTCCGGCGACCAGCGCCACGCGCCGCCGCCAAACAACCCTCCCTCCGGCAACCCGTCGCGCAATTCTGAAAGACTCAATCCCATGCCGCGCCGAACTTCCACCTCAGCGGCCGGAATGCCAAGCGATTCTTCCGACTTGCCAGCCATTCGAAGCTCGTGCTCATTCGAAGCAGCTCATTATGCCCGCAGTTCTCAGCTACATTTGTCCTTTCTGCGCACGTGAAGTCCGCGTGGGCAAGCCATGTCCCGGCTGTGAGCAAAGAGCCGCTAAGCCCGTAAAAAAAACTTGGGAGCAAGACCCGTCCGCAGATGACCTCGACCTGCCCAACGACGATTTCGATTACGACGCATTCGTCGCTCGCGAATTCGGTGGCAAATTCTCACACCGCACCCTCGGCATCAAATGGTATTGGTGGCTTCTCGGCGTCGCCGTCCTCGTCGGCATGATCGCCGGGGTTTTCTGGCGGAGGTGAGCGGAGTTCGAGCCAATTTCCATGCCAATAGCCGAGGATTTTCCCCGGCGGCTTTCCGAGACTTCCAAGGCGGAAATTTGAAAATCTAGATTCAGTGGTCGCGGCTCAAGACTTCCAGTTCAAAGCACCTTTTTTCAGCGCGTAAACGTAGGCGAAAACAAGAATTCCGGCGAAGCCTGCCATGCTCGCAAGGGCGGTAGGACCTTGAGCCGATAGATCGCGGAATTGGACGGCCCATGGATACATGAACACGACCTCGATATCGAAAATCACAAACAACATCGCAACCAGGTAGAATTTTACCGAAAATCTAGGAGCACCTTCCCCGATCGGCAACATCCCGCACTCGTAGGCGCTGTCCTTGGTTGGGTTGCGCTTTCCAGAGCGGCCGAAAACGATACTCAGAAAAAGCGTCGAGACTGCGAAACCGAGCGCGATTAGGACTTGGAAAAGGACTGGTAGATAATCTTGGGGCATAAAGCAAAGAAACTGTCGCGGCACTCTTAGTGGGCGATTCCGGAAATAGGTAGAAAAAAACCCGCGCCTCTGAAGACGCGGGTTTTTTCAACCGGTGGGATTTAAGCCTCCTCCTGAGCCGCAGCTTCTTGTGCTGCTGCATAGGCGCTCGATGCTTCATGCACACGAGCGGTTCCCTTATATTCTTTACCGAGCTTTTCTACCAAGCCCCGGGTGACGAGGTTCTGGAGTTTTTCGTAAGCGCGCAGACGAAGCATTTCTTCGCCACCGCTGACGGCGTTGCGCAATTTAAGATTGGCGAAAACGCGCTCGAAAAGATCGTTAAAGCCGAACACCTTTTTTTCGGAAAGGACATTGCAAAGCTCATCGGTGACATGGTCAGGAAGGCGACGGGAGAATCGGGTACGTTTCGTGGTAATTGCCATAACGAGGTGACAATACACCCCAATATGACAAAAGCGACTCAAAAATATCCAAGTTATCCCAACCCACCAAGAATAATTTGCAAGCCATTAATCTAAAATGGGGCTTTTATTTTGAAAGAGAGCCGTAAGTTCTGACGCGCCTCGCCGCCGTCGCGCCCGAACTACTAGCCCTTTTTCTTGTCAAGGGGCTGGTGTGCGCCGAACTCCAACCACTGACAGATATCGGGGGAGATCGTGAGCAAACCAAAGTTATTCATCAGTTTCTCGGATCATGCCATGACCTCAACAGGGTCAGTTGCACCGCAGAAATGGTCCGGATCGGTCCTGATAGCGGAAAATCTCCGACTCTAGGATTGCCAAATCTCCCCACTGGACTAGGAATCTGCCCCCGCGCGAAACCGTCGCCGCCCAACCAGACGCCACTATCTCTTATGAAGGACCTCAGCAAATACCGCAACATCGGCATTTTCGCCCACGTTGATGCGGGCAAAACGACCACCACCGAACGCATCCTCAAGCTCACCGGCAAGATCCACAAAATTGGCGAAGTGCACGATGGCGCATCCACCATGGACTTCATGGACCAAGAAGCTGAGCGTGGCATCACCATTCAATCCGCCGCCACCACTTGCTTCTGGAAGGGCTACCAATTCAACGTCATCGACACTCCCGGCCACGTCGACTTCACCATCGAAGTTTACCGTTCCCTTAAAGTTCTCGACGGCGGCGTCGGCGTGTTCTGCGGTTCCGGCGGCGTCGAGCCCCAGTCTGAAACCAACTGGCGCTACGCCAACGATTCCGGCGTTTCCCGCGTCATTTACGTCAACAAGCTCGACCGCATCGGTGCTGACTTCTACCGCGTCGTGGCGCAGGTCAAAAAGATCCTCGGCGCCCACCCGTTGGTCATGGTGCTGCCAATCGGCACCGAAAGCGAATTCGTCGGCGTCGTCGACCTGCTCACAATGCAGTCCCACATCTGGGATGAATCCGGCCAACCGGAAAATTTCACGGTCGGAGAAATCCCCGCCGATATGCTGGACAAGGCAAAGGAATACCGCGCTCAACTCATCGAGACCGCCGTCGAACAGGACGACGCCATCATGGAATCCTACCTCGACGGCACCGAGCCGACGGTCGAGCAGATCAAGAAGTGCATCCGCAAGGGCACCATCGACCTCGCATTCTTCCCGACCTACTGCGGCTCATCCTTTAAAAACAAGGGCCTCCAGCTCATGCTCGACGCCGTCGTCGATTACCTGCCAGCCCCGACCGACGTCAAGCCACTCCCTGAAGTCGATGCCGAAGGCAAGGAAACCGGCAAGTTCGCCATCATCGACCCGAAAGCCCCGTTCCGCGGCCTGGCGTTCAAGATCATGGACGACAAGTTCGGCGCGCTCACTTTCACCCGCATCTACTCGGGCACCATCAAAAAGGGCGATACCGTTCTCAACTCCTTCACCGGCAAGACAGAGCGTATCAGCCGCATGGTTGAAATGCATGCCGACGACCGCAACGAAGTCGACGTCGCCCAAGCGGGTGACATCGTCGCTATCGTCGGTTTGAAAAACGTCCAAACGGGTCACACCCTTTGCGACGAAAAAAACCCGGCCACCCTCGAGCCGATGGTTTTCCCGGATCCCGTCATCTCCATCGCCGTCGCTCCAAAGGACAAGGCCAACGCCGAAAAGCTCGCCAACGCCATCGGCAAGATGATCCAGGAAGATCCATCGTTCCGCGTCGAGACCGACGACGAAACCAACGAAATGATCCTCAAGGGCATGGGCGAGCTCCACCTCGACATCAAAATCGACATCCTCAAGCGCACTCACAAGGTCGAGGTCACCGTCGGCGCGCCACAGGTCGCCTATCGCGAAACCATCACCAAGATGGTCAACGACAGCTACACCCACAAGAAGCAGTCCGGTGGTTCCGGTCAGTTCGCGAAAATCGATT
>JAYSYA010000031.1:0-2079 GCA_043716765.1 Akkermansiaceae bacterium
TCCGAAAGTGACCGCTGCTTTGGCAGCATGGAGATGTGAGGACACGGGCAGGACCTGCGACCAAACATAATTCGTCGGAGTGAACTGAAAGGCCTCCGCAACCAGGGTGGCGGAGGCAGGGCCTGAGGAAGGCAACGCGAGGATCGGTTGGTGGGCTGCGCTGACAGGCTGACCGGCCGTGATCACCTTCGCACGCAAGGCGGGGGCTGTAGCGCCTGGGAGCAGGGCAGCGGTGCCGAGCAGCAACAAGGCTGATCGGACTGATAGATTCAACAGGAAGCGGATCATGTTTATAAAAGTTGGCTCTACGATGGCCCCAACCAACGACAGCAGATACTCCACCCGGAGACAGGGGCGAAATTGCGTCGGCGAAGTGGTATTTTACGTCACCACCCCGCGCCGCCCGAAGAGTGAGGAAACTCTTCGACTCTCGCCGCCACAAGATTTCAACTGCTAGACGCCGGTTTCACCCACCGATTCGGCGGAAGAGGCATTAAAAAATGTTATTTGGTGCCTTGACGAAAGAACCACCACTCTCTTGCGTAATCGCCACGTCAAATATGAATTATTTAGCCCAAACAAAAATCCTCATTGCGTCGATGACCACGCTCGCCGTGGGATGCATCACTGCAAACGCCGCTGATTGGTTGACCCTTCCTGCCAAACAGGGGATGTCCAACGGCAAGAAAGTTGTGCTCATTTCCGGTGACGAGGAATACCGCAGTGAGGAATCCTGCCCGATGCTCGCAAAAATCCTTAGCCAAAAACACGGCTTCGATTGCGTCGTCCTCTTCGCAATCAACCCAGATGGCGGCTACATTGATCCGAATTTTCAAAAAAACATCCCAGGCACCACTGCCCTCGACTCGGCAGATTTAATGATCATCGGCACGCGCTTCCGGCAGTTGCCCGACGATCAGATCGCGAAATTCGCCGCCTATCTGAATAGTGGCAAGCCAGTCATTGGCTTCCGCACCGCAACCCATGCTTTCTCCGGCGGCGCAAAAACCGGCAATTTCCAATGGGCGGATTTCGGCCTGAACATCCTCGGAGAAAAATGGGTGAGCCACCATGGCCAGCACAAGGTCGAAGGTACCCGAAGCGTGATCGAAGCGGCGAACGCGAAAAACGAAGTCTTGAATGGAGTGAATGAAATTTTCGCTACCACGGATGTTTACGGCATCGCGAATCTCGACCAGAGCGCCGCCACTGTCCTCCTCCGTGGCGCGGTCACCGAGAGCCTGAATCCTTCGTCGAAAACACTCGCTGGCCCGAAAAATAATCCGATGATGCCGCTTGCCTGGCTTCGTGAATACACCGCGCCCAACGGCACCACCAAGGGCAAGGCATTCTGCACCACGCTCGGTGCCAGCACCGACTTTGCAGACGAAGATTTGCGCCGCATGGTCGTCAATGCCACTTTCCACCTAACGGGACTGAAAGCTCCTGCAAAGGCTGATGTCACGCCTGTCGATACTTTCCAACCGACGGAATACAGTGCGATCAGCAGCAAGGATTTTTATAAAACCCTCAATCGCAAGCCAGACGACTACGCGCTTGGGAAAAGTCCCGCTACCGGCCTTCCCGGCAAGGCAAAAGAACAGTCCAAGAGTGACCTCGAGCGCCACGCCCCGCACGACGAACCCGCCACAGCCACTGCCGCACGATCGCAAGCAATCGCGCCGCCATCACCCGGCGAGCGGCTCGTTTTCATCGGCAACGGCCTTGCTGAGCGAGACCTCTACTACAGCCGGTTAGAGACCGAGTTTTATCTCCGTAACCCCGACAAGAATCTCGTCATCCGCAACATGGGCCGCCCCGGCGAAACCCCCGGATTCCGCCCTCACCCGTCCCGCCGCTCCCAATGGGCTTTTCCCGGCGCAGACAAGTTCCGCCCGGAAAACGCCAAACACAGCGGCGACGGCTTTTTCCCAACACCCGACCAGTGGCTCACCCATGTAAAGGCGGACACTATTGTCGCCTTTTTCGGCTATAATGAATCCTTCGACGGACCAAAGGGCGTCGCGAACTACGAGGCCGAGCTTGATGCCTTCGTCGTCCACACCCTGAGCAAGGCTT
>JAYSYA010000301.1:0-23226 GCA_043716765.1 Akkermansiaceae bacterium
CACCAACCCCGGCTTGCAGTCGCGTTTCACGATTCACTTGAATTTCGAGGACTACACCGCCTCCGAGCTGGTCTCAATTTTCAAAGGCTTCTGCGAAAAAAACCAATACACCCTCGCCCCTGAAGCGGAAGCCACGCTGCAAACCCGCACTGCCGCCGAACTCAAAGCCGCCGGCCGCGGATTCGGCAACGGCCGCCACATGCGGAATTTGTTCGAAAAAGCCATCCGCAAGCACGCCGTCCGGCTCTGCATGCGCAAGCGCGAGTGGACCAAAGAGGAACTCAGCCAGCTCACCATCGAGGATCTCGCCTAGAACCGCACTCACGATTCAGCGTGCAGGCCTCAAACCTTGGATGACCCACTTCAAAAATGGCCAGCCTCTTGAACAAATAACTTCCGATTTGTTCCCTCTTGCGAGGAAATTGGATCCGCATTAAGCCTGCACCGTGTCCCACACGGACGATTCCACTCATGGCTGGCTCCGGCGCGCCGTGACTCAGCCCGCATTCGCCGCGCGCCTGGCCCCTCTCGCCAAAGGTGATCGCGAGGTCGTGCTTGACCAGTCCGCCGAGGCGTCGCACGCGTTTCTAGCAGCGGTCGTGGCGTCGGCGGCAAAGGACCAGAAAAAAACCCGGCTGTGGCTCATTTCCGATATGCCGCGGCATCGCGAGCGGCTGGCGTCCGAGCTGGAATTGTGGGGACTAACCGGTTTGGTGTTGCCGGACGGACCGGTGGAAACGGGCGATGGCACGATCGCCGATCCCGAGTCGGCGGCCGAGTGGTTTTCGGTGCTGGAAATTCTCGCCCGCTCGGAAAGCTGCGCGGTCATCTGTGGCAGCGACGCGTTTACCGGCAAAGCCCCCTCCCCCAAAGCCCTGCGGGCCAGCCGGACGCCGCTCAAGCCGGGCACCGCGCTCGACCCGATCCAGCTCGCGCAAACGCTAACCGACCACGGCTACGAACGCACCCCCACGGTCACCGGCCGCGGCC
Organism: Akkermansiaceae bacterium; assembly: GCA_043716765.1. GTDB lineage: Bacteria > Verrucomicrobiota > Verrucomicrobiia > Verrucomicrobiales > Akkermansiaceae > Luteolibacter. The sequence goes on from JAYSYA010000301.1 coordinate 991, forward strand.
AGTTCGCGGTGCGCGGCGGAATTCTCGATCTATTCGCCTGGCAGGCAGCGAGACCGCTGAGGCTGGAATTTTTCGACACCGACTTGGAATCGATTCGTGAGTTCGATCTGGATTCGCAAGCCTCGACCGCGAAGCTGTTGGAGTCAGATCTGTTACTCGCGGAGCCCTCGTCGGAGGCGACCGTCGCCGACTACCGGCGGAAGACGGATCTCATCATTTCCTTCGGCGCGGAAATCGAAAAACCCGACGTCCGGATCCTCGAAGGCGCGGCGGATTATAACAGCGAGGAGGACGACACATTGGCCTGTTACGGCAGTCCGCTGGGCACCTTCGAGGCGGGTGATTTCGTGCTTGAGGAAACCCGGCGGGAAAACTTTTTCCGCCAGCTCAACGAGTGGAAGCGCGGCGGCTGGGACATCGCGATGGTCTTCGGCAACAAGGGCGAGGAAGAACGCTTCGCCGAACTCGCAGGAAAAGATCTGGAGCGGGATCTCGGGCTGATTCCGATTCGCGGTGAATTGTTAGCCGGATTCACCGTGCCGATTGCCAAGCTGGCGGTGCTGTCCTCGTCGGAGCTGTTCGGCCGCTACCGCACGCCCGGCGGACCGCGGCGTTCGCTGTTGGAAAAAGCCCGTGCCGCACGCGCCCGCGCGACCATTGATGAAATGGAGGAGGGCGATCTAGTGGTGCATTACGAATACGGCATCGGCCGGTTCAAGGGCATCCAACAGGGAGACGAGGGCGACGAGCTGGTTTTGGAATACCGCGACGGCGTGCAGCTCGGCGTGCCATTGGAACAGGCGCATCTTGTCGGAAAATACGTCGGTCTCGGCGGCAAAACGCCGGAGTTGAACAAGCTCGGCGGGGCCGCTTGGAAGACCGCGCGGAAGGCGGCCGAAAAATCCATTATGGACTACGCGGCGCAACTTTTGCGCGTGCAGGCGGAGCGGCAGGGAGAAGTTGGGTTTGCCCATCCCCCCGATTCGCGCTGGATGTGGGAGTTCGAGCGCTCGTTCCATTACACCGAAACAACCGACCAGCGCCGTGCGATCGACGAGACCAAGCTCGATCTGGAATCCACCCGCCCAATGGACCGACTGATCTGCGGCGACGTGGGATTCGGAAAAACCGAAGTCGCCATCCGCGGCGCATTCAAGGCGATCACCAGCGGCAAACAAGTTGCCATCCTCGTGCCGACTACCGTTCTGGCAGAACAACACTGGCGCACGTTTCGCGAGCGGATGTCGGACTATCCAATCCGCATCGATTTGCTCAACCGTTTCCGCACGGCGTCCGAAGTTAGAGAGACGATCGCCGGGCTGGCGGATGGCTCGGTGGATCTCGTGATCGGCACGCACCGCTTGGTTTCCGGCGATGTGAAATTCAAGGATCTCGGGCTGGTCGTCGTCGATGAGGAGCAGCGCTTCGGCGTGGCTCACAAGGAGAAATTCAAACAGCTCTTCCGGCAGGTGGACGTGCTCACACTCTCTGCCACGCCGATTCCGCGCACGCTCTACATGGCTCTGATGGGCGCGCGCGACATGTCCACCATCGACACCCCGCCACCGAACCGGGTGCCGGTTTCCACCACCGTTTGCGCTTACGACGAACGCATCATCCGCGATGCGATCCGCCGCGAAATGAAGCGCGGCGGGCAGACGTTTTTCCTGCACAACCGGGTGAAGACCATCGACATGATGGCCTCGAAGATCCGCGAACTGGTACCTGAGGCCAAGGTGCTCATCGGCCACGGGCAGATGGACAAGGACGACCTGGAAGTGGTCATGCACGCCTTCGTCAAGGGCGAGGCCGACGTATTGTTAGCCACCACCATCATCGAGACCGGCATCGATATCCCGAACGCCAACACCATCCTCATCGACCGCGCGGACCGCTTCGGACTGGCGGATCTCTATCAACTTCGCGGCCGCGTCGGCCGGGCCGGAGAAAAGGCCTACGCCATCCTGCTGCTGCCGCGCGACATGATGACCGTCGGCGACGCGCGAAAGCGCATCAACGCCATCAAAGAATACACCGCGCTCGGCTCCGGTTTCAAAATCGCAATGAAAGACCTCGAAATCCGCGGCGCGGGAAACTTGCTCGGCACCAAGCAATCCGGTCACATCTCACAGATCGGCTTCGAGCTCTATTGCCAACTCCTCCGCCAATCGGTGGACCGGCTCAAGGGCCGCAAGGACGCGCAGCGTGGCGAGACGAGTTTCAAGGCTGACTTCATTTTCTTCAGCGAGACCGCTTACGCCCGCGAGGATCCGAAGCTCGTGCTGCCCGCGTTTTTGCCCGCCTCGTGGCTGGAGGAAACCAAGGTCCGCATCACCGCTTATCGGGAGATTTCCGAAGCGGGCACGTTGAAAGCCATCGACGCGCTCGAAGCCTCATGGCGCGACCGCTTCGGCCGGATCCCAGAAGCCGCCGCACGGCTGTTGGAAATCACGCGGATCAAAGCGCTCGCCGCCGCCGAAGGCATCTCCTCGGTGGAGATCGGCGGCCAGCGGCTGATGCTTCGCCGGAATGGAGATTACATCCTCCTCGAAGGTCGCAGGTTTCCCCGCTTGCAATCGGCAAGTCCCCAAGGAAAACTCTCCGAAGCAGCGACCCTGTTGCAAAACTTTTGATTTCCCACACTATCCTCATGAATCAGCGTCTCGCTCTGCCCTTGGTAATTTCCGGCGCAATTCTCACAGCCACAGTGGCTTGCGCGCAGCAAGGACCGCTTCAGCGGCCTTCGGTTCCGGTCGAGGTAAACGGCATCGCCGCTAAGGTTAACGGCCGGGTCATCACCAAGAACCAAGTATCGTTCATGCTGGCCCCGGTTTTCGCCCAACTGGCCACCCAGTTTCCACGGCGAGGGCCGCAATTTGAGGCCAAGTTCAAGGAGGCCAGAACCAACATCATTCAGGAACTGGTCGACCGCCAAATCATCCTCGACGAGTTCAAACAACTCGGTGCCTCTATCAAGCCCAACCTGATCGACGAAGAAATCAAGCGTCAGATGCGCGAACTCTATAACGGCGACGAGTTGAAATTCCGCGAAGAGCTCAAGCGCAGCCGCCTGACCATGGAAGGCTATCGCGAGATGACCCGCGAAAAAATGGTCGTCCAAGCCATGCGCGCCCAACAGTTTTCCGACGCGCCGCCGCCGCTGCCGAATGAGATCGAAAAGGAATACAGCGAAATTAGGGCATCGCTCCGCGACGTCACCAAGGACGTGATCACCTTCCAGAAGATTTTCATCCCCGCCTCGGACCCGCAGAATCCGTTGGCCACCCCGGAAACCCAACTGGCTTTAAGTGAAGACGTGGCCAAGCAAATCGCGGAGGGCAAAGACTTTACCGAGCTTGCCAAGAGTTACTCAAAAGACGCGTTCGCAGAAAGCGGCGGCCTACAGGAAAACATTCCTCGCACCGACTTGTCGCCCGAGTTCGCCGCTATCATTTTCGAAGCTCCGGTCGGAAAAGTCGCCGGCCCGCTGCTCGACCCACAGGGATTCACCCTCGTCAAACCGATCAAAATCGATCTCGGCCCCTCACCGCCGCTCGATGATAAAATCCGCGAACTCGTCGAGCAGCGCGTAAGTAAGAAAAAGACCTCCGCGCAATACGAGCGTTGGATCGAATCCAAGCGCAAGCGCGCGATCATCGACATCAAAATTTAATCCCTGACGGGACTGAAAAGTGCGCCTGACTGGATTGACTCCGCCGTCCATCCGGTGTGCATCCTCCGGAGTGTTTATGATGGGCGCTTGGCGCACCTGACTGGATTCGAACCAGTGACCGTCCGCTTAGAAGGCGGGTGCTCTATCCAACTGAGCTACAGGCGCTGAGGCGGAGGTCTTAGCAAGCTGTGCCACCGAAGTCAAAATCCGCATGTCAATCCAGTGGATTTATTTTTCGGGCCGGAATTAAGGGTTTCGATGCGGGAAATTCCCCTCTAGCCTCCTTGGCATGCGCACTGCGGTCTACGCCGGCTCCTTTGATCCTCCGACCAATGGCCATCTTTGGATGATCGAGCGGGGGCTGGAGATGTTCGACCGCTTGATCGTCGCGATCGGCAGCAACCCGTCGAAAAGCTATTCGTTCTCAGTCGAGGAGCGGCTTGACCTGCTCCGCGCCTCCATCGAGAGCCGCGCCCACCTCGTCATCGCCCATTTTGACAACCGTTACCTCGTGGATTACGCGAAAAAGATGGATGCCAAATACGTCCTGCGCGGCATTCGTTCGCCGAACGACTACGAATACGAGCGGGTGATGCGCCACATCAACGCCGACATGGCCCCCGAAATCACCACGGTTTTTCTGATGCCGCCGCGCGACATTGCGGAACTTTCGTCGAGCATGATCAAGAGCCTGACCGGGCCGACGGGCTGGGAGGAAACCGTCCGCCGCTACGTGCCGGGGCCGGTTTTCAAAGCTCTGGCAGCGCGCGGCGGCTCGATATGAGATGGGCACCACCTGTTATTTCAAGCGCCATGAATGCCCTGAAAATTTTCTCAGACTCCCCGCTCGACGCCTCCATCACCCGGCTGCTAGTGGACGGCACCGCGCCCCATGAAGTGTTGTTTCCCCGGACCGCCGCGACCTCGGTGCTCGCCCAGGCGGAACCAGATCCGGCGTTCCCGCAGGCGGACATCGCCTTCGGCCAACCCGATTTGGAAAGCATCCGCCGCTCTGACAAGTTGCTGTGGATCCACGTCAGTTCGGCCGGTTTCACGCGCTACGACACGCCTGAGTTCCGCGCGCTGGTGGCGGAGCGCGGGATCATGGTTTCCAACAGCTCAAGCGTCTATGCCGCGGCCTGCGCCGAGCATGTGTTTGCGTTCATGCTCGCCCAGTCGCGCCGACTTCCGCAGGCGCTGCGGAGCCACGCGGCCAGCGGCTCGCCGGAATGGTTCCAACTGCGCGGCGAATCAATATCGCTGCGCGGACAAAGCGTGGTAATCCTCGGCTTCGGGGGAATCGCCACGGAACTGGTGAAATTGTTAGCCCCGTTTGGAATGAAGATCACCGCGATGCGCCGCCAGCCGCGCGGCGACGAGGGATTCCCAACAGTCACCGCCGAAGGCCTGCCCGCCGCGCTCGCGACGGCGGACCACGTCATCAACATCCTGCCCGACAACGCCGCTTCGCAGAATTTCATCGACGCGGCGCGCCTCGCGCAGATGAAACGCGGCGCGGTTTTCCACAACATCGGACGCGGCACCACGGTGGATCAGGATGCCTTGTTAGCAGCGCTGCGTTCCGGCAGGCTCGCCGCCGCGTGGCTGGACGTCACCGAGCCCGAGCCGCTGCCTGCCTGCCACCCGCTGCGGGGCGAACCGGATTGTTTCATCACCCCGCACATCGCCGGCGGCCACGCTGACGAGTCAGGCACGTTGGTGCGGCATTTCCTATCAAACTTCCAACGCTACCTGGCAGGTTCGCCGCTGCTGGACCGGATCATGTGATCGCACCAAGAACCTTGCGGTCTCGCGAAGAACGGCGGCGGCGTTCGTTTCGGCGGGGCCGTGACCGTCACTTTCCCTTGCGCCCATCGACCACGACGAAGCGGCTGCCGCCTTGGCTCCAGACGATGAGGATGAGGCGTCTATCGCTTGCCTTGCGGATCGCGGCGGCGGCTTCTTGCGCGTTCGCGACGGGCTGGCGGTTGATTCGGCCTGCTTTCAAAATCTGCTCCATCACATTGCGGGCGAGATCCATCGGCACGGCGAAGCTCACGCCATGGTTACCCCGATGCGGCTCAAGATCCCGGTGCAGATACCAACTAACCGTCCGTCAGTATCTGCCAGAGCGCCGCCGGAGTTTCCGGGATTGATCGAGGCGTCGGTCTGGATGAAATCCTCGTATTCCTCGATGCCAATTCCGCCGCGCCGGGTCGCACTGGCGATGCCCATGCTGACGGTCTGGCCGAGTCCGAAGGGACGGTCTTTGGGTCACGGCCGACCACCTTCGCGGTGAACTCGCGCTTGCCAGTTAGCAGCGCCACCTTGATCTCGTCCGCGCCATCCACGACGTGATTGTTGGTTAGAATATGGCCGTCCTTGCTGACGATGACGCCGGAGCCGAGGCTTTGCTGCTTCTGCATTCGCGGCACCTGTCGCGGCGAGCCTTCATCGAACAGGTCGCCGAATAAGCGACGGAGAAGAGAATCATTCAGCAGCGACCGCATGTCGCGACTGAAGGGATTGCGCACCATTTTGGTGGAAAAGACATTGACCAAGCTCGGGCCGACCTGCTCGACGACGGGCGCGAAGCTTGCGGAGAGCTTGGATTCGCAAACGGGCGTAGCGTCGTCGACGTTGATGGTGACAGCGAGACCAGAACATGGCCACGGTTAGACAGGGGGAATGGCTTGCGTTTCATGACTCTGACAAGGTTAGACTTTCACAGGATTCGTCCATGTACCGCCCCAACGTGGATCGGAATTGATTTGGCTGCGGAGCTGACCGTTGAAAGGACGAGGTGTCCCTTTCCCTTACCGGCCGAGGAAATTTCGGATCAGGCGGAGGCCGGCTTCCTGGCTTTTTTCCGGGTGGAACTGGCAGGCAAACAGGTTTCCGCGCTCAACAGCGCCAGCAAAAAGCTGGGTGCCGTGGGTCGTTTCCGCGACGACGCAAGCGGCGTCGCGCGACTCGGGGAAATACGAGTGGATGTAGTAGAAATACGGATCCGCGCCGAGGCCCTGCCAGACGCGAGTATCGCCGCGGGTGGCGGTGGCGGAATTCCAGCCCATGTGCGGAATCTTCAAGCCGGGCTCATCCAGAAAGCGCCGGACGGTGCCGGGGACGATGCCAAGGCCTGCTGTTTCCGGTGCTTCCTCGCTGGAGTCGAAAAGAATCTGATAGCCAACGCAGATGCCGAAGTAAGGACGGTCTGCGGCGATCCAGTCCTTGAGGAAAGCGGCGAGGCCGCGTTGTTCGAGGCGGTCCATGGTGTCGCCAAAGGCCCCTTGCCCCGGCAGCAGCAAGTGAGTGGAGTCGCCGACCTCTTCCGGACTGGCGATGACGACGGGATCCTCGCCGAGCGAGCGCAAGGCGTTGGCGACGCTGCGCAAGTTGCCGCCGCCGTAATCGATGATGCCGACTTTCACAACGCGTTCTTGGTGCTGGGAATGCCTTTCACCCGCGCGTCACGCTCGCAGGCGTCGCGAAGGGCGCGGGCGAGACCTTTGAAAACCGCCTCGGCGATGTGGTGGCCGTCGCGGCCGTAAAGCACCTCGACGTGGATGTTAGCCCGCAGATTGGAGGCGACGGCGCGGCAAAATTCCTCGACCAGCGTGAACGGCATGTTCGGCGCGGACGGCGTGCCGGCAGGCGCGCGGAATTCCAAGTGCGGGCGGTTACTCAGATCGACGACGACGCGAGCGAGCGTTTCATCCATCGGCAGATAACAGCAGCCGTAGCGGCGAATGCCTTCCTTGCTGCCGAGCGCCTCGCGCAGGCAGTCGCCGATGACGATGCCGGTGTCCTCGATGGTGTGATGATAGTCCACCTCGATGTCGCCAACGGTTTTCACGCTGAGATCGAACAGCCCGTGTTTTGAAAACAACGTAAGCATGTGATCGAAAAACGGGACGCCGGTATCGATCTTGGAAACTCCCGAGCCGTCGATGTTGATCGACAGTTCGATAGAAGTCTCTGCGGTCTTGCGGCTGCGGCTGGCGGTGCGGGGCGTGGACATGATCGAGTGAAACTTATTTGATACCCTTGGCGGCAGCTTCAAGCGGCGCGAGATAACGGGCGGGCACGGCGGCGGTTTTCGCAGCGGCCAAGGCGGCGGAAATCGCGGCGGCATTGCCCCCGTGAGTGGCGGTCCATGCGTCCCGATAGGCTTTCCCGCCATCGACCCCCAGAGCGGCCTGCACTGTTCCCATGCGGACGAGTTCCTGTTCGCAGAATTTCACGGTGTCTTCCAAGGATGCCTTGTGAAAGGGACTGGTGGTGACCCAATTCTGTTTGGCATCCTTTTCCGCCTTGTAGCTGGCTTGGATCAGGGCGTTTTCCTCCCTGATGGCGTCTTCGGTGATTTTTCGGTCCGCCAAAGGCATTCGCAGAATACCCAAGGCCTGCTCCTTGGTGCGCGTATCCAAAGTCAGCAGCGACTGTTTCGCCTCGGCGAGTTGTGCTTGGATGACTTGGCGCATCAGCGAAACCAAAGCCCCGTAGGAAAGAGTGTTGCGGTATTCGTGGTCGAATTCCGCAAAGACCCGCAGCGCTTGGAGAAACTGATTGGCATTCACCAACCTGCGGATCTTGGTTTCTTGGACGCGGGCGTCGAGATCGTAGGCATTCGCTCGGTATTCGGCGGTAGTTAGGATTCTGTCGTTGAACTTGATCCCGCCCGCCGCCACGGCGTCATATTCGGATTTGAGGGCCGCTAGAATCATCTTGGCACTCGCAAGTTTGTTGCTGTCGCGATGCTCCTTCATGAACTTCTCAACAATGGCGATTCTCGCTTGGTAATCGTCGGTCGTTAGGAGATCCGGAGTCGGCACCATTTTGGAAATCGGCTCGAAGGCGGCCTCGCCGGGTTGTTCGCGGGTGATTTTGACAACATCGGACTTCGCGATCTTGCGCTCGTCCTTGATGCTTTTGGTGATTTGAACCTCGAGGACATACACATCTCCCGCATCACTGACAACCGCTCCGTTGAGCGTGGTGCCGTCCTTCAAAAGGAAGGTGTCAGCCGCGCAAGGAAGCACGACCGCCAGTAAGCAAAGTGCGCCAAGCGCTGGGTTTTTTTTCATGAATGACTTGTGGTCGGGTGGCATCTTCGGGCGAGAATTTACGATTTCCCACCGGAGGGCAAGACCGCTTGTTGCAGGGCCTCGGGCGTGGAAACCAAGCGCGTCTCGCCATCCGCTAGAATGACCAATACCGATCCGACCGGCACTTCATCTTGGGATTTCGCTGCGCGGCGTTGGAACATCCGCATCGGAAGCCGCTCTGTGACGAGCTTCATCTCAGATGAAATTTCCGAACCGGCGACGATGGTCACTCTGAAGTGGCGGGCGAGCGTCGCTTGTAACAGATCCGTGTGAAGGATCGGCCGGTCCACCGCGTAGGTCGGCAGGGGTGTGGCCAGGTCACTGAAACTCGGCACCAGCGGGCGGTTGCGTTCGGCAAGACGGCACTCGGCGAACGAAATCAAGCCGGCCGTGGAATCGTCAAACAACATCACCAAGTCGGTCACGGGCAGGTCCATAATTTTCGCCTCATCCGGACATTCCTTAAGGAACTCGGAGTCGGTAAACAATTCGGCGGCGGTAGTGGCGAGGTCTTCGGACCAAACGAGCCATTTGTCATCCGAAGTGATGACCGAAACATCCAGCGCGGCCTGCAACGCCAGGCCGTAGAGGAAAGCCCGGCCGCCACCGATGGAAGCGGGGGCATCTTTGGTAAATATTCGCAGCTTCGGTCCATCGCCGAAGGCCGTTCGAGCGTTGTTAAGCAGGGCAACGGCTTTTTCGCGGAATTTACCGTCTCCCGTGGCGCCGAAGGCCGCAGCATAGACGGACACCATCCGCAGCGTGGCACCGGCATGCGCGCAATCGTCGCGGACGGTCGGCCCCAGGCGGGTGCTGCGGACCTTGAGCAGGGTCTTCCTGGCGGTCTCAAAACGGGTGGCAAACTCCTCCGGCGACTGTGACTGCTCGGCCGCGATTTCCTCTACGGACTGCCCCATCCCCAAGCTGTTGGAGCGGAAATATTCGCGCTGGGGATCCACCTCGGACGGCAAATTTCCCAAGCCCTTCATGGCAGTCGCTTTGATCCACCACGCGGCATCTTCCGGGCGGAGTTCCTTGCGGATATCTTCCACACTCCAGAGCCATGCGGCCGGGTCGGATTCATTCATCATCCCCACCGAAAACAATCCGCCAGAGGTCAGGTAGGACTTTTCAGCAAAGTCGATGAGCCCGAGCGCTCGCTGCAAAGCCAACGAATCTCCCGTCGCCCGGTAAGCGTGAATCAGAGCGACGGCTGCGCGGGCCTGCGAGCCGCAATCGCGGAAAAACGACGGCAGCGCCCAGGAATTCCCCCTGCGGGAAGAGAAAACTCCGCCTTCGAGCGGATCGAACATGGCGCTCGGCAACAGGTCTTTCAACATATCGCGGGTCGTTTCCATGCAACGCGTGCGGGTCTCGGCAGGCAGCCCGGGGTGGACCGCGGCCGCGGCAAGCAACTCGATGGCTCCCGCCGGGAAGAGCCCACCAGCCTCGTCGAAGCTGCGAGAGTAAGGATCGTAAAGCGACGCGAGTTGGCGGAGGCAGCGGACCGCATCCATGGCAGGTTGCTCGCTCATCACCTTGGCGTTCTTGCGCTGGGCGAGGCGGTTGCGGCGGTTCTCGTTGTCCAAGGCGCTGTTTTTAATCACGTAGGCCGAGTCATCCGCCCACATCCGCGTCACCATCGAGTGAGATTGATAGAACAATTCCGCTACTTTCGTCGGTGCCGACTGACTGACAGGAATCCACGCGACCGGATTGCCTTCGGAGGTCATCCAGACAAACAACGGTAATTGCAGGCCCCGTTTGATTTCCGAGCAAAGATCCGCGCTCAGGAGACCCACCTCGCGCGAGGCATCTCCATCGATGAGCACCGGCACGTAATACTGATTGATGGCATGAACCAAGGCGGGGTCGCCCGCCAGGGTTTTCAAAACACCTTGGAATCCCGGTTGCTGCGGCATGGCGATGACGCCGAATACCAGACGGTCGGCGGCCTTTGCCCGCGCCATCGTCTCCTTGGTCCAGGCTTGCCAATAGATCGGCGAATCGGCTTGGCTTCGATAGACCGCCCCAGGCAGTTGGCTTAGGCCGTTAGAGCGCAACTCGCTCGCCAAGACCGCCGCAGGCCCGGCGCTTTCCTGGGTCTCGCCATTGCCCTTGCGACAGCTTGCGGTTCCCAAGACTAAGCCGCTCAAGACCGTGGCGAATGCGGCGGAGCCATGGCGTATGCGGAGGTTCATGATCAATGATGAAAAGGGCGGAAATGGAAGCACTCCTCCCTGACACACGCATCTTGAAGAAAAGACTTCCGATGTGGCAAGCCGAAGCTACCGTCGCGCCACAATTCCCTGCTTAATGTGATCAGTATTGCCGTTTCCAGTCAAAAGGGAGGGGTGGGTAAAACCACCGTCTCGATCAATTTAGCCCACTCCTTCGCGCGGGCCGGGGTCAAAACCCTGCTTGTCGATGCCGACCCCCAAGGTTCCGTCGGCCTTTCCCTCACCCGCCAGTCGCGCCTGCTCGCCGGATTCTACGACTATCTGGCCGATCCTGGAATTTCCTTCGACCGCTTGATCGTGCCGACCCGGCTGGAGACATTTTCCCTCGTCGCCACCGGCCAAGGCAGCGATTACGAAGCCGGCGGCGGCGGAATGGGTGCCCACCTTGCCCGCGTCCGCGCCTTCATCCGCAGCGTCTCCAGCCGAGGCTTTGATTTATGCATCATCGACACCGCTGCCGGACTTTTCGGCGTCACCGGCGACGTGATCGCCTCCAGCGACGCGATCCTCATTCCCCAACAAGCCGAGCCTCTGGGCATCCGCTCGGTGCCGAAATTGCTAGAAGGCCTGAACCGCCTGCGGGTGATGAATCCGCGGCTCAGCGTGCTCGGCGTCTGCCTCACAATGGTCCAACACGACCTCGCGGAAAGTACTGAAGCCGCCGCCGCCTTGCGCCAGTTGCTGCCGCCGGAAATGGTGTTCCAAACCCAGATCCCGCGCGACGGACTTTTCGTCCGGGCCAGTGCCCGCGGCCTACCCATCGGCGTCCTCGAGGACGGTGCGGGCGCACAGGTGGTGTTCGATTCGCTGCGGGTCGAGATTGAAGCGAAACTCGAACCTAACGGCGGTCACCACGCCGCACGCGGCTGATGGACCCGATCAATCCATGGCTGGATCCCGTCGAAGTCCGCCGCCTGGCCGACCGCTTGATGAAGCCTAACCAAGAGCCCGCCGCCCCTCTGGCAGACGCGGGTTTTGGCGAAGGCTTCGTCGGTTACGCGGCCGATCCAGCAGCCCCGCCAGCCGCTGCGGTGCCGCTTCCGCCGCAAGTAGTCCGCGCTCCCGCGCCACCGCCTAACACCCCGCCAGCCGGGGACAACCCGACCAGTGCCCGCGGCCCGTTTCTCGACCGGATCTCCCGTTTCCGCGACTGGATGCGCCACAATTTCTCCGCCACCGGCATTTTCATCCTCGACCGCGAAGGAGCTGTCATTTTCGACGAGAGCCACCACGGCCGACTGCACTTCCTCGCCCGCAGCCTCGCGCTCGCCTCGCGCCGGCCGGGTGCTTCGGCCGGCAACGTCCATGTGAAAATCGGTGCCGGAGCGACGCTGGAAGTCATCCCGGTGGAAACCCCCTATGGAAGCCTCGTTCTCGGTGCCGTCGTCCCCGAAGCGCTCGATCCGCCTGCCGTGCTCGCGGTGATGGAAGCGCTCGCGCAAGTCGCCTCGCCTCCCCCGGAAAACGCCTAGCGCGTTTCCCGGTTCTGCCGGGAAATGATCATGATGGAAATCCCCCCGCAGCCGAGGATGATTCCCGCCAACACCCAACCACAGTATTTCTGGGTTTCGATCTCATCGTCACGCTCCACATATTCGTTAGCCGAAGCGCCGGTCTTCGCCTTCAAGAAAGGGATGGGTTTTTTCAGCGCGTGGAAGACGATGCGCCGCGTCTGATCGCGGTAATCGTTGCGAAAGGTTTCCGCCTCGCGCACTAGCAAATCGATTCGCTCGTTGACGAAAAACTCGGACGCCGGACGCGCCTTCGAATCATTTTCCGGCCAAATCTTCATGGTTTCCACCTCGACGCGGCTCCCCGACATGGCAGTGCGGCGGATCCGCCCGACCAGATTCTCCGCCTCCTCCGGCGAGGTCGCACCGGAAGCCAGCAAGCGCCGCAAGCCTTCTTTCACAAGTTCAAAACGCTCCACTTTCGCGGCGCTCAACGGCACTTTACTTGCTCGCGCTTTGTCGATCCGTTGTTGCAACCGCAACCGCTCCTGCTCGAACGGATTTCTCGTCGCTTGGGCGACGATCATCGCCTCGTACGCATAGCGCAGCGGCATGATCCCCGCCGGCACCGGGACCCCGCCCCGGTCGCGGATGCTCGACGCGTCCTCGAACAACCCGCGGTTCATTTCCCGGTAAGGCACCAGCGCGCCCGCCAGAAGCATCTGCGGAACTAACAATAGCGGCACCGCCGTCAATGCGGCGCGCTCGGTCTTCACAATCGAGGAAACCACCAACGCCATCGCCGTGCCGGTCCACGCGGTTAGGGTCATCCACAGCCAGAGATAGGGCAGCATGCCGTCGATCTCGAGAAAGTAGTTCCCCACCACCAGATAGGCCAAGCATTGGACCGCCGCGACCAGCGCCAACGCGGCGAATTTCGCCGTCACATAGGAACTCGCGCCCGGCTGGCAGTTTCGCTCGCGCCGCAGGATAGGCCGGTCGCGCAGCACTTCCGTCGCAGAGTTTGTCAGTCCCAGGAACATCGCGACAGTGGCACTCAGGAATAGATAGGCCGGAATATGCAAGGCCGTGGAAAATTGATAGGGACCCTCCGGCGAGGACCGCAAGGTGATGGCGACCAAGGCTGCTAACAGCGGCGCTTCAAGACAGGTGCTGTAAATTGTTCCGCGGGTCCGGTATTTCGACAGCAACGAGCGCAGGAAGTGCGTGGCGAACACCGCCAGCACGGCATGGAACCTCCGCGAGGGCTTCGGCGGTACCGGCAAGCGCTCCCCTTCCCCGGACTCTCCGAGTCTGGAAACAGGCCCGCTTCCCGGCTGCAGCGACCGCATCAGGTCCACACTCTCGAAGCGCTCCTGCCAGAACGACGGCGGGAAGCGCCGCGCCGCGCCGGTGTTCGACCCGCCGCCGATGGAACTCAGCGGGGTTTCCAACACATCGAACACGAAGTCCGCCCCCAGCGGCGACTTCGCGGTGACCGACGGGTGTGAAATCGAAAGTTCTTCGCAGGCATCTCGGAAGTAGCCGACCATCCCCGCCGGGGTTCCGAAATACGCGAGTCGCCCGCCGCTATCAAGTAACAGGACTTTGTCGAACAACCGCAGCACCGGCGCGCCCGGCCGGTGCAGCGAGGCGATCACGATTTTCTCACGGGCCAGTGAGCGCAGCGTTTCGGCGACGTGCTCGGAGTCCTTCGACGAGAGCCCGGAGATCGGCTCGTCGAACAGGAAAACCTCCGCCCGGCTGCCCAAATCCACGCCCAGATTCAGGCGGCTGCGCTCGCCGCCGGAAATTGTTTTTTCCCCCGGCGAGCCCACCCGCCGGCGCGCGATCGACTGCAAGCCGAGCTCCGCGAGCATGCTGTCCACCCGCCGCTCGTGCTCGGCCAGCGACAAGGCCGGCCGCCGGATCGTGACGGCGTGCCGGAGGTGCTCGCGAACTGTTAGCTGGGGGTTCAGCGCCTCTTCCTGCGGCATGTGGGCGATGAACGGCACGAGGTGCTCCCGCCGCTCGTAGAGGGGAATTCCATTCAACTTCACCTTGCCGCGCGTCGGCTCGCGTTGGCCCGACAGAACGGAAAGCAATGTGCTTTTGCCGCTGCCGCTGGGGCCGATGATGCAAAGCATTTCCCCACGCTTCACCTCGAAATTCACATGGTCCAGCGCCCGCGCGTCCGGTCCGAAATCATGGATCAAATCCTCCACCTGCAGCGACTCGATCAAAGTCCGCTCCTCGTCGAGAAACCCCTCGCTGAAGCGGCAGCGCACCGACTGACTGCCGGAAAGGCGGATCAACGAACCGTCCCGCAGCGGCGCAGTCTGGCGCACCGGCACGCCATCGACCAGAATCGGCCCGTGGCTCTCCCTGACGAACAGCTCGCCCTCCGCGCGCTGCGCGTCGTAACGGATGAACAGCACTGCCTTGGGTGACAATTTCGGACCTAACAACAAGTCGCCCGCCGAGAGCGTGGAAGCGTCGTTTGAAACCAGATACTCCTGCCGGTCGCCAGCCAAACGGAAGCGCCGCCCCTTTTGCGTGGCCTTGCGGCGGAGCTCGTTGATCGAGAGACTAAAACCCGAGGCGTCGCCCAGCCGCTCGTGATTGCGGCAAATGACGATTTCCCCCTTCTTCAGCGGCCCGCGGCTGCCGGCATGCAGCTCGGTGTCGCGCAGGGCCTCGACTTCCGCATGGAGCCCGAATCTAACCCGCAGCGCGCTTTGGCGGCTGCGCGTCCGCTCGGCGGTTAGACCGCTGCCACCGGACTCCAGATAGATCGTCGGCGAGTTGCCGGTGCGCTTCACATCCAGGAAAAACATCAGGTCCTCGTAACTCAGTGTCCAGCCTGGCACCACCAGCGGCTGGCGCTCGCGCATCCGCAAAAACGAACCCGTTTCCACGGAGCGGCCGCGGATCCACAAGGGCGAGATGCCGGTGTTTCGCACTAAAATCAAATCCCCCGCCCGGTACACCCGGAACTCATGGTCGCCCGCCGCCGGTGGCAGCAACACGTCCGCGCCGTCCCTGCCGAACACCAAGCGCTCGAACGGCAGCTCCTCGTCGGCTGGCTCGCCGCCATCGCCGCGCATTTCCCGCAGGATCGCCACCCCATAATCCGGCCGCCCAAGCCGCCGCATGAAAACCTCGAAACTCGTCCGGTTCCGCTCCGAGCGCCCCGCCGCGTCCACCAGCGTGAACAATTGCAAGCCCAGCGCCAATTTTCCCACATCGTCGAAACCGTCCTTCAGCTCGACCGCCAGCGCCTGCAGCGGCTGCGGATTGCGCACCGCGCGTTGCAAACGCCGTCCCAGCCAGCCGTGGTCCACCTCCGGAAACGCGCTCCGCAACATATCCAAAATCAAATCCGCCTCCAGCGAGCTCAGCTCGTCGTCCAAGGTCGCAAACGCCGCGAAAGCATCCACCAAAACCCCGACGTGCGCATCAGCCCCCGGCCGCAACGCCCGTAGCCGCCCCACCCCCGGAATCGCCCGCAACCAGCCCAGCGCGCGCGCCTTCAAGCGAGGCGACTTGGTCCGGTCTTTTTGGGGTATGGGAGGTTCCACGCCGGCTTTCTTGGCAGACCTTGCGCCCACCCGCAAGACTCGTGCAAAAAGGGGTTTGCTTTTCACCCCCTTAAGCTATCGTCCCTCATTCCCGGACGGTAGTCGGCAGCGCGCCCCACCTCAAGCGCACGCCTTCCGTCCGGTTTTCACGACCCCTATGTCCGATTCACCGAACTCAACTCCGCCACCGAACAGCCCGAACCGCACTCCCGGCGAGGCCAATGGCTTCAACTGGCGTCTCCTCGGCCTCCTCAGCGTGGCAACAATCATTCTGGGCGTCGCCTTCCTTACTAACACAAACAAAGCGGTCAGCGCCATGACCTATTCCCAGTTTCGCCAAGCTTGGGATCAAGGCCGCGTCGTCGTGGACAACCCAAAGCAGCCGCTCAAGGTGATCACCACCGACCCCTCCTCCGACGCCACCATCACCGGCTGGGCCATGCCTGAAGTGGCTCCACCCAAGACGGACGCGCCTAAGAAGGATTTTCAAATCCCGGTGAACCTCACGACCCGCCGCGATGAAATCAACGAATTGCTCGGGGACAGCATTCGCTTCGAACAGCTCGCTTCCACGGGCGAGAAACCGCTCGAAAACGACAACGTCGACACTTTCCTGCTCGCCGATCTGCGCAAGTTCCTCGCGCTCAAGCAAGTGGACGTCAACGATCCTGGAAATCCCCTCCGTGTCCTGACGACTGCGGGCTCGGATGACGCGGTGATTGTTGGAACCCGCAAGGTGGTCGCGGAGGCTCCTGTTCCGGTCGATGAAGCCGGCAAGCCTGTCCAAGCCGTGCAGTTCAACGTGCCGGTTTCCACCGCCATTCAAGGCGAGGACCTCAACAAACTAGTCAAGGACAAGGCCATTTATGAGCGCAACAAGGACTACCTCAGCAGCGCGCTGTTCACCTTCCTGCCCTTCCTGCTGATCATCGGCATCCTGTTTTTCCTCTTCCGCCAGCAGATGAAATCCGCCGGCCGCGGCGCGATGTCCTTTGGTAAAAGCAAGGCCCGCCTGCTCACCATGGACCGCAACAAGGTGACTTTCAAAGACGTCGCCGGCATCCAAGAAGCCAAGGAAGAGCTGTTTGAAATCGTCGATTTCCTCCGCGATCCCCGCAAGTTCCAGAAACTCGGCGGCTCGATCCCGAAGGGCGTCCTAATGGTCGGCTCGCCCGGCACCGGCAAAACCCTGCTCGCCCGCGCCATCGCCGGTGAGGCGGACGTGCCGTTCTTCTCAATCTCCGGCTCGGACTTCGTCGAGATGTTCGTCGGTGTCGGCGCATCCCGCGTCCGCGACATGTTCGAACAAGGCCGCAAACACGCGCCCTGCCTCATTTTCATCGATGAAATCGACGCTGTCGGACGCCATCGCGGCCACGGCATGGGCGGCGGACACGACGAGCGCGAGCAAACGCTCAACCAGCTTCTCGTCGAAATGGACGGTTTCGACACCCAGGAAGGCGTCATCATCATCGCCGCCACCAACCGCCCGGACGTACTCGATCCCGCACTCCTTCGTCCCGGCCGCTTCGACCGCCAAGTCACCATTTCCCTTCCCGACGTCAATGGCCGCGAGGAAATCCTCCGCGTCCACGTCAAGAAGATCAAACTCGCCGCCGGCGTGGATCTTTCCAAAATCGCCCGTGGCACTCCCGGTTTCTCCGGTGCCGAGCTCGCCAACCTCATCAACGAGTCCGCCCTGCTCGCCGCCCGCCGCGGGCTTTCCGCCGTCACTCTCGACGAAATGGAAGAAGCCCGCGACAAAGTCCGCTGGGGCCGCGAGCGCCGCAGCCTCGCCATGTCCGATAAAGAAAAAACCGGCACTGCTTGGCACGAAGCCGGCCACGCCTACCTCAACATGGTGCTGCCGGACACCAACCCGCTCCACAAGGTCACTATCATCCCGCGCGGTCCTTACCTCGGTGCGACAATGTATCTACCCGACGGCGACAAATACTCGACCCAGAAAAAGGAAGCGCTCGCCAACCTCATCGTCACGATGGGTGGCCGGATCGCCGAAGGATTTCACAGCGACGACGTTTCCAACGGCGCTTCCGGCGATATCCGCCAAGCCACCGCTCTCGCCCGCCACATGGTTTGCGAATGGGGCATGAGCGAAAAACTTGGCATGGTCGAATATGGCGAAGGCGACGGCCCGGTTTTCCTCGGCCGTGGCGACATGGGCGGCCGCCGCACCAACTATAGTGAGAGCACCGCCAAGATCATTGATGAGGAAATCAAAACCTTCATCGACAACGCCTACGCCATCGCCACCCGCGTCCTTGAAGAAGGCCGCGACAAGATCGAGCTCATCGCCAAGGCCCTTCTCGAATTCGAAACCCTTGATGCAGCTCATCTCAAAGACATCATCGACTTCGGCGAAATGCGCAATCCACCAACCGCACCCAAGCCGCCGCCAGTCCCGGACGAACTCAAGAAGAAGCCCGTCGCCAAGGCTGCTGAAGAAGACCGCCCGGAAGGCCCCGGCCCGATTCCCGGAGCGATCGGTGCCCCCGCCTAACCGCGCCCATTGATCGCTGCCAAAGTCATTTCCAGTGCTAGTGATTGAAGATGAACTCCTTTGAATTAAGCAGCGCCCAGAAAACATCTTCCAATGTTTCCTTCACCTTGGCCGGGTCATTTTGTCCCTCGAAAGCGGCGAGAAGTTTCTCTAGCTCCATGTCCGTCGGCTGACGGCCGACTACGGTTAGGTATAACTGCGCGATGATCTCCGCCGGACTCTTCTTTTCGCCGAGAAGCGTCTCCACCCGTTTTCCCTGACGGATGCGCTGCTGGGTGGTGTCGCCGTTCAGCAGGTGGAGCGCCTGCGAGAGATTGGGCTCCATCTTCACCTCGCACGAGCAAACGGTGGCGCGCGTGGCGCGGCCGAAGGTGGTGAGGAAATAATTCGAGGTGTTGCCGTCGGCGATTTGCACGGCCCGTGCGCCAAGTGGCAGGCCTTTGAACTTGTTTGGCGTGGCGGTGACCTGCGAGATGCAATCCAACAGGACTTCCGCCCGCACCCTGCGGATCATCGCGTGGGAAAAGTTCCTCGTGTCAGCAACGTTGGTTTCGTTCGTCCGGGTGGAAAGCTGATAGGTCCGCGAGGTGCAGATATCGCGCACGAGTTTTTTGAAATCGTAGTTATAGAAAACGAATTTCTCCGCCAGCGCGCCGAGCAACTCCGGATTCGACGGCGGGTTGGAAACCCGCATGTCATCGACGGGATCGACGATTCCCATGCCGTAAAAGTGCGCCCAGACGATGTTCACCACATTTTTTGCGAACCACGGATTTTCCGGCGAAGCGAGCCAGCCCGCCACCGCTTCGCGCCGCGACTGGCCGGCAAGATCCGGCCTCGGCCCGCCGAGGAATTTCGGCACCATGATCTGTTTGCTCACCGGATGCTGCAGCTCGCCGCCCTCGTCAAAAACCACCCGTTCACGCGGATCTTCCGCGGGCTTGCGTTTCACTTGGGCGAAGAACGAGGCGAATCCATAGTAATCATCCATCGTCCAGCGGTCGAACGGATGATTGTGGCACTGCGCGCACTGGATGCGCGTGCCCATGAAGACTTGGGCGACGTTCTCGGTGAGCTTCAAGACGTCTTGCTCGATCTGGAAGAAATTCGTCGCCGGACTCGAGAAGGTGCCCCCCTTCGCGGAGAGCAATTCTTTCACGAGCACGTTGAACGGCATGTTTCCGGCGATGCGTTCGCGAAGCCACTGATAGTAGTTGAGCGCGGCCTTGTAAGAGACTTGCTGCGGGCCGTTGTTGAAAGTGCGGATCTGCATCAGCTCGGCCCATTTCATCACCCACATTTCAGTAAACTCCTTGCGCCCGAGGAGCTCGTCCACCAGCGCGTCGCGCTTGTCCTTGCGGCGGTCCGCTAGAAACTTGTCGCGATCTGCGGGCGTCGGCGGCAAACCGATGATGTCGAGAAAGACGCGCCGCAGAAACGCTTCGTCACCCGTCAGATCGGATGGGATGATCTGCAGCTTGTTGAGATTCTCGGCAACGTGGGTGTCGATGTAATTGAACGGCGGGAACTTTGGCCTTTGGTAAGAGGAGTTTGCCGGAACCACGATGGCCTGCGAGCCCTCGGTAAAGGTGTGGAAGCGCGCCAGCAAGAACGCCCCGCCGCGATTCTTAGAGGCGGCCATCCCATCGCGGGCCTTGATCGAAACCGAGTTGTCGTTGGAACTCGAAAAGGTCGAAAGCGTCGTCACGTCACGATCCGTCCCGTCCGAATACGTCGCCCGGACGGTGAACGGAATCCGCACGTCCTGACCGGTTAGCACAAGTTGCTTCGGCTGCACCTCGATGGCGGTCGGATGTGGAACTTCACCCTCGTCATACACCGCGCCATGGCGGATCCACTCCAGCAGGGTCTGGTAGAACGGACTCTCCTTTTTCATCAGATTCCCGCCGGTGTGCGGCACCGCGCCGACGGCCTTACTGAGCACTAACGATTCCTCCGGCACCGCGAGATTAATCCGGCGACCCACCATTTCGGTCGTGAGTCGGAAATGGTCGCCCTTCGGATCGAAGCCATAGAGGGAAAGATGGAAGCCGTCCTGCCCGCGCGCCGAACCGTGACAGGATCCGGTGTTGCAGCCCGCCGCCGTCAGCACTGGCATCACGTCGCGCTGGAAAGAAACAGGCCGCGGTTTTTCGGCGTCCTTCACCGTCACCGGCACCTCGGTGACCAGCCCGCGGTAGTCGATCCGCAAGCTCGTGGCACCGTCCTTCCTCGGCACGAGCGATGTCCCGGATAGATCCGCCAGCGATGGATCGGCGAGCGTCAGCTTCGACTGCTTGGTGACGTCATGGGTGGACGCATCCTTAAAACGGGCGATCACGATGACTTGGTGGAAATCCGCCGCCGTTTCGAGCGCCACGTTTTTCGGAAATGCTTCAATCGAGACAATTTGCGGGTCTGGGGGCGCGTCCCAGCGAGGCAATGCGGTTTTTGATTTCGCTGACAGCACCTCCCCGTCCGACCAAGGCGCTCCCGCCTCGATCCACTGTCTCAGAGCCGCCACTTCATTCGGTCCGAGCGGGGCACCTTGCTTTTTCGGCGGCATCCGTTCCTCATCATTGGATTCCCGTTCGACCCGCATCAATAATTCTGAACCATCCGGCGCTCCCGGTTTGAGGGCTGTCCCCGACTCCCCTCCCCGGATCATCGCCTCCCGGGTCGTTAAATCCAAATCGCCCTTGGCTTTCTCCGGCGTGTGACATTCCACGCAATGTATTTCCAACACCTCCCGCGCGCCGTCGAACGTCGCCACCGACTCATAGGCATTTGCCCAGGCTGGCAGGCTCAATAGAATCGTCACGACGGATCGCATTCTATACTTACGAGAACGGAATCAGCTGTTTTGCATCCTCCCATCATTTCGGCAAATGAATAAATTCCTCTGATAATCAACATTCTAAAAGGATGAGTCGGTCAGCCGTTTAAAAATCTCAATTTCCTGCCATTGGCGGATTGACAAGCCGCTTCCGGCACCTAGAGTGCGCGCCCCGAGCCGGTTACCGGACGGATTACGAACCTTTATTTGAGGCCCAAGCCATGAGCAAACGCACCTATCAGCCATCCAAGCGCACACGGAAAAACCAGTTCGGCTTCCGGGCCCGCATGGCCACCAAATCCGGCCGTGACATCATTCGCCGCCGCCGCCAAAAAGGCCGCAAGCGCCTCGTTCCCAAAGGTGTTGAAATTCAATACAGCCGTCACACGACGCAGCACGGCAACTGAGGCACCGCCCTCAGGCAGTCACGGGAGTCCACAGCATCCCCGCCATGCGACTCCCGCGGACATGCAGCATGACCCAACGCGCGGATTTCGTGCGGGTCAAAACCACCGGTCAGGCGAAAGCCGGCCGGTTTGTTATTTTAAGCACGCTGCCTGATCCGTCGCTCACTACGATCCGCACCGGCTTCATCACCACCAAGCGCAGCGGCAAAGCCCACGACCGCAGCCTGCTGCGCCGCCGGTTCCGCTCGCTCGTCCAGTCACACGCTCCTGCATTTGTGGAAATCCGCCGCTACCTCGTCACCATCGCCCGGCCGGGTGCCTCCAAGGCGACCTTCGCCGAGCTCGAGGAAGACTGGGTCCGGCAAGCCAAGCGGCTCGGACTGTTCCCCCGCACCGCCCAAAAATCGTGATCTCGCAAT
>JAYSYA010000302.1:0-23091 GCA_043716765.1 Akkermansiaceae bacterium
CGTAACAAGTGCGCCCACCCAACCGGATGCTCGGATGGCGGAATTGGTAGACGCGCTAGACTAAGGATCTAGTAGGGTAACCTGTGGAGGTTCGAGTCCTCTTTCGAGCACTTTCCCCTAATAATTGGGGGTTACGGCGATAGATAGCGCCTCGGTTGACAAGTCTAACAGAGATATGGGCGAGGGTGGTGACAAAATAGGGGGAAGCCTTCCCAAGGAGTCATCCGCAGGGTGCGGAACCTAGTAACCCATTCTGGTGACTGGGACTTCCCGAGAAACCGGGTTTGAATCGAACGGTGAATCCCACGCTTGCCACCACCCGCGCCGTGCTTTGCGCGACGGAGTTGATTGGTAACGGGAATCGCCGCGCCCGGCGGAATGGTTAGCGTGCCAGCGGCGGAGGAGGCAAGCGCGCCACCCTCCAAACTGCCACTGGCGGAGAGTTTGAAAATCTGCGTAGCCACTTGGACTTCTGCTGGGCGGGTCCCGCGATTGGCGATTTTCGTTTTGATCTCGATGCTGGCGGACTCGGCGGAAATTTGTGGCGTGGTCAGGAAAGCGCCCCATCGGTCAACGCGCACGGGTGAGGTTTTCTCAAGCCAGACGTTCCTATAGATGCTGCCGCCCGGATACCAGCGCGAGGAGTTCTCAGGGTTGTCCACGCGGATCGCGATCACGTTGTCGCCGCCAGAGTTGACGAAAGGGGTGAGATCGACCTGCGGCGACGATAGACGGCTTGAGCCGTCGTCGTTCGTCATTTGCCAAAATCCACTCCCGTTCGTCGAGAGAAGGGACGAGACGTCCCCTCCCCTTACTTGCTCTGGCGGGCGGTGGCTTTGAGGCGGAGGGCGTTGAGAGCGATGAAGCCGGTGGCGTCGTCCTGGTTGTAGGCTTCCTCTTGGCCGCCTTCCATGGTGGCGACGGCTTCGGAATACATGCTGAACGGCGAACGGCGTCCGGCTTGCATGACGTTGCCTTTGTAGAGCTTCAGGCGGACTTCGCCGGTGACGGTTTTTTGCGTCTCGGTGACGAGAGCCTGGATGGCCACGCGCTCGGGGGCGAACCAGAATCCGTTATAAACTAACTGCGCGTATTTCGGGATGAGGCTGTCGCGGATGTGCATCGACTCGCGATCGACGACAAGGGTTTCGAGGTCCCGGTGGGCGGCGAGCAGGATGGTGCCGCCGGGGGTTTCATAGATGCCGCGGGATTTCATGCCGACGAAGCGGTTCTCAACGATGTCGACGCGGCCGATGCCGTTGCGGCCGCCTAGCAGGTTGAGGATGCGCATGATGCCGTAGGGAGTGAAGAGCGAGTAGCCGTCTTGCTCGCCGGTGGATTTCACGTCGCCTAACTCGCGGAGAAGGGAGCAAAGGTTGTCGTGTTTGAGACCGATGGCGTTGCCTCTTTCAAACAGGATCTGGACGTATTCGGCTTGGTCGGGAGCGTCTTCCGGGGAAACGGAGAGCACGTACATGTCGGTATCTGACGGAGTGGTGGCGTCATACCACGGGTCTTCCATGGCTCCAGCCTCGAAGGAAATGTGGAGCAGATTCCGGTCCATCGAGTAAGGCTTCTTCATGGAGGCCTTGATCGGGATGTTGTTGGCCTCGGCGTAGGCGATCATTTCGGCGCGGCCGGGAAATTCCTTGCGGAACTCGGCATCGCGCCACGGGGCAATGCACCTGACGTTAGGCGCGAGGGCGGCGGCGGAGAGTTCGAAGCGGACCTGGTCGTTGCCCTTGCCGGTAGCTCCGTGGGCGATAGCGTCGGCCCCTTCGGCGAGGGCGACCTTGATCATGTCATGGGTGATGCAGGGACGGGCGATGGAGGTGCCTAGCAGGTAGCGGCCTTCATAAATCGCGCCGGCCTGGATCATCGGGAAAATGTAGTTGGCGGCGAAGTCTTCCTTGAGGTCGCCGATGAAGCACTTGGAGGCGCCGGTGGAAAGCGCCTTGGCTTCCAAGCCGTCGAGTTCGTCGCCTTGGCCGACATCGGCGCAGTAGGCGATGATTTCCGCGTTGTATTTGGCCTTGAGCCAGAGAAGGAGGACGGAGGTATCAAGACCACCGGAGTAAGCGACGACGATTTTCATGAGGGCGGGAGGCAAGCAGGAAGCGGCGTGCCGGGCAAGGGGGAAGAGCTCTTGGGTCGGACAAGCATGCGAAATAAATCCCGCCCCCGTGGAGAGTCAGGCCTGCAGGACGTGTGTGCCTGCCAGTTTTTTCGCGGCTTTTTCAAAAGTGACAAACGTGTGGCCTTGGTCGCGACTCGCGCCATGGATCAAGCGATCCACAAACCCCGGTTTCGCGGAGCTCAGGTTCGGGATTGCTAGCACATCGGCGGCATTCGGGGTGATAGTGAATCCGCGCCCCGCTGACAGTAGCGAAATCATTTCCAGGGCTTCGCTTTTAGGAATCTTGTAGAAAGTTTGCAGGGCGAAGTAGGACTCTGCTAGGACAAGGTCTGAAATATTCAGCGAATCGTTCCCTGCCATCCGCTGGGTCACAAAATCCTTGGCGGCTCTCGCCTGCTCCGCCGGAACGCCCACCAACAAGCTAAGGACCACCGAGGTGTCCAAGCTCACATTCTCAAATCTCACGGGTTGCCAAGGTTGAGTTTCTCCGCCGCTTCCGCACCCCAGCCGCTAGCAATTGCTTCCTTGATCGCACCCATGTCGTGATTCTGATCCGCGCGGATATAGCGGCGCGCAATCGCCAACCAAGGCATGTTGTCGTCACTCAGCGGCACGACCGGTTCGACGGCGGGCTCGGGTTTCTCCTCCAACCATTTCTGGAAGAGATCCACGGCGACCGAACGGATCGGACGACCTTCCATGGCGCTGCGGGCCTTGACGCGGCGGTAAAGGTCATCCGGAATGTCGAGCGTGGCTTTCATGGAATACAGGTTCCTGTATTGTATGCCTCGGGTCAAGTTGGGGTTTTCACCAGCGCCGCCGCGTAGAAACCATCATACCCGGTCGCAGCTGGGGAAACGGGGCGTTCTTCGAGGAGGGTGAAGCCGCCTTTTGCCAACAACTGGTCGATGGCTGCGCGGTTTTCCGACGGGAGAATCGAGCACGTGGCGTAAACCAGGCGGCCGCCGGGCTTGAGCATGGCGGTGTATTTATCCAACAGCTCAGCTTGGATGCCGCGGAGGCGGTCGATGGCGGCGGGCTTGAGACGCCATTTGAGATCGGGCTGGCGCTTGAGGGTGCCGAGGCCGGAGCACGGGGCGTCGATGAGCAGGCGGTCGGCGACCTCGGCGAAGTCGGTGGTGGTAGTGGCGGTGATTACTTTCGATTTCACGCACTTGTTAGCGTTGGCGCGTTTGGCTCGGCGCTCGAGTTCGACGAGTTTTTTTGAGTCGATGTCCATGCCGAAGACGCGGCCGTCGCCTTTCATAAGGGCGGCGAGGTGGAGCGATTTCCCTCCGGCACCGGAACAGGCGTCGATGATGCGTTCGCCGGGTTGGGGATCGACGAGCGGGGCAATCATTTGCGAGCCGGCGTCTTGGATTTCGACGCGGCCGTCAAGGCGAAGGGTTTTGGGTAGGGATTTGCCGGGGGCGAGGACAAGGGCGTCGGGCAGATCGGGGACTTCGGTGGCGGTGATGTTGAAACCAGCGAGCCACGCGATGACTTCCGGGCGGGTGGCGCGGAGAGTGTTGACTCGGAGGAAGACGGAGGCGCGCTGGTTGAGGGCGGCGAGTTCGGCGTCCCAAGCATCGCCCAGCTCGGCGGCACCGAGGGCATCGAGCCAGTCGGGGATGGACTCGCGGACGGCGCGGGGTTGCGACGAAAGCTCGGCTTCGCGGGCTTTCATTTCCGCGGAGGACTTGCCGTTGTAAACCCACCATTCCGGGATTTCGTAGCCCATGCGGACCCACTGGGCGGCGCAGAGGGCGGTGGTTTCCTCGCTGTCAACGAGGAAGCCCAGGGCACGCCGCCAGCGGGCGACTTCGAAAACGGTCTCGGCGATGAAACTGCGGTCGCGCTTGCCCCACTTCGGGTTTTCCTCGAAGGCGGTGGCGAGTTCGTGGTCGAGGACGCGGTGCTCGCGAAAGACGGACTTGGCGATGGTCGAGGCGGCCTCGGCGAGGATGCGGTGCATTTTCATAAAGGCCGGACCCTTCCCTAAAGCGGGCTGCGTGGCAAACGTTGATGCCATTTCATTCGACATTCCCGCTCCGCTGCTTCGTATTCCCGCCGTGCCGACTGTCCAACTCAAGTATCAAACTTTTCACCCCTCGATCTGGCCGAAAATGATCGGCGAGGTTTCCCGCGACGCGACGCCGGGTTCATTTGTCCTCGTGCTGGGGAAAGAAGGCACACCGTTCGGCTGGGGCTTGTGGAACCCAAAATCACGGATGCCGCTGCGAGTGGTCAGCCATTCGCTCGAAGAACTGGCGGACGAATCTTTCTTTGAAAACGCGATCCGCCGTGCTGCGAATCTGCGCCGCGAGGTGCTCAAACTCGACGCGCAGACCGACAGCTACCGCGCGATCCACGGCGACGCGGATTTCATGCCAGGCATCGTCGCGGACAAGTTCGCTGACGTGCTCTCGGTGGAAATCACCAATCTCGCGGCTTGGCAGCGCTTGCCGAAATGGCTTCCGCTGCTCCATGAATGCTTCGACACGAAGCGCGTGGTGGTCGGCGTGGACCAGGATTTGGCGCGGATTGAAGGCATCCCGCATCGCGGCGGGGTCGAGTCGGACAACGTCCGCTCGGTGAAAATCCGCGAGCACGGCGTGCGTTACGAGGTGGATTTCTCCGAGGGCCACAAAACCGGATTTTTCTGCGACCAACGCGATAGTCGAAACAAATTCGGCGCGCTGGCGGAAGGGCGGACGGTGCTGGATCTTTGCTGCTACACCGGCGGCTTCGGGATTTCTGCGGCGCTCGCCGGGGCCGAGGACGTGACCGGCGTGGATCTCGACGAGACGGCCATCGCGATGGCCAAGCGCAACGCGAACTTGAATAACGCGCGGGTGAAATTTACCCATGCCGACGCCTTCACTTGGGCGCGGACGATGATCGAAAACGGCCGCACTTGGGATCTGGTCATCGCTGATCCGCCGAAGTTTATCCACGGCCGCGAGGACGACATCGGCACCGCAAAATATGCGGATTTGAACAAGCTCGCGCTGCAACTCGTCGCGCCGGAGGGACTTTACGTAACCTGTTCGTGCTCAGGAATGCTGGGTGCCGGCGAGTTCGAGCAAATCGTGATCACTTCCGCCCACCGCCGGAATAAGCGCTTGCAAACGTTCGACCGCACCGGTGCCGGACCGGACCATCCGACGCTCTCGAACTACCCGGAATCACGCTACCTTAAGGTGCTGTGGTCGCGGGTGATCTGAACGGTTCAGAGCATCGATTCCAGCTCTTCCATGCTCCAATCGGCCGCGTCGCCGATGCCGTCCTCGTCGATGGCCGACGCCAACTCCCGCTTTTTTGCCTGGAGGCGGACGACCTTTTCCTCGACCGTGCCGCGGGTCAACAGCCGGTAAACCGTCACCGGCCGGGTCTGGCCGATCCGGTGGGCGCGGTCCGTCGCTTGGGCTTCTGCGGCTGGATTCCACCACGGGTCGAAGTGCACCACGGTGTCGGCGGCGGTGAGATTGAGTCCGTAGCCACCGGCCTTGAGACTGATCAGGAAAACCGGCGGACCGTCGGGCTGCTGGAACTTATCCACAAGTTGTTGGCGGTTCCGGGACTGACCATCCAGTCGTAAACTGTCCCAGCCACGCTCGGAAATGCATTTCTCAATTTCCATTAATTGTGTCTGGAATTGACTGAAAATCAGCATTCTGTGATTCCCATTCACCGCTTCCTCGATCAGCTCCAACAAGCGTTGGAGCTTGGCCGAGCGCCGAGCTACCAACAGTTGATTGAATCGCTCATTCTTGAGCAGCGCGAGGTCGCAACAAGTCTGCCGGAGCCGGAGAAGCGCGGTAAGCATCTGCATCCGCGCCGCGCCCTTATTGCCGGAATCGGCGATGGCATCCACCCGCTTGCGGCCTTCAATGAGCAGCTCTTTATAGACCGCTTGCTGATCCGGGCTGAGATCGCAGAATTCGTCGATGAAGAGCTTCGATGGTAATTCCGGCGCGACCTGCTCTTTGGTCCGGCGGAGCAGGAAGGGCGAAATTTTTAAACGCAAACGCTCGATCACGGCCCCGGCGGGTTCACCGGTTGCGAGCGGTTGCTCATAGCGATCCCGGAATTCTTCTCGTCCCCCCAGCCAACCCGGCTGGATGAAACGGAAAATCGACCAGAGATCCTTCACCCCGTTCTCGATCGGCGTGCCGGTCAGTGCGACCCGGAAGGTGGCCCGCAATTTCGCGAGCGCCTTCGCGTGATCGGTGTCCGGATTCCTCATCAAGCTGGCCTCGTCCACGACGATGGCGCGATATTCACGCTTGAGGTGATACGCCAAATCCCGGGCCAAAGTGCCGTAGCTGGTAAGAATAACATCGCCGGACCGAACCTTTTCCCGCTCCGCATCTCGGCTCGCGCCATGGAGAATCCTCACCTGGCGGGCCGGGGCGAAACGGGCGAACTCCGCGCGCCAGTTTCCGAGGAGCGACGCGGTGGCCACCACCATCACCACCCCGGAATCCGTGCCCGACTGCTCCAACACCCGCTCAATTAAAGCGATTGTTTGAACTGTCTTTCCGAGTCCCATGTCGTCGGCGAGGAGAGCTCCGCCAAAACGCTGGACACGGTCGAACATCCAGCCAGCGCCAAGGGATTGATACGGACGCAACTCCGCCTGTAAAGTGGCAGGGGAATCGAATCCGAATGAAGCCGGTTGGTCACTTGCCGTCTGAGACTTGTCGATTTTATTCCGAATTTCACGGATGAGCTCACCCGCTCTCGCCGAAGCCATGAAGTGGCCGTTTTCCTGGCGCAGATCGAGGTCGGAGAACAGCGGATCGATGACGCTGGCGATGTCGTCTGAGATCACCAAGCGCCGCCCGCCTATGGACGCTCCTGAGCCTTTGCCGGCCCGCAAAAGCCGCCGCACCTCCACTGCGGAAATCGCAACTCCATCACTCGTTTGAAATGAAAGATCGAAGCTCAACCAGTCCTCGCCCGAGCCGAGAATATCGATTCTTGGCGAGACCACCGCGACTTGTTTCTGGACGTGGCAGAAGCGCTCGCCCTCGGTAATCGTCCATTCCTTGCGCAGGATTGGCAGCGATTGGGTGAGGAAATCGAGGATGGCGGACTCCCCTTTCATCACCCAGCGGCCATTTGAAAAATTCTCCACTGCGAAGCCCGCCCGCGAGAGTCGGGCAGCGGCTTTTTCCTCCTTGGCCAAATCCCGGACTTCGCAGTGATCGCCGACCAAGCGCGGCAGGCCATCGACTTTACCCAGGCCCGGGGGAATCGGCGGCGCGGAGCCGTAGCGCACGCTGAGCTGAGCCTCTAAATGCTGGAGCGAACCTTCCAACGAGAGCTCGAAACACGCTGCGGCTTGGACGAAACGGAGCGACTCCAGCCAGCAATCGGCCGGGAAATGCAGCCATTCCTGCCACGAATCGAGATGATTAAAAAAGCGGAGAGTTGGGATTTGCACGGATTTCCCCTGCGCCAGCTCGCCTAAGGTCGCTACCAGATCAGACGGGATCTTCCCCTCGCCGACCCGCACGACCGAGTCCTCGCCGACTTGCCAAAACGAGCCGCCGATTTCGAGCCACGGCCCGGATTGGGAGTCGGGGACGAGGAGCACCGAGTCCTGCCGGTGCTCCGCCGCGCTGAGCTGGAGTCGCTCGCCGGAGCGAATTTGGACCAACAATCGATCTTTGCCCGCCGCCAGACGCGGATGCTCGGCGATGGACTCGAGAAACGCCGGGACGCGCGGGCCGTCGAGACTGAGGCTGAGAATTTCTTTTCTGGCCACGCCTTCCTTGGCGAGCCACGCGTTCAAACGGTCGTCGGCGGGCGAAATTTCATGACCGGACGCGACGGCCAAGGTGGCGGCGAATTTCCCCCGTTGCAAGGCATCGCGCCAGTTAAGCGGCAGCAGAACCTGCCACGGAACTGCCACAGCTACTTGCGGAACGACTTTTTGAATGACCGGCTTGGGCGCGGCCGTGCCCAGTGAGGCCAGCCCGGTAGCGACGGCGTGACAACACACCGAGCCGCTCCGCTGGTTGTCTGCGCAAGGGCAGCGGGTGTCCAGATCGGTGGGAGATTTCACCGTGACGCTGACTTTGATCAGCCGCTTTCCCATCTTCACCGTGCCTTGCCAGCCCGTTGATCCGGTCTGGACGTCGGCGACCATGCCGCCTTCCAAGAGGGATTTCCCCTCTTTAAATGCCTGCCACGAGGCTGCCGCCCTCAAAGTTGCTTCCGTCCACTCGCTCATTGTTGCGGCAGTGTTTCCTGCATGCGGCCACCGCGCAACCCGATTGAACCCGACAGACGGCTTTCGATGCACCAGCTGTCCTGCGACAATTAAAACTCCCCACTTCAACCAAGCCGTAAGCTTTGTTTCCAAAACCCCCTTCACAAGGGCCTGCTCCGGTGTTCATCATCACGCATGGCCACTCTCGCGCGGATTCTCCGCCACACCTTTCGCTTCCCCTTGCAGAGCTCGCTGTCATTGCTAATGGCCGTCCTTTGCACCTCGCTGGTCCTCGTGTTGCCCGGCATCACCATGCGTTTCATCGATGAAATCATCGCCAAGAACCGCCCCGACCTCATCCTCTCCACCGCCGCGCTCGGCATCGGCGCGATCTTCGTCCGCCAGCTGCTTTTCACCCTCCGCACCTATCTGAACAACTCGCTGGAGCTCAAACTCACCCACCTCATCCGCGTTGAGCTCTACGACAAGCTCCAGCGACTGCCGGTAAAATGGTTCGACTCTAACTCCTCCGGCGAAATTATGTCCCGCGTCGCCGACGACGTGCCCGCGATGGACCGCGTCATCATTGAGGGCGTGGACCAAGCCATCGCTGCGGTTCTCCAGCTCGTCATCATCATCGGCTACATGCTCTATCACTCGTGGGAGCTCACGCTTGTCACCTTGATTCCCCTTCCCATCATCGGCGTCATCACTACCTGGTGGGCGCGCCGCTCTGAGCCGCTGTGGCGCGCGTCCTCCGAGGCCTCGTCCGCGCTCAACGCCATTCTCCACGACAATCTATCCGGCATTCGCCAAATCAAGGCTTACACCGTGGAGCCCAAGGCCCTCGACACCTTTGACAAAGCTTCGCGCAAGGTCGGGGAAAGCCACATGAC
The DNA here is from genome assembly GCA_043716765.1 of Akkermansiaceae bacterium. Taxonomy (GTDB): domain Bacteria; phylum Verrucomicrobiota; class Verrucomicrobiia; order Verrucomicrobiales; family Akkermansiaceae; genus Luteolibacter. The sequence goes on from JAYSYA010000302.1 coordinate 9,257, forward strand.
CGTCATGCGCGGCCAAGCCATCGTCTGGCCCGGCGTCTCGCTCATCGCTGAATCCGGCATCATCCTGATGGTTGCCTGCGGGGCTTGGTGGACGCTGCGCGGAGATCTATCACCCGGCATCGTCATCGCCTTCCTCGTCGCCTGGGGCTTTCTGTTCGACCCCATTTCCCGCATCAACGCCCTCGCCCAGACCTTCACCCGCGGTGCCGTTTCCGCCAAACGGATCTTCGCCATCATCGACACCCCGGACGAGTCACACCTCACCGAAGGCGAGCGCCCCAAAAGCTTCCGCGGCCACGTTCGGTTTGAAAACGTCTCCTTCACCTACGCCGGTGAAGCGCCCGTCATCCGCGAACTCACTCTCGAAGCGTTGCCCGGCGAGACCATCGCCTTAGTCGGTGCCACTGGGGCCGGCAAGTCCACCGTCCTCAATCTACTCACCCGCTTCTACGAACCCTCCGCCGGCCGCATCCTCATCGACGGTGTTCCGCTAGCAGATGTTTCCAAGGAATGGCTGCGCGACCAGCTCGGCTACGTCACCCAAGAGAGCTTCCTTTTCAACACCACTCTCCGCGAGAACCTCCTGCTCGCCAATCACGAGGCCAGCGACGGCGAACTCTGGGCCGCCCTCGAAGCCGCCAACGCCGCCGCCTTCGTCCGCGCCAGCCCCGACGGGCTCGACACCATCGCCGGCGAGCGCGGCAGCCGCTTCTCCGGCGGTGAGAAACAACGCCTTTCCATCGCCCGCGCACTGCTCAAAAATCCCCCGCTGCTCCTCCTCGACGAAGCCACCTCCGCCCTCGACAACACCACCGAACGCCTTGTCCAGCAAGCGCTTGAAAACCTCCGCTCTGATCGCACCTGCTTTGTCATTGCACACCGCCTCTCCACCGTGCAGAAGGCAGACCGCATTTGCGTCCTCCACCACGGAAAGCTAACCGAACAAGGCACCCACGCCGAACTCATTGCCCATCGCGGTGTATACGCCAGACTCTGCGAAGCCACTTTCGCTAACGATTCTCGACCCGCCGCCTGAAACTCACCAATCTTTCAACTTTAGACTCTCCCCATGGAAACACTCATCAAGCTCCCGGATTCCGCCACTCCCAGCCCCATCGCCGAGATCCTCGCCTCGCTGCGCAAAGAACACTTCGAACCCCGCCACGAAGCCAAGGCCTGGGGCGACTGGATCTATCTAGACAGCTACACCACCGTCATCAGCATCGAGTGCAACCACGGCCTCAGCAGCACCGCCACCATCGAGCACGGCGAGGGCGAGGAAGAAGGCGAGCCGGTCACCTCGCTCTACCGCGCCTTCGGCCGTCTTGGCTGGATGGGCATCGACGGTGACGGCGAATTTCCGCTGGATTGAATCATGAGAGACATCACCCACCCCGCCGAGCGTCTGGTCCAAGCCATGGCGCGGATCTATCAATACCGGATGACCACGACCTCCGGCGGTAACCTTTCGATCCGCGACGCCGACGGCTCCATCTGGATCACCCCGGCACGGGTGGACAAGGGCGCGCTGCGGATCGAGGACATCGTCCGCGTCCTGCCGGACGGCAGCACCGAGGGACTGCACAGGCCCTCTTCCGAGTTCCCGTTTCACAAGCAAATTTATGACGCGCGCCCGGACCTCGGCGCCATCGTCCACGCCCACCCGGTGGCGCTCGTCGCCTTCAGCATTTGCGGGCAAGCGCCGGACACCCGGCTTTTTACCAAGGCCCACTCGGTTTGCGGTAAGCCGGGATTTGCCCCCTACGCTCTGCCAGGCAGCGATCTGCTAGGCGAGCGCATCGCCACGGTGTTTGCCGCCGGGCATGATTGCGTGATGTTGGAGAACCACGGCGTCGTCGTCGGAGGAGAGGATTTCGCGGACGCCTTCCGCCGCTTTGAGACCTTTGAATTCATCGCCAAAACCGTGATCAAGGCCCGCGCGCTTGGCCCGGTGAACTATCTCACCGCCGCACAACTCGCCGTCGGCGGAAGAGCCGCCCCCGAGCTTGCCGAATTTGATCCCGGCCCCGCCACCACCGCCGAACGCTCGCTGCGCCGCGAGTTGTGCGACTTCATCCGCCGAGGCTATCACCAACGCCTGCTCACCAGCAACGCCGGCAGCTTCTCCGTGCGGGTCGATGCGGACTCGTTCCTCATCAGCTCGAAACTGGTGGACCGCGCGACGATCGCGCCGGACCAACTTGTCCTCATCCACCAGGGACGCCGCGCCCGTGGCTCTCGGCCCAGCCAAGCCTGCCACCTCCACCAGCTCATCTACCAGAAACATCCGGAGATCCGCGCCATCGTCAACGCCACCCCGGTCAACGCCACCGCCTTCTCCGCCTCCGCCACCCGCCTCGACACCCGGACCATCCCGGAGAGCTACATTTTCCTCCGTGACGTCGCGGTCCTGCCTTTCTCCTGGGTCTATGACGCGCCGGAAAAAATCGCGGAAACCATGACCCCGGAGTTTCCCATCGCACTCATCGAAAACGACTGCGCGCTGGTGTTAGGCAAAACCATTCTTGACGCCTTCGACCGCCTTGAAGTCCTCGAGTCCACCGCCGAGGCAGTGATCCTCAGCCGCTCGCTCGGCGAAGTGCAGTCAATGGGTGACGAGGTCATCGAGGAACTCATCCAAGCATTCCTCAAATAACCGCCCGGCCACGACGCTTCGGTTGGAATTTCCAAGCGGTTTTCCAGTAGCACCTGCCGCGCTTCGCCGGCATCTTCGCCCAATGATTGTCCCCTGGCTTGTATTCATCGGTTTCGTCCTCGTTATGTTGGCGCTTGATCTCGGCGTGTTTCACCGGAAGTCCCACGTCGTCGGCTTCAAGGAATCCATCGCCTGGTCGGCACTTTGGATCACCCTCGGGCTGTCGTTTTCGGTGCTGGTTTACTTCGCCTACGACGGCCATTGGTACGGGCTCGGCGTGGTTCCCGACGGGGTGGACGGGCTCATCAACAACGGCAAGCTCGCCGCCACCAAGTATCTCACCGGTTACGTGGTGGAAAAATCGCTGAGCGTGGACAACATCTTCGTCATCGCGATGGTTTTTGGCTCGCTTGCGGTGCCCGCGCGCTATCAGCACCGGGTCTTGTTCTGGGGCATCCTTGGCGCGCTGGTGATGCGCGGCGCGATGATCGGTGTGGGCTCCGCGCTGGTGCATAACTTCCACTGGGTGCTCTATGTATTTGGCGTGTTCCTCATCCTCACCGCGTTGAAAATGTTGTTCATGAAGGAAAAGGAAGAACACCCGGAGGACAACCTGCTCGTCCGCTGGCTGCAAACCCGTTTCCCGATCACCCGCAACTATCACGGCCAGCACTTCATGGTGCGGGCCGGCAGCCAAAACTCCCACGAAACCGCCGAGCCCGGTGCCGCCATCGTGGCCGACCCCGTGGTGGACGCCGCGCCCCATGGCAAATGGCTGCTCACCCCGCTCGCCGTCGCGCTCGTGCTGGTAGAGGTGACCGACCTGATCTTCGCCGTCGATTCCATTCCCGCGATTTTCTCGATCACTGCGGATCCGTTCCTCGTTTTCACCAGTAACGTCTTCGCCATCCTCGGCCTGCGCTCACTGTATTTCGCGCTCGCCGGGATGATCTCACAATTCCGCTACCTCAAGCCCGCGCTGTCGCTGATCCTGCTGGTGGTCGGCGTGAAGATGCTTGCCGCGAAGTGGTTGAAACTATGGCTTGGCGACTCGTTCAACCTGACCATCCTCGCGGTGATTCTCGGCATCCTTGCCACCGGTGTGATCACCTCATGGCTGGTAAAACCGAAGAACGCGAGTAACTAACTACGCCCCCAGATAGGCGGCCTGCACTTGCGGGTCCGCCTTCACCTGGGCGGACGGGCCCTCGACGAGGATCTTTCCGGTTTCCAACACATACGCATAACTGGAGATGTCGAGCGCGAGATTCGCGTTCTGTTCGACAAGCAGAATGGTCAGTCCCTGCTCGCGGTTGATCTCCACGATCCGTTCGAAAATCGTCTTCACCAGCAACGGCGCGATGCCAAGCGACGGCTCGTCGAGCATCAGGAACCTCGGCTTGCTCAGCAGCGCGCGACCGATGGCTAACATCTGCTGCTCACCGCCGGAAAGCGTGCCGGCGGATTGGTTCTCGCGTTCCTTGAGGCGAGGAAACAAACCGAAGACATATTCCGTTTGTTCCGCGATCCACTTGCGGTCGTGCTGCAGGTAAGCGCCCATCTTCAGGTTTTCATGCACCGTCAGGTTGGCGAAAATCATCCGCCCTTCCGGCACATGGCACAGCCCGCGGCCGACGATCTTGTGCGCGGGGAGTTTTGAGATTTCCTGGCCATCATACTGAATCGATCCGCCGGTCGATTTCACCAATCCGGATAGCGCACGCAATGTGGTGGATTTCCCCGCACCGTTCGCACCGATAAGCGTGACAATGCTGCCCGTCGGCACCCTGAGGCTGACGCCGTGAAGGGCTTTGATCGCGCCGTAGGAGACGTGGAGATTAGCAACGGAAAGCAAGAGAAGAGTTGTTGAGAGTTGATGGTTGAGAGACAGAGAAGACTCAGGCTTCACCAAAGAGCGAACGGCGGAGTCCACTGAGCATGCGGCTTTGTTCCTCCGATGCTGCATAAATGGTTTGAAATTCTTCGGGCGTGAGGAAGCCTTGATTGCGTCCGACACGAGATTGCGAGACCACTTCAAAGAGCGAACCAGTTGCGATTTCGATAAATCGGGCAAAGTCCTTGCGAGAGTTGCGGGAGCTTCCTTCGGCGATATTCGAGGAAATGGAGACTGCCGCACGTCGCATCTGACTGATCAGACCAAATCGCTCGTCAGCAGGAAAGCGCCGGGTTGTCGAATAAACGACATCCGCGAATTCAATCGCTTTCTGCCAGACATCAAGTTTTTGGAATCCAAACATCGTATGGGTTTTCTTTCTTTTAACTTTCAACACTCAACCATCAACTCTCAACTAAACAGCCGTCGCCCCGAGGTATGCCTCAATAACCTTCGGATGACACTGAATTTCCCTCGACGTGCCCTCGGCGATCTTGATTCCGTATTCGAGGACGGCGATGCGTTCGCAGATGCCCATGACGACTTTCATGTCGTGCTCGACGAGCAGGATGGCCATGCCGAAGCGCTTGCGGATGAACTCGATGAGGTTCATGAGGTCTTCTTTTTCGGAGGGATTCATCCCGGCGGCGGGTTCGTCGAGTAACAGAAGTTTCGGTTGGGTGGCCATGGCGCGGACAATTTCCAGACGCCGCTGGCCGCCGTAAGGCAGACTGGTGGCGGGTTCGTCCCGGTAGTCCTGGAGGGAGAAAACTTCGAGCAGTTCGAGCACACGCTCCTTGACGTCCTTCTCACCCGCATGATGCGAGCGGCCGCGCCAGAGCGCTTCGCGGATGCCGTGGCTGCGGTGGAGTTGGGTGGCGGCGCGGACGTTGTCGAATACACTCATCGAGCCAAAGAGCCGGATGTTCTGGAAGGTGCGGGCCATGCCGCTTTTGGTAAGCACGTGCGGCTTCACGCCGCCTGTGGGTTTTCCGTTGAATTGGATCGCGCCTGCGGTCGGTTGATAGACGCCGGTGATCATGTTAAAAACAGTGGTCTTGCCCGCGCCGTTCGGGCCGATGAGGCCGACGAGTTCGCCCTCGCCCACTTTCAGGCTCACGTCGCTCACCGCCGTCAGGCCGCCGAAGCGGATGGTGACGTTCTCAAGTTCCAGCAAGGGTTTGCTCATGGTTTCACAACTAACGATTTTTCTTCCGCTCGAAATTGAAAAGACCTTGGGGTCTGGCAATCATGATGCAAATTATCAAGAGCGCATACACGATCATCCGATACTCCGAAAACTGCCGGAGCGGTTCCGGCAATACGGTGAGCACGATGGCCGCAAGAATGACCCCACCTGTCTTCCCCATCCCGCCCAAGATCACCATGAGCACAATTTCAAAGCTTTTCATGAAATCAAAAACCTGCGGGGTGATGGAGGTTTTGTGATGGGCGAACAGCCCGCCGGCGATGCCCGCGAAAAACGCGCCGATGACGAAGGCGGTAACTTTGTAGCGGGTTGGATTGAGGCCCATGGAACTGGCCGCCACCTCGTCGTCATGCACCGCGATGAAGCCGCGGCCGTAGGTGGAATTCACCAGGCATGCGACGACATAAACGGTGAAGGCAGCGAGCATGAACGTCCATGTTAGACCCGTCAGCCGGGGGATGCCGCTGAGTCCGCTGGCGGCTCCGGCGGCTTCGACGTTTTGGAAAATGACGCGGATGATCTCGCCGAAACCGAGGGTGACGATGGCGAGGTAGTCGCCTTTCAATCGAAGCGACGGCACACCGACTAACAATCCGACGATCGCGGCGACCGCGCCACCCGCGACGAGTGCGGGAAGGAAGGCCCATGGCAACGCGTCGGGGCCCATGCTTTTCTGCAATCCGAGCGTAATCATCGCGGAGACGTAGGCCCCGACGGACATGAAACCTGCGTGACCCAGGCTGAACTGGCCGGTGTGGCCGTTGATGAGATTCAAGCTGACGGCGAGGATGATCGCGATGCCGATGTCGATGACGACGCCGCGATAATACGGATTCATCTGGTCCGCGCCCATGCCCGCCACCACCGCGAGCACGACGGCGATGAGGAGAAGGATGCGCGGGTCTTTTAAAATGGGATGCATGTTCTCAGACTTTTTCGATCTGTTTGGAACCGAGCAGGCCGGTTGGTTTGAAAATCAGGATGATGATGAGGATGGCGAAGGCGATGCCATCGCGATACGTCGAGATGCCCGACATGCCGCCGGCGTAGGTTTCCACGACACCGAGCACGAGTCCGCCGAGCGCGGCTCCGGGGAGATTTCCAATACCTCCTAACACGGCGGCAACGAAGGCTTTCAGCCCGACATTCACGCCCATCAGCGGCTCGATGCCGGTGTAGGTCATGCCGTAGAGGATGCCGCCCGCACCGGCGAGGGCGGAGCCGAGGCCGAAGGTGAAGGAGATGATAAAACTGTTGCTAATGCCCATCAGCGAGGCGGCGGCAGAGTTGTGGGAGACAGCCCGCATTGCCATGCCGATGCGGGTTCTTTTTACGATGAAGGTCAGCGCGGCTAGCAGAACCAGGGTCACGCCGAGGACCACGAATTGGGTCGTGTTGAACGACACGTCCCACATGGTGAAATTTCCGGCGGGCAGCAATTTCGGGAAGGCTTTCTGCGAGGCCCCGAAGAAAGCCTTGTGCTGGCAGGTGTATTCGATGAGCAGGGAAACCCCGATGGCGGTGATCAGCACGGTGAGTTTCGGACGGTTGCGCAGCGGTCGATAGGCCAGCAGTTCGATGACGATGCCGATGAGCGCGCAGATGATCATGGTCGCTGCCATTACCGCGACCCAGCCGCCCCAACTCGGCAGCGGGAACGCTTTCGCGATCTGAGGCGCGAGATAAAACCCGGTGAAGGAACCGAGCATGAAGACATCGCCGTGGGCGAAATTGATGAAACGGAGCACCCCGTAAACCATCGTGTAGCCGATGGCGATGAGCGCATAAACCGCACCGAGGGCCAGACCGTTGACGAGCTGTTGGAAAATCTCGTTCACAGGCGGTCGGCGGGAGTCGTTCGTGAAATCATCGTCAATGCGCGCGGGCTAACCGATCAAGGGGTGATGGTTTCGAGGAACTTGAATTTGCCGTCCTTGATCTGGAGAATGGCGGCGGACTTGACGGCGTCGCGCTTGGCATCGAGTGAAAACTTGCCGGTGACGCCTTCGAAATCCTTGGTGGCGGCGATCGCTTCACGAAGCTTGGGGCCTTCGGTGGTGCCGGCGCGTTTGATGGCTTCAGCGAGCACGTAGGCGGAGTCGTAGCCGAGGGCGGCCATGGCGTCGGGAGTTTTGTTATACTTCTTTTTGTAGGCGGCGACGAAGGAGATCATCTTCGGCGAGGTGTCTTCCGGCGAGCAGTGGGTGGAAAAATAGTGGCCTTCGACGGCGTCCTTGCCAACTTGCAGGAGGTTTTCCGACTCCCAACCGTCGCCACCAAAGAGTGGGATGGTTAGGCCGAGTTCCTTGGCCTGGATGGCGATGAGGGCGACGTCATTATAATAACCGGGGAGGAACACCGCGTCGGGTGCGGTGCCCTTGATGGTGGTGAGCTGGGCTTTGAAATCCTTGTCGCCGCCGTTGTAGTCGAGCTCGGAGGCGAGCGTGCCGCCGTTTTTTGCGAGCTGCTCTTTAAAATATTTCGCGAGGCCCTTGGAGTAGTCGCTTTTCGCGTCGGCGAGGACGGCGATCTTTTTTGCCTTGAGGGCCTTGTCGGCGAAGTTCGCCATCACGGTGCCTTGGAACGGATCGATGAAGCAGACGCGGAAAATGTAGTCGCCGACTTCGGTGACTTTCGGGTTGGTGGACGCCGGGGAAATCATCGGGATTTTCGCCGCTTGGGCGATCGGCGCGGCTTCGAGCGAGCGGCTGGAAGCGACCTCGCCGAGGATGGCCACCACGCCGTCGCGGGAGATGAGTTTGTTGACGATGTTGGCGGGCTCGCCGGCCTTGGACTGGTTGTCCTCGGTGAGCAGCTCGATTTGTTTGCCGAGCACGCCGCCGGCCTTGTTGATTTCGTCGATGGCGAGCTCGGTGCCTTCGTGGGAAGATGTGCCGAAGGTCGCTTCTTTGCCAGTGAGAGAGGCGACTTCGCCGACCTTGATGGTGTCACCGCCTCCGGATTTGCAACTCGGGAGCGAAAGCAGGCCAAGGAGCGATGCGGCGGTGGCGAAAATCAGGTGGGAACGTTTCATGTGGGAAGGATTGGGGAGCGAAGCACGGAATTTAGGAAACCGCCCTACCGAGTGCAACAGCATATTGCATGCCCCGAAGATGAAGATTAAAGGCACCGCGAATCTGACGAATCTAGCGAATCTTAAGAATTGGATCACTTGGGATTCTCGTGAATTAAATCCGTTGCAGAGACAAAGACGCCCCACGCAGCCTCCTCTTCATTTGCCTGATTCGCGGTGCAGCTACCCGCCGAGGTAACTCATCTCCGCCTTCCGCGGCCCGACCCGCCCGCGTTCTTCGGAATAACGGTCCGCCCTTACCTGCCAGATCGAGCTTACCGTTTCCGCGAGGACTTGGGAATCCATTCCGCTGCGCAAAATCCCTCGCAGGTCGTGGCCTTCCGCCGCAAATAGACAGGTGAAAATTTTCCCATCTGCCGAAAGCCGCAGGCGCTGGCAGTCGCGGCAAAACGGCTGGGTCACCGAGCGGATCAGCCCGATCTCTCCCGCCCCGTCGCGGTGACTCCAGTGCGCGGCGACCTCGCCGCGGTAGGCCGGGTCTCGCGGTATTAGCGAAAACTCCGGAGCGAGGATGGATAGAATTTCGTCGCCCGAGACCACCTCGCCGAGCTTCCAACCGTTTGTCTCACCAACATCCATGTATTCGATGTAGCGCAGATCCACTCCGGTTGATCTCGCCCAGCGGGCCAGCGGCAGGATTTCGCTCTCATTCACGCCGCGCTGAATCACCGCGTTGACCTTCACCGGCAAGCCGAATGCCAAGGCGGAGCTGATCCCGGCGAGGACTCGCTCCACTTTCGCGCCGACACCATTCATTTGCGCAAAGATCTCCGGGGCCAGCGCATCCAGACTCACCGTTACTCGGCTCAGCCCCGCCAGCGCGAGGGCCTCGGCATGATGGGCGAGGAGAACTCCGTTCGTCGTGACGGCGATGTCCGTGACGCCCTCGACCGCCGCCAGCATCGCCACCAGATCTTCGAGCCCTCGTCGCAGGAGCGGTTCGCCCCCGGTAAGCCGGATTTTCCCGATGCCAAGTGGAACCAGCGTGCGGACGAGAGTCACGATTTCCTCATACGTCAGTAATTCCTCCCGCGGCATGAACGCATGGCCCGGCCCGAATACCTCCACCGGCATGCAGTAGCGGCAGCGGAAATTGCAGCGATCGGTCACCGAGATCCGCAAATCGCGCAATCCGCGTCCCAGAAGATCCATCGGCAAGTCCATCGCGGGAACATGACCGATCTCCGACCGACCGCAATCCGAATGAATCGCGCACTCGCGTGACGCCAGGGCGAGACCATGATTCCATTTGCCCTTCCCGGAAAAGCGACGATATTTCTAAAATGAACAAGCTCGTCTTTCTGGCTGTTTTTCTGCTCATTCTCTGGGTCATCCTGCGGGTCACCCTCGCCGTAACCGGAGTATTTCTGCACCTCCTCTGGGTCGTCGCCGTCATTCTGGTGGTCCTGTGGCTGGTCGGGAAATTGCGGGGGAGCAAATAAGTGCTCCGATGCGCTCCGCTTGCTAGAAACCACCGCGCATGAGCTTTTTAGCCTGGGTCGCGTTGATCGGAGGAGTGCTGTTGGCGATGGCGCTTTCGTCGGCTTACCTGAGGCGGCTGCCGGTGACATCGTCGGGTATCTATCTCGCGTTGGGACTGGCCGTTAGCCCGGCTTGGCTGGATCTCATCAGGATCGATTTCGTCCGGGAAAAGGTCTTTTTCGAGCATTTGACGGAAATCGCGGTGATCATCTCGCTGTTTGTCGGCGGGCTGAAATTGCGGTTGCCGCTGTCGCATGGGGCGTGGATCGCGGCATTCCGACTGGCCGGTCCGGTGATGCTGGCATCGATCGCGGGCGTGGCGGTCTGTAGCCATTATGTCTTGGGCTTTGGCTGGGCGACGGCGTTTCTATTGGCAGCGATCTTGGCGCCTACGGACCCGGTTTTGGCTGGAATGGTGACGGTAAATGACGCGCGGGATCAAGACCGGATGCGCTACGGGCTATCCGGTGAAGCCGGCTTCAACGACGGGGCGGCCTTCCCGTTTGTGGTTTTTTCATTGCTCTGGATGGAGCATGGGGCGGTGGACGACTGGGTTGGCGGCTGGGCGATGCACCGCTTGGTCTGGGCGGTGCCGGTGGGATTGCTGACGGGATATGCGTTGGGAAAAGGCGTGAGCCGCCTCGCCATCCGCCTGCGCAGCCGCAACCCTGACAGCGGTGCCACCGGCGATTTCCTGGCGCTCGCGTTGATCGCGCTCTCCTATGCCAGCGCGGAGGCCGTCGCCAGTTGGGGATTTCTGTCAGTCTTCGCGGCGGGACTGGGTTTCAGGCGGACCGAGGTGCAGACCACCCAAGACCATCCCGCGCCGGAACATGTGGCGACCCTGCAGTCGGGTCAGGAAATGCCCGCCCGCCACCCCCCGGCCGAGGTGTTTGTGAGCAAAAAAAGCGAAGCGGAAGAAGAATTGACTCATCCGACCCATGCCGCCGGACACATGGTGGCGGAAATCATCTCCTTCGGCGATACGGCGGAGCGCCTGCTGGAAGTGATGATGGTGGTGCTGCTGGGCATCTGCCTCGCTTCCTACTGGGATGGGCGCGCAATCCCCGTGGCGCTCGCGTTGTTCGTGGTGATCCGGCCGATTTCCACTCTCGTGCTACTCGCCAAAACCCCGACCAGCAAATCGCAACGGCTGCTGATGGGATGGTTTGGCGTCCGCGGCATCGGCAGCCTTTATTACCTGAGTTACGCCCTCAACCACGGAGTCAAAGACCACTCCTCGGATCTGGTGGGGATCACGCTCTCGGTGGTGGCGCTGAGCGTGGTGGTGCATGGCGTCACCAGCCCGCTGCTCGATTTATATGAAAAAACGATGACCCGCGCCAAGGCTCGTAGAACCACTCGGGCGACCAGAACCGCGTCGAGCGCCTCGGGAAGATAGCATTTTTGAAATGCAAGGCACCCTTCTCACAAGTCCGCCAGCTCGACCTTGCCGAGCGAAAACGCCGCGAGATCCTCGACCTCCGTGATCGATGTCACCTGACAGAGCTTCTGGCGGAGCTCCTTGGCTCCTGGAAATCCCTTGCAATACGCCATCAGCCGCGAGCGCATGGCAGTGAGCGTCTGCTTTTCGTTGCCATTCCGGCGGCTTTCCACCGCCAGGTTGCAATGCCGGATCACCAACTCCCAGCGCTCCTCGACGAGCACGTCCGGCAGCAGCTTGCCCGTCTCGATGAAATGTTTCGCTTCGCGGAAAACCCACGGATTCTGCATCGCCGCGCGACCGATCATCACCCCGGACACCGCGGTTTCCGCCCGCCGCCGCAGCACATCCGCGCCGCAGGTGATGTCACCGTTGCCGATGACCGGGATTTTCACCGCCCGCGCCACCGCGTCGATCACCTCCCAGTTCGCCTCGCCGCCGTAACCTTGCGAGCGCGTCCGGCCGTGCACCGCGATGGCCTGCATCCCGCAATCTTCAAGGATTTTGGCCACCTCCACCGCGTTGACCGAATTTTCATCCCAGCCGATTCGCATCTTCGCCGTCACCGGCACTTGGTCGCCCACCGCCTTCGCCACGCCGGACGCGACTGCCGCCAAAATCGGGCAGTCCTTGAGCAAGGAGGAACCGCCATTGCGCGCGACCACCTTGTTCACCGGGCAGCCGAAGTTGATATCGATGAAATCCGGCTGCTTCCAAGTGATGATTTTCTTCGCCGCCTCGCCCATCCTCTCGCCGTCCGCGCCGAACAGCTGCACGCCCACCGGCCGTTGTTCATCGGTGAATTCCGTGTATTTCCGCGTCCGCTCGTCCGCCTGCATGATGCCCTCCGCCGAGACAAACTCGGTGACCATCACGTCCGCGCCGAGCTCCTTGCAGATCTGGCGGAAAATCACGTCCGTCACCCCCGCCATCGGCGCGAGGTAGAGCGGGAAACGGGTGTTGGAAAACCAGGGAAGCACGCGCGACCCTACAACCCGCGCCGCCCGCAAGTCCACCGGATACGAGCTATGAACACATCGAACATCGAACATCGAACATCGAACATCGAACATCGAACATCGAACATCGACCATCCAATCTCCACCCAGACCTCTGGCGGGGCTTCGAAATGTTTATCCCCTTCCTTTAAGTTGAAACTCCCGGAAAGATCGATAGCCTCCGGTCATGCGACAAGTGTTGATTTACCCCGGTGAGGACGGATTTTGGGTTGCCGAATGTCCGAGCCTTCCAGGATGTGTCTCTCAAGGCGATAGCCGGGAGGTCGCCGTCATCAACATCCGCGAAGCCATCGAAGGCTACGTTCTGGCCCTGCAGGAGGACGGGCTTCCCGTGCCAGAAGAACATTTCGATGCTCTTTTGCTCGCCGTATGAGCAAGCTCCCGCAGGTGTCAGGTGATGACTTGGTCCGCGCCCTTCAGAAGCGGGGTTTTACGGTTCGGCGCCAACATGGCAGTCACGTCATTATGCGGCGTGATGACCCATTCGCTCAAACGGTGGTGCCAAATCACCGCCAGATTGACAGGGGCACGCTTCGAGCCATCCTGCGCCAGACTGAGATCACGACGGAAGAACTTATGGATCTGCTATAGTCCCAGGCGGGAAGCGGGCAGTGCCTCGGGTTCTCCCGTAAGAATGTCCCGTTCCCTAGAGTCGTGATTCCGCGTAGAGATTTCACCACTATTCCTTCGCCATCCGGCACGGGAGTCACTAGGAAACTGTTCGCGATGTTTCCCCTCCCCGTTGTTCGTGCCTTGCTTGCGCTGTGCCTGGTTGGCTCCATGGCCGCCTCCGCGCAGACTCCCTTATCCATCTCCCAAGGCCGGGCCTCGCAGCGGGCGGGGACGAAGTTGGTGGATGTGTATTACGATGTGAGCGGCGGGTTGCCGCCTTACGCCGTCACGCTGCAAGGTTCAACGGATGGCGGGGCGACATGGAACCTGCCAGTCACGGCAGTGACCGGGAATGTAGGAGGCGTGACGGCGGGGACGAACCGGAAAGTCACCTGGGACGCGGGGACAAACTGGGCAGGCCAGA
>JAYSYA010000303.1:0-22998 GCA_043716765.1 Akkermansiaceae bacterium
CCCTTCGCAGCGCCGTGCGCGCCAAGAAAGTGATTTTGCAAACCGGTTCCCAGCAGCGCTCGGAGCGCCCTTTCACCGCGTTCCGTCCAGCCGTTGAGGCCGTAATGAACGGTCGCCTCGGCAAACTCAAAACCGTCAAAATCGGCTTCGGGATCGACAAACTCAGCGGCAAAAAGCCTGCGGCCATGCCGGTTCCGCCCACTTTCAATTATGACCAATGGCTGGGTCCCGCGCCGCAGCAGCAATACATGGAAGGCCGCTGCCATCCGCAGGACAGCTTCAGCGGTCGCCCCGGCTGGATCACCACCGAGGACTTCGGCCTTGGCATGATCACCAACTGGGGCGCCCATCACATCGACATCGCGCAGTGGGCGATGGGCCAGCAGTTAGGCGGACCCTCGCTCGTTGAGGCAAAGGCGGATTTCATGACTGACGACGTCTGGACCGTCCACCACGGCTATCATGTGGAAATGCTTTATCCGGACAATGTCCAGGTCATCCTCGACAACAAGTTCGAGAACGGCCTGAAATTCGAAGGCGAGGACGGCTGGATCTTCTGCACCCGCGGCTCGGCGAAAGTCACCGCGAGTGATGGCGACGTAAAAGGTGATGGCAAAAGCGCGCTGCGTGCCAGCAAGCCGAACCTGCTCGAACCCCTCGCAGCCGGTGCCAAACGGTTGGCGGGCAGCAAGGACCACAAACTCAACTGGATCGATTCCATCATCGCCAACCGCGATCCGATCGCCCCGGTCGAGGAGGCCGCCCGCAGCGTGTCCTCCTGCTGCGTCGCTTGGATCGGCATGAAACTCGGGCGTAAACTCAACTGGGACGTGGCCAGTGAGTCCTTCATCGGCGATGATGAGGCCAACGCGCTGCGCACCCGGACTCCGCGCCGGGCGGAGTTCGACATCCAAGCGCTCCTTAAAAAAGCCGGGATTTCCTAACTCTCTGGCTCGGCACGGGTAAATCGACGGCGATGACTATCAATCCCATCGGCACGGTTCGCTCGTGCTTCGGCGAGAAATTCGCGATTCCGCGCCAGCCGGGCTTATGCCCGAGCGCGTGGGGCAGGCTGGTATTTCATCCGGCTTATCGCAGCCCGGAGGCGGTTCGCGGGATCGACGGGTTCTCGCATTTGTGGCTGGTTTTCGGGTTCCATGAAACGGTCGGGCAGGGGTGGAAACCGACGGTGCGCCCGCCCCGGCTCGGGGGGAACCAGCGGATCGGGGTGTTCGCCAGCCGCTCGACGTTCCGGCCTAACGGGCTCGGACTTTCGCTGGTGCGGCTGGAGGGAATCGACACGAAATGCGCGGACGCACCGGTGCTGTTGCTGGGCGGGCTGGATCTGTTGGATGGCACGCCGGTTTATGACATCAAGCCGTATTTGCCTTACGCCGAGGCGCTGCCGGAGGCGACAGCAGGCTACGCCGGGGAGGCGATTTCGCGGTTGCCGGTGGAAGTTGAGCCTGCGGCGGCGGAAAATTTCGGCCGCCTGCCGACACGGGCGCGGGCGGTATTGTTGGAGGCATTGTCGCAGGACCCGCGTCCGGCGACTCTAGCGGCGGACGCGGAGCGTGCTTTTGGTGCCTCGCTCTGCGGCTGCAATGTGCGCTTCACGATCCGCGAGGGCGTTTGCCGGATTTCCGGAATTCAGCCTGCGGAAGGTTCGGGGTTGAATGCTTAGGAAAACCGAAGTAATTTCCCGCCATGAACCGGATTTGGAGAAAAGTGGCGGTCAGCGTTTTTTTCCTGGCGCTGCTGCCGTCCTGCAAGAAGCGCGGTGAGACGGTGAAGTCGGAGCTCGGCGAGGCCGGCTATCAGCTGACGACGGAAGATTGGTTCCGGGCCAGCCGTGCGAATGATGTCCCGGCGTTGAAGAAGTTCATTTCAGCTAAATTTGCGGCTGACGCCCGCAACGCGGAAGGGGATTCCGCACTGCATGCGGCGGCGGCTGCGGGGGCGCAGGGCGCGGCGGATTTTCTGCTCAACTGCGGTTTGGCGGTGGATCTTCGCGGCGCTGCGGAGTGCACGCCCCTGATGGCGGCGGTTTTGGGAGATCAAACAGAGATGGTGCGCTGGCTGCTGCGCCAAGGCGCGGATCCAAGTTTGAAGGATAGAGACGGCTTCAAGCCGCTGATGCTCGCCGTGCGCGAGGGCCGTCCGGCGGCGGTGGGTGAGCTGGCCGCTTACCATCGCGAGGACCTCGATTCCGCGCTTTTGCTGGCCGCACTGGTCGGCCGGGCGGACGTGATCGACGCGCTCACGAATTTCGGCGCGTCGGTTTACGCGCGGATGGAAGACGGGCGGACGCCGCTGATGATCGCCGCAGAAAACGGCCATGCGGATGCGGTGAAGCTGCTCATCGACATCGGCGCCAGCCGGTTCACCAGCGACCCGGATGGTCGGACTGCGGCCGATTTGGCGACGACGTCGGGTCATCCGGAGATCGCCGCGCTGATTTCCCGCGATCCGCTTCCGGCGGAACTGGCGTTGGAGTCTCCGGCCGAAATCGCGAAATCGATGGATGCGTCCGTCGATGTTGGAAATAGCGGAGAAGCCGGCCCGCCGCGCGCCGCCTCCATGCCGATTGACGGCGAGACGCTCAGCAGTCCGGTCGCAAGTCAGGCGAAACCCAAGTCTCCCGCTGCCGGTTCGGCGGTTCGCGAGCCGTTTCCCATGCCGCCGCTGGTGATGCGCCATTATCGCGAGAAAGAGGTGCCGGTGAGCGTGAAATCCGTCGCGGGTGATACCGCCACCGTGCGCATCGCCGGAGCTCCCACGCGCGAAGTGAGCGTCCGCGTCGGTGAATCGATTCCCGGCTCGAATCTTATCATCGTCCGCGTGCATCGGCGGATGGAGGACAGCAAGCTTAGCCTCGGCCGACCGGCGGAAATCTCGGTGGTGGAAGTCCGGGACCGCTCCACGGGCAGCACGCGTGAGTGGATTTCCGGCGTCCCCGCCAAAGCCCACGACCCGGTCGCGCTGGTGGAAGACGCCGCCACCGGAAAGCGGTATCTCGCCTCACCCGGCCAACGCTTCAAGGGAGCCGATGGCGCTGAATATCTTATTTCCGACGTGCGACCGAACCAAATGATCATCCAGGAAGTCGCCAGCGGCGCCGTCCAGACGATCCCCTTGCGCGGAGCGCGTGGTTAGGATAACTTGGCTCTATGGATTCAGACATCATCATCGACCACGGCGAGCCCGTCCGCCAATTCTCCGTCTTGTTGTCCAACCGCGTTGGCGCATTGGCCGCAATGGTCAAACTTCTGCGATCCCTCGGCATCGAAGTCATCGGCTTGAGCGTTCAGGATTCGCGGGACGCGACTGTGGCCCGGCTCGTGGTTTCCGATCCGGATGGCACCGAGCAACTGTTCATGGAAAAGGGAATTCCGTTCACGACTTGCGAGCTAATCGTGATCGCGATGCGCGAGTCCGGTCCCGGACTGCTTCAGTGCCTCGACACGCTGATGATTGCGGAGACGAACATCGACTTCGCCTACGCGTTGATGCCCAGTCCGGAAGGGCGTTCCATGCTGGCGATGCACGTCGAGGACTACGAATTCGCGGTTGCCGTTCTTCATCAGAGCGGTTTCAAGCTGATGTATCAGACCGATCTCAGCCGCTGACTTCCAAATGCGGGAAATAAATTTTTACGCTGCGGTGCCTTCCGGATTCCAGTGACTAGGAGGTTTTGTTATGTGCTATTAGATCGTGTTGACAAGGGCTGGCGGGCGACTGTTTAAGAAGTCCTTACTTTCAGAAAGTCCGTAACTTCATAAAAAACAAGCAGTTCGGGGGTTCGATTGGGGTGACTTTTTTGAACGAATGGTCAGGCGGGGTGTCCGATAGTAAGGAACCCTATGAAATTTTTGACCACTGACTATTCACCCTTTGAAACGGTGGGGCATTACCGGATCGATGCCGGCCGGCGGATGCGCATCGAGGAATATCAGGGGAAAACGGGCTTGGCGGATTTGAAGTCAGTTGTTTCGGCGATGGCGTCGGATCCGTGTTGGTCGGCGGATTTCCACGGGTTGATTGATTTCAGCGAGGCTCAGTTGGAATTGGTAGCCAACGACGTGCTGCGCCTGGCGCTGGTGCTTCGGCACGAGGCGATTCGCTCGCGAGGTTGGCTGGCGTATGTGGCTCCGAATTCGACCGCTCATGGGATTGTCCGGATGTTGGGACACTGGTCGCGCAATACCGACCGGATGCGGATTTTCCGGAGCCGGGACGAGGCTGAGCGCTGGTTGGAGCTCAATGTGGATCAAGTGCCGCCGGGATTCATCAGCGAAAATGGCGTGGGGGCGGCCGCCGCGCTGCGCTACGTGATTTGACGCAGGATCCTCGAATCCGCGGAAACACAGGGGTTGCGTCCGGCGCGGCGGCAGGATAATTCCGGCCTTAGAAATCCCCGTATTTTGACTTCTCCGACACCACCCCCACCGCCTGCCAAATGGCTGATTCGTATTTCCGAGGTTTTCGCGGAATTTTCCGCAGACATTGTCCGAGGACTCGGCGGGGAAATTTCCAAGAAGCTGGGCAGCGAGTATTACCTGATCCAGACGCAGGATCCTGCGGCCGTCCACCAATCGGAAGCCGCCAAATATCTTCGCTGGAATCTGCCACTTGACCATTCCTGGCCCTGCAACCCCGAGACCATGGAAGGCTTCGTCGAAAAGGCGGCGCAGGCGATGTTCCGGAAATTCGGCGGCCGCAAGCCGCAGGCGATCTTCATCGGCCAGCTCGATCCGAGCGCGACGAACCGTTATTACAAAACCCTCGCGTCCAACCTCCGCGGCCGGACGCTCCAGCTCTTTCCCGCAGAAATCGCCGCGTTCAAGGACGTCGAAGCCCAGCACAGCGGTCGGGCGACCCTGTTCTGTTTGATCGGAAAGGAAGGGCTTTTCTGCGGCATGCAGAGCCCGAAGGATTCTAATGGATTCTATCCAGGCGGCACCAAGTTCATCAGCCAGAACTCGCCGGACACGATCAGCCGCGCCGGCGCAAAAATCGCCGAAGCGCTTCACCACTTCCAAATGCACCGGCCTCCGCTCAAAAAAGGCCGCCACTGGCTCGAACTCGGGGCCAGCCCCGGCGGCATGACGTCCGAGCTGCTCAGCCGGGGCTACAAGGTGACCGCCATCGACCGCGCGCCGCTCGACAAGCGGCTCGACTCGCAGCCAGGCCTGCATTTCGCGCTGATGGATGTGGCCGCCTTCAAGCCGAACGCGAGCATGACCTACGACGCCATGCTTTCGGACATGAACGGCGATCCGCTCGAATCGATCCGCCAGGTCGGGCGTCTGTCGAGAAATCTCAATCCGGGCGGCATCGTGATTTTCACCTTGAAAACCACCGGCGTTACCACCTTCGGCGAAATGAATGCGCTCTATCAATCCGCCGTGGACTCCGCCGCCGCGGCCGGGCTTAAGCTCATCGCAAGGACGCACCTGACCTACAATCGACAAGAACTCACCCTGTTTTTCGAATTCGCAGCGGCGAACTAAGCGGCTTTGCAATAGGGGGTTATTTTTTCGAAACCCGAATTTCAAACATCTGCGGCCAGTATTTGCCGGTGACGAGCAGGTGGCCGGTGGCGGGGTCGTGGGCGATGCCGTTGAGGACATCGGCGCGGTTTGGCTTGGTGAGTTGTTTTTTCAGGCCGGCGAGGTCGAGCCAGCCGGTGACCTGGCCGTCTGCGGGCGAGATACGGGCGATCCGGTCGGTCTGGTAGATGTTGGCGAAAATCTGACCGTCGATCCATTCGAGTTCGTTGATGTGGGTGAGTGGGGATTTGCCGTCTTTGACTGCGAGGGTTTTGACGACGGTGAAATCCTTGGGGTTGAGGAATTGCAAATTGCTGCTGCCGTTGCTCAGGATGAGTAATTTGCCATCGTGGGTGAGGCCCCAGCCTTCGCCTTGATAGGTGTGGCTGCGGATGGGTTTGAAGGTGTCCGGCTCAAAGACGTAGGCGATGTTTTCCTTCCAGGTGAGCACGAACATTTCACCGCCGAGGATGGTGAGGCCCTCGCCGAAGACGGTCTTGGCGAGCGAGCGCTTGCGGAGGATTTTGCCGCTGCCGGGTTCGATTTCGCGCAGCGTGGACTCGCCATACATGCCGGTGCTTTCAAACAGGCGGCCGGCGGTGAGTTGCAGGCCCTGGGTGTAGGCACTGGGATCGTGCGGGCGGGTGGAAACAACCTGATAGCCGAGTTGCTCGGGTGCGGATTTCTGGCAGGACGTGAGTGCCAATACGGCGGCGGCGAGCGGGGCGAGCCAATTCATGAGGTCAGAGGGCTGTGAATTTTTTCCAGCACTCCAGGAAGCCGGGCGCGAAGTCCGCCGGGTAGGCGGCGATCCAAGCGGCGATTTCGGCTAGGGGAAACCACATCACCGCGTCCACCTCGGCGGAGGGAAAGCGGAGGGCTCCGTCGTGGCGGATCCGATAGAGGCGGACGTGTTCCCAGCCGGTTTCGACGCCGGACGCGATGCGGGCGATTTCCTCGGGCGCCGTCTCGGCGGTGATGCCCATTTCCTCCTCCAGCTCGCGGACGGCGGCGGCTTCATAGGACTCGCCGGAGTCGAGGTGGCCGGAAACGCTGGAGTCCCACAGGCCGGGGCACATGTCTTTGCGCAGCGAGCGTTTTTGGAGGAGCAGGTCGCCGCGTTTGTTAAAAACGAAGACGTGCACGGCGCGGTGGGTGAGCTTTTGCGCATGGACTTCCGCGCGGGTGGCGGTGCCGGTGACTTGGTCGTCGGCATCCACGACATCAAAAATTTCCCCGGATTTCTGTGGCACGTCCTTGAGCGGGTGCGGGTCGTAAGCGCGGGTGAGATCGACCCACTGGACCAGCGTGAGCTCCTCGCCGCGGACGGTGGCGGTGACGCCGAGATTGGCGGTGATGGCGTCCCACGGCGGGCCGTCGGGGAGTTGTTTTTTGAGCTGCTTGCGGCGCTGGGCGAAGCCGCGGCGGATGAGCTCGTCGAACAAGCGGTAGTCGAAGGTCGGCAATCCGCTGGTCCGCGGCGTGAGCACGGCGACGCTGGAATCGATTTTGGGCTGCGGGTAAAACGCCTCGGGCGGCACGGTGCGGAGTGATTTCACCTCCCAGTTCGCCTGCGTCCGCAGCGAGAGAATGCCGTAGTCTTTGGTGCCGGGCGTCGCGCCGAGGCGGTCGATGACCTCCTTTTGCAGCATGATCACCGCGCGCTCGAACGGGTGGGGGCGGCTGAGCAGGTTTTTGAGAATGGCGCCGCCGCAGGAGTAGGGCAGGTTGCCGAGGAATTTCAGCGGGCGGTGTTTGAAGAGCTGGCGGCCGTCGAATTTCACGCCGTCGGCGTGATGGACCTCCACGCTCGGGTCGTCGCGGAAGCGGTGCTTCAGGGCCTCGGCGAGGCGCGCGTCAAACTCGATGAGAATCAATTTCCGCACTTTTCCGACCAGATGCTCGCTGAGCGAGCCGGTGCCCGGGCCAACTTCCACCACCGCGTCGTCGGCGGAAATTTCCAGCTGAGAGACGATCCAGCGCGCCATGTTCGGGTCGATGAGGAAATTTTGGCCAAGCTGCTTGCTCGGCATCACTCCCGCGTGAATCAGCGCTTCTCGAATTTCCCGACCGGTCATGGCCGCCGTTCATGCCGCATCGCGGCGTGGCGTGCAACTCAAACGCGCGAACGGCGGCGTCTCGAAACAATTAGCAGACCCGCAAGGATCGGCCACGCGCCAGACCCCGGCTCCGGCACCAACGTGACGCCCGCCAACGACGTGTTGATGGCACCGCTGTAGCTCGCCACATCCGTGAGCAGGCTGAGATTTCCAAACGCTGCGGTATTCCCCGCTTGTCCGTCAAATCCCACCACGGCCGCAAAAATGCCAGAGAGATACCACTGGCCACCAAAATAGTAAAACGCGCTGCCGCCAGAATCGCCGAGCGAGCCTTGCGCCTCATTGCTATTTAACCACTGCCCGGTGCGGGGTTGGTCGAAATCAGTCATGTAGCCGATGGTGCTGTAGGGGCCGAGCGAGAAGGTGCCGGTGGTTCCGGCGACAGGCACGGTCGATTCCAGACTGTTGAGAAATTCCACTTCGATCTGGTTGGTGCCCCAGCGTTTGAGCGTCGCGCCGGACCAGTTGTAGCCGGTTCCCACGGTGACGGAGACTGCGTCCGAGGAGGAGCCGTTGAGCGTCGCGTTCTGCGTCCGGTTTTGCCCGTAGCCGACCATCATGAGACCGGTGCCAGCCGTGGGGATGGAGGTGGAAATATTAACCGCCGGCAGCGTCGGCACTGCGAGGTCCGGCCGGCTGTAGCGGACGAGTCGCAGGTCGCCGCCCGGAAGCAGGCCGAAGCCGTCCCCGCCCTCCGGCTGGCGGTTATAGATTAATCCGTCGATAGTGACGGTATTTCCCTGAGTGAGGCTGCTGCTGACATGACGGGCCGTTAGAACCCAGACGTCCTTGGTGGCCGCGTTGTAGCCCAGATAAATCCCGGAGGCGTCCGCGTAGCGGATCACGTTGTCATAGGCGGGGAAGGAAATTCCGTGTTCGCTCTGAAACTGCGCCGCCGTCGTGTTGTTTGCCGTGTTTCCGCCGCCGCTGGATCCCGCCACGATCACGGCGGACGCCGGAAGACTCAGAGCTGAGAGAGTCAGGCAGAGGTGTTGCAAATGGATTTTCATGCGGGATGCGACAGCCGCAGTTGGATAGGATTTAAACGAAGATGGCGCAAGGGATTTCCCGCCATTGACGATACCGTCCGGATCGTTTCCCATCGGCGCATGCCTGAGCCTAAACTGAAGAAGCCGCTATCCTCCCACCGCTGGGTTCTCGGCTATTTGATGAAGGAAAAGGCGATTTTCCTGCCCTCGCTCGCCGCGCTCTTCTTCACCGCCATCCTCTCGCTGGCGTTCCCGTATTATCTCAAGGAACTCATTGGAAATCCCACCGACGCCCTCCGCCAAGGCGTCGATCCCGCGCAGATTTTGGCGAAATCCAACCACGTCGTGCTCATGCTCATCAGCGTGCTCGCCGTGCAATCCGTCATCGCCTTCTTCCGTGTCCAAGGCTTCATCCGCTCCGGCGAGGCCGCACTCAACCGGCTCCGCCGCGACGTCTTCGCCCACCTCGTGAAACTGCCGATCCCGTTCTATCAGGAGCAACGCTCCGGGGCCCTCAGCAACCGCGTCTCCGCCGATCTCGGCATCGTCCGCGACACCCTGCTCAACGCCGTGCCCCAAGCCGTGCGCCACACCGTCATCCTCGTCGGCGGTTTGATTTTCATCTTCGTCGCCTCGTGGAAACTCTCGTTGATCATGCTCGGCTGCGTGCCGGTCGTGGTGCTCGCCATCGCGTTTTTCGGGAAAAAAGTCCGCGGCTTTTCGCGCGACGCGCAGGACGCGCTGGCCGAAGCTGGCACCGTCATCGAGGAGACCACCCAGTCGATCGCCGACGTCAAAGCCTTCGGCAACGAAGAGTTCGAAGCGCGCCGTTACGACCGGTCGCTGGATTCGTTTTTCGCCGTCACCCTGCGCGGGGCGCGCCACCGGGCGGCGTTTCTATCATTCATCATCTTCGCCCTCTTCGGCACCATCGCTTTCGTCACTTGGTATGGCTCGCGGATGTACGCTCACGGTGAAATCGGTTGGACCAACTTCGCCGCTTTCATTCTCTTCTCGATCTTCGTCGGCGCGTCGTTAGGTTCCTTTCCGGAAATCATCTCCCAGTTCCAACAGACCGCCGGTGCCACCGAGCGCCTCCGCGAGATTCTCGACACGCCGACCGAGCGCGTCAGCGGCGACATGGGCATCCAGCTCGCAGGCTCGCTCGCCTTCAAGCGCGTCAACTTTCGCTATGCCTCGCGCCCCGACGTGCAGGTCCTCCACGACATCGATTTCCAAGTCCAGCCCGGCCAGCGCATCGCGTTGGTCGGTCCGTCCGGTGCCGGGAAATCCACCGTCTTCTCGCTCATCCTCGGCTTTAATCACCCGGAATCCGGCCGCATTCTGTTTGACGACGTCAGCTCCGCGGAAATCGGCCTGCCTTGCCTGCGCGCGCAAATGGCCACCGTCCCGCAGGAAGTCATGCTCTTCGGCGGCACGATTTTGGAAAACATCGAGTATGGAAATCCCGGTGCCAGCCGCAAGGACATCGCCCGCATTGCGGAAATGGCCAACGCCCACGAGTTCATCAGCGCGTTGCCGGAAGGCTACGACACCAGAGTCGGGCCGCGCGGCACCAAGCTGTCCGGCGGCCAGCGCCAGCGCATCGCCATCGCCCGCGCCATCCTCGCCAACCCGCGCATCCTCCTGCTAGACGAAGCCACCTCCGCCCTCGACTCCGAGAGCGAGCGCCTCGTCAACGAAGCGCTCGACCGCGCGATGGCCGGCCGCACCAGCCTCGTCATCGCCCACCGCCTATCCACCGTTAGGCACGCGGACAACATCCTCGTCTTCAACCACGGCAAGATTGTGGAAAGCGGAAGGCACGAAGAACTCATCGCGCGTGGCGGGACTTACAAGCTGCTGGTAGAGACGCAGTTGGTGTGACACCAAGGGGCGGGGCCGTCTCGTCCCCGGACATGGACTTTCTCTGTCACAGGTCCGATCCAGGGCGCGGAACGCCGCCTTGGCAAACGAGGTCCGCGCCTCCTCCAGCGCGTCGAGGTGGCTGACAACCGGGGGCGATTCGAGCCCGTGCTTGGTCATCAGGATCTGTTGGATCTTCTTCGGCCCCCCAGGTCGAACGAAGCCGCTTCTCCGTGTAGATCAGGCGTTCGACTTCATCGGTCGTCCGGGAAGTGACAGATTTCGGTGCCCGGCTGTGTTCCTCCAAACCCTTCATTCCGCCCGCCGCGTGGCGCGCCGCCCACTTGTGGCCCGTCTGCCTGGAAATCCCAAAATCCCAGCAAAGCTCCGTCATGGTGAAATGACCGCTTCCGGCCAGACTGACAAGTCGTTGTTTTTGTTCCATGGGTGACACGTTTTCCAGGGCATGCGCCCAGTCTGAAGTGTCAGCGATGTCCCCGGTCAGTTTGTCAACCATGTCCTCGGTTCATACCGAATGCGGGTCTCGGGCACGCGGAAGTTTGTGCAGACCCGGAATCGCTTGGCTACCCGGATTTTCCTCTTGGAGCCACCATCACTCGGAAACTGAAATTGAACGGCCGGATCATAGTTCCCCAGCCAATCCGTCTTGAAACGCTTCCACGATGCCGTTGATCCACTCTCTGTTCTTCTCGCTCCCATCCTCTTTCACCCAGCGGAGAAACGACGCCTGCAGCCAGACCAGCAAGCTCTTCGAGACATACGACAAGGGGAATACCCAGCCGTCGATCTCGATAAAGTCCTTGGTCACCGCCACATGCTTCGGGATCGGCAGTTCCGGCAAGTCCTCTGCGGAAACGATCCAATGCCCATCCGGCTTCATCCCGAATGGCGCGGCCGTCCACGGGTCACGTTTTATGAGGCCAGAGGTGGGATCGAAGGGGGTCATCAGGGGTGATTGGAATATAACGGCGCTTCTTTGACCATCGACGAATCGCACGTCATTAAACGGCATTCTGGTTGGAAGTGGCTGGCGCGTCTCGCGCCAGACCGTGGTCGGAGCGTCTCGCTCCGAGTCCGCTCTCTTCCCCGCCGCCGCTGCGCTTTCGGTCCCGCTCGATTTGCCGGACCACGATCAACATCCAAAGGTAAAACCCGAAATACATGACCCGCTGGCTCAAGCCATTGAGTTCCGGCAGCAGCTGTCCGCCGAGAATGCCTGCCACGATCAAAAGCACCGCCACCCAATTGCCGCAGTACCAAAAAACGTTACTACCTCCTCGTCTCTCCCACAGGAACTTGGCAACCATGATGGTGAGCAGGATCATCACTTGCGCCGCCACGATTCCGTGGTTGTGAAGCCAGTGAGCACGCAGGCTCTTGAAATACTCGGGCGACTTGCGCCCCTCGGGCACTGGCACGCCCACGGCAGACAAGCCGCTCATCCAGATCTCTTGCTTCATCTCCTTCGTCGCCTCCCCTTTGAACTCCTGCTGGATTTGAGAAAATGCCTCCCTCGAAGGTTTGAAAGGATGCCACGCCACCTCCAGCAGGTTCACCATCGCAACAGCCGCCACCACGGCAGTCAACCACGCGAGAAATCCCGGCCCCCGCTTCGCCGCGTGCCACGAAACATAGCCCATCACGAAGGCGAAGCCCACCATGCACGCCACCATCGCCCAGCCCGCCGGACTCCGCCACGCATAGGAGCTCACGACGTTGAACATCGGACTGAACTTTTCTCCCGTCGCGAAATCCCACGCCGCCCTGTCCGCCGCAATGTGCGCCACCGCAAACAGCACCGGGATGAGCATCAAGACGCCCTTGCAGATGAGCGACAGCAGGTTTTCTAAACGGTTTTGTATCATGGTTTTGTAATTTTGAAGGTTGGTGTGCGGGAATTGCGAACAAGAGCACCCTTCCACGATCCGCCGGGATGGTGTATCGCGGAGATCGCATGTCCCATGACTGCTCAGTCATGACCCGATGTTAAACCGCCAAGTTCCTGAATTCAGCCTTTGCCAATTCTAGGGAGTGTGTAGGATTACACACGATGAGCAGCCGCGAAATCATTAGGCTCTTGAAAAAAATGGATGGTCTGAGACCCGCACCAAGGGAAGTCATCACCAATTCAAGCACCCGCTGAAATCCGGCGTCGTCACCGTGCCGCACCCGAAAAAAGGACCTGCCGGTCGGGACGGCCCGGGCCATCCTTAAATCGGCAGGAATTGACCAGCTATGAACTACCCCATCGCCATTGAACACGAACCCGGCAAAGCCTACGGCGTCCACGTTCCGGACCTCCCGGGCTGCTTCAGCGCCGGAGACACCTTGGACGAGGCCATTGCCAACGCCGCGGAGGCCCTCGCCTTTCATATCGAGGGATTGCTGGATGCCGGGGAGAAAATCCCGCCTCCCCAAGCGATCGAAAGCCACGCCGCCAATCCCGACTATGCCGGCATGATCTGGGCGATCACCTCCGTGGATCTCGCCTCCCTCTCCGGGAAGTCCAAGCGCTTGAATATCTCCCTCCCCGAGCGCGTCCTCCGCCGCATCGATGCGGCAGCAGGCAAAAACGGCGAATCCCGCTCCGGCTTCATCGCCCGCATTGCCCTTGAGGCGGTCTGAATGGTGACATTTCCCATCCAACAACGCTCCTTGAGTTTCAGAACTTCGTAAGTTACAAATTTACGTATGCCAACCACCACCATCAGCACCACCGACGCCGCGCGCCATTTGGGAGACTATCTCGCGCGGGTAAAGCACAAGGGCGAGCATTTCCTTCTCACCAAGAACGACCAACCGATCGCCGAACTTTCGCCAGCCAGCGGGTCTCGTCGCGCGACATGGGGGGAATTGGTGTCCGCCGTCGCCCGTCTGCCACGCGACCCCATTTTCGCGGATGATCTTGAGAAAGTGAACGAGGCCGACCAACCCGCCGCCAATCCATGGGCCTGATTCTCGATACTTCCGCGCTGGTCGCTTGGGAACGCGCCGAGAATGCGGGACAAGCCGTCGCCCTCGACGGCAGCGAGGAACTGGTGATGCCCGCCGTGGTCTGGGCCGAAGCCTTGGCCGGCGTCCGCCTGGCAGATTCCGCCGCGCGCGCCGTCCGCCGCATGGCACGGCTCGAGGCCTTGCGCCGCTTGATGGGGATCGAGCCGTTCACTGCCGAAACCGCCGAACACCATGCGGACATCTTCGCCGAGTTGACCCAAAGCGGAACGATGATTCCCCAGAACGACATCGCCGTGGCGGCCACCGCGCGCTGTCTGGGTTGCGGGGTCTTGGTCGGCCCCCGGGATGAAGCCCATTTCCGCCGGATCGCAGGCCTCGAAGTGCGGGTTTTAACCGTTAACTGAGCCACCACCATGAAAAAGAAACCGCAACCCATCCCGCTGCTAAACTTCTTCGCCGATACCCTCCGCGAAACGCTTGAGGAATCCAGCCTGTCCCAGGCGGAAATCGCCCGCCGCTGCGGGATTCCCGCACCCCATCTCACCCAGATGAAACAAGGCAAACGCCGCTGCACTCCCGAATACGACCTCCGCCTCAGCGCCTTCTTCGGCATCACCCCCGGCATGTGGATGAACCTCCAGCTCGACTACCAATTCATGCGCGCCGACCGCGAGAAAGGCGAAGCGATCTTCAAAGAGGTCCAGCCCTGCGCCGCGTGAGCTGGCGAAAATGTTGAAATGCGAACACTGCACCGGTAAAACTGAACCAGCAAAAAGCTGATGATTCTCTACAAATACCTTACCGTCGAGAAAGCGGATGAGTGGCTGATTGGAGAGAATTCAATACTTCTGACACCTCCGATCTATCTCAACGACCTTCTGGAGTTTCGCATCCGGATAGAACCGGCTGACGTCGCAGAGAGACGAGTAATGTTTGAGATGTTCCAACGGGAGTCACCCTGCAACCTGTCGTTTGAGGAATATGACCGTGCGATCACGAGAGAGGACTACATCAATAATGAGCCGGAAGACATGCGAAGGATGTTCAGCGAGACTTCCGGTGTGGTTTCCCTTACAACCGATCCTGCTAATGAACTAATGTGGGCGCACTATGGACTGAACTCCGGAGTCGCTATTGGGTATCGAAGTGAGGCGGTTGATGTGCACGACGGCATGAGGTTCTCATTTTTGCCAATCGGGATCTCGATAGAAGCCGAATATAGCAATGAAGTAGCCCTCTTGAAAAAGGATTTTCCTGATGCTGCGCGGCAACTGACCCGAAAGCGAAAATGTTGGAACTACGAAAACGAATGGCGCATTGTCAGGAAGCTGGCAGAGGCGAGGCCAATAAATCGCGGCGATAAAACCTTTTTCGCTCTTCCCGCCTACGGTGATCAAATTGCCCATGTTGTATTTGAAGCCAACGCAGAGCCTGAATTTATGGAGAGGATAAAGAGCTGGTTGCAGAAGTGTCCTGCACGCATTCAGAAGGTGCAAATCAACCCAACTTCCCACGATCTGATGCTTTCGGATATTTAGCGAACCCTGAAAGAAATCTACATTGCGAAAGCCTACCGAACCATTTACACGTTGTTTGATAAAGTCTTCAGCAATCTTGGTATTGGCCTCGGTTTAATGCCAATCGAATCTCAAACAAAGGCCGCAGATGGTCACTAAATTTGGGGCCGAACAGAGACTAAACAACTACCGTTACACGCTCCGCCGCCCGTGTAATGGCGGTGTATAGCCACTTGGCAACGTTTTCACGAAAGCATGACGACTCATCAAAAATCAAAGGATTGTCCCACTGCGAGCCTTGAGCCTTGTGGCAGGTGATTGCCCAGCCGAAGGTGAACTCGTCGCAGCTCCGCTGGATACGCCAATCCAAATCCTTCTCGCAACCATTGAAGTATGCCTCCGGGGTCTTAACGTCTATCGAAAGACGATGCTCCTCATCTAGCGATTTGATTCGGATTTCGAGAAAATTTGCGGGTCCCCCAGCACAAATCGTTGACGAGGCCTCCCATAGACCGCCGTTGAAAATGTGCTTCTCTCTGTCATTGCGCAAACAGATCAGGCGATCTCCAGCGACAGGATGCCATGGCTTCTCATTGCCCTGCAGGCCGCGGATCTCGCGGATACGGGCATTGTAAGCATGACGAGTCTTGTTAAGGCCGCAAAGTAATTGGTCGGCAGCAAGAACCATCTCGCGCATCTCATCCGTGCCGACGGCACTCCTTCGGACAATCCTGCTGTCGCCATACCTTCCCGGAGTGAGTCCTCTACCCTCACGAATGTCCATGCTCAGACGGATGATGGGGTTATCAGCTGCCTGCCGATGAACTTCCGTCAACATCACGTCGGGCTTGGCATTAATGAAGTAACCCTCGCCTTTTACCGGCGGTAGTTGTGCCGGATCTCCGAGAACGAGGATCTTGGTGCCGAAGCTCAACAGGTCACGCGCCAATTCCTCACCAACCATGGAGACCTCGTCCACGACGACAAGGCCGGCACCAGCAACCGGACTGTTTGGGTTTAGGACGTAGTAGATCACATGCGTCTCCGGATCCTCAACTGGCGTGTAGATCAATGAGTGGATTGTTGACGCGTTGACGCAGCCTTTCTTGCGCAGGACAAGACTGGCCTTACCGGTGAAGGCGGCATAGAGCACCCTGCCACTCACGTCCTCGACGAGGTGCTTCGCCAGTGTCGTTTTACCGGTGCCGGCGTAACCAAAGAGGCGAAAAACCTGCGGTCCGGACCGATTGGATAGCCATTGCTTCACGGCCTTGATAGCTGTGTCTTGCTGGGGGCTCCAGCGCATAGCCTCATTTTGTTGGCTCTCTGCATCGAGTTGCTTCGTTTGATGCGCGTCGGGGTCCCTCGCTTCAATGGATACAGCGGGCCGTCCGCCTAGAACAGGACGGGTGTCATTGCTGCTTATCAAACTCAATATTTCGGCGCGTACCGAACCAAAACTAAGCCCGGTGCCGTAATCGTCACGATAGGATGTGATCTGATTGGCGATACGATCAACACTCCATCCTATCCTGAGCAGGGATATGGCGTCGCGCTTGAGTTTCTCGGTATTTGTCATTTTCAGATCCATGGATGAGGTCAATGCTCACGGATTAACATTAATATAAAATAGAGGGTAATAATTCTATTAGAATTAAGATCGAGTTCCTTTCGTTCGGATCGAGGCTTCCAAATTGAAAATTGTAGGAGAGTCAGGATTGAATTCTGCAAGTTTTTCATCGGCTTTATCTCTCGGAAGCAGAGTCACGTCTGTTCTGCGATCCTTCCCCATATCGAAGCCGTAATCCAATGCGACACCCGCTTTATCCGTAATAAGGTAGCGGGCGTGCCAGTTGATACCCTGATGCATCTTCGACCATGCTGTTACACTCAAGTTAGTGCGTGACGAAAAAAGCCCAGAGATTCGGCTTCCGATGTCCGCGACAAATTCCTTCGGGTCTCGCGTGTTATCAGATTGGGTATGAAAATGAACATCGATTGTAAAACGATTTGCAGCACGCAGGAACTCTGACAGCTTGCGAACAGTTGTCTGCCACCTTCGCCGATTCGACTCTTCCCGATGAACAGGATCGAAATGTGGGTCGATGATGTGAAGCCGCTTGGCAGAACCAATGAGAGGGCGGAGGCTTTCCAAAAATACTTCCGGATCTTTCATCGAATCTCCAAAGTGGATCGGTTTATATAGAAATTCCGGAAATGTCTCGTCCGGATCGTGCATTCCTTGAAACGGCAAGATTGCTTTATTGCTAGAGTGTCCTGCGCAAAGAATCGCATCAAAATGCTTTTTGCCCTGCTCTTGAAGGGCCAAGTCGCACCATGACTGCCCATCAGACAATGCCGAGTCATTTCGCGAACGGTATGTGGCGCGTTCAAGAAATGCTGTCACGCGAAGCTCCAACACCTTATGCTTCGCAGGGGGGAACTGGGTTTTGAGATGCTCGTAAAAAAGAGCTTTCCAGCATTTGATTTCCTTCGGCTTGGCGGGCATAAAGGAAATTAATCGTCCAACCTCGAAGCCGAATTGGCGTTCAAGAAGGCCAAAGTCTTTGAAATCCTCAACCGATGTGGGTTCTAGGGCAATCTCGTGGTAAACCATAACAATATTCAAAAAACCTCCCGAATTCGTTCATCAAAAAAACCATTGGGCCACTCGTCGATGAACTCGCCCAATTCGTTAATTCGAAGATTTGTAACGATCGACCCGTTTTCGCTGGGCTCAACGTAGAGAACCCCAACGTCGTCAGGTCTAATGCCGTTCGGGCATGCTTTGCGCAATGCGTCCGGCCAGTCGTCAATTTCACCTTCAGTTGTCTCACGGATCCTCCTCAGAATCCTGAGAATTAGATGTTCGCTGTGGGTTTCAATAAGTAGTGTGTTATTACGCTCGATCGTAGATATTATAAACGCATCTCCTAGAGCAGTTTGTAGGCCTGGATGGACATGAAGCTCCGGTTGCTCAATCGAAATAAGTGACTTTTTGGATCCAAGAATTGAGCTTACAACCGGCACGATTGTGCTAATACCGTAACCGAGATCGTGCTGGGAAACAGTTACTTGTGAGCGTCTATCATAAAACGCAAGTTCTGGCTCAATGGATTCAAAATCTGAAGTGTGTGGCTTCGTCGAGCTATTAGAAGTTTTTTCCGGGTGATAGACGATCGTGCAACGTTTGCGTAGTACAAGCTCGTGAATAATTCCTATATTTTGGAGAGTTTCATTTACTAGCTTACGAAGCGATGCGTCTCTCAGTAGTTCTCTCCATGGCTCCCATTTTGGAAATTCCGGGAGCGCCGACATAGAGATGACACCTGGTGGGCGATCTCGAACTGGATCAAGGTGGCGATGTGTTTTTAGCGTGGCGTATAGCGGCTGCGAATTCAGGCCAGAACTCCTGAACTTTGACCAAATTTCGCCTGCGAGAGATTCGGCGATTTCAAGAAGATCTCTTTTCTGTATCCCCCCATGTTTCGTTTTTTCCCTCAATGCTTGGATAATTTCAAATTCGCTGAATTGGTCGCAGCCACGCGTTGTGAATGAATGTCCATCACTATTAGGATCTGTGCATTCTCGGAGATAGCATTCAAACTTGGTTTCCTCTGCAAAAGGATCGGACGGTCCAAGAACTCGCCAAATTCCATTTCTAAGAAAACTTTCAAAAACTTCGTCGAATTGCTCCAAGACATCATTCACATCACACGGCTCTAAGATCTCATCTTCCCAGCTTTCAAACTCGTAGTCAGTGTAGGTGTCGTCGGCGGGGGATGATAGAACTGCATCAATCAGTATCCGTTTTTTGAAGAATTCGCGCACTTCTTTCGAAGCAGGATTGCTTGGATCAATTTTCACGAGCCATGTATTATTAGGGTAAAGATGATTATCCCGGTTGGCCTCTGCCTTAGCCAAGAGGCTGCCGTTCAGTTCAAATTCAATGTCAGAAGCAGCACCGAATCGAAATTGCGGCAAAAATATGAAGCGAACCAAAAATTTGTCAGCCTTAGCTGAAATCGTGATTGGCGTGATTGTGGAATGGCCGTGAACAAGGTTCTTCACACCTCCGAGTGTAACTTCGCTCCATCCAAGGTTTACCACATTTGCCTCGGAAAAACTTGAATGGAGTATGTGGTGCTTTAAGTAGGCTAGCGCATGAACAATTGAGGATTTTCCAGCGCTATTCGGTCCGAAAACGAGAGTGATCGGCTTGATGGGAATGTGTTGCAGCTTCTTGAAGGCCTTAAAGTTCTCGAGGGTGATTTCTGTGAGCATCGTGAAATTCGGCGTTGTTCAGTGTCTGATATTTCTCCCCTAATCCTCGTCGGAGTAAAACCAGCCATCCTCGTCGGAGCGAGTGAAATCGTCGGTGTCGGAGGCGAGGTCATCCATGAGGAGTTCGTCCTCGCGAGCGGCGTCTTCGTAATCGAATCCGCCGTCGTAGTCGGGTTCGGCGGGCATTTCCGGCGGATAGACGAAGCCCATGTCGTCAAAGGCGTGGGGGTTGTGAGAATGGGTGGTTGGATGGGACGTGGGAGAGGTGGACTCGGAGCGAGACGCTCCTTGCACGGTCTGCGGCGAGACGCCGCAGCCACTTTCAGAGGTTGGTTCCGGGTGGGGAATTTGCGATTCAGGATTCATCGGAGGATGGGGATGGCTGGTGGTGGTTGCGGCGATTGCGGCCTGCGTTGCGGGTGGCGCCGGAGGATTTGCTGGAGCCAAGGTTTTTGGCGGAAGTGAGGTGCCAGGCTTTGCACTGGGGGCAGAAGTAGGAGCGAAAGAACGAGGTATTTCCGCCGTGGGATTTGATGTGATTGCCGACCTTGCGGGCGTTGGCCTCGCTGCTGTAACAGCATTTCCCGCAGGGGCCGGTGAGACGGATAGGTGGGAGCGGGCTGGATTTTTCCAAGCCGGCGGCGGCTTCGTCGGGATCGAGGGCATCCGGATGGAGGCCGAGTTCACCTAGCAGTTTGTCGATGCGTTTGTTGGGTTTCGGTTTCATCGGGGGAGGTGGAGCGCGGCCAAGTAGGACGGACTTGTGAAGTCGTTCCTGCTGGAGGCGGCTTGGGGTGGGTAGGGCCAGTTGCAGCGGCATCCGCCGCATCCGCACTGGAGGCCGCCGCATTTTGGGCAGAGCTCGTCCTGGAGATTGTCGAGCGAAGTTTTGCAAGCCCAGCAATGGGTGCTCTTGTATCGAGGGACTAACCGGTAGGCCAAGGTTGCAAGGTTGAGGGCTTCGGCGATCTCACGCCCAAGCAGACGAGTTCCCAGTCGGAGCGTTAGTTCTGGATGTCGTAGCATGCGGGCGAGGACTGAGGGAGGCGTTAAGCTCGGGGTGATCTGGCAGAGGTTCATGCGCTCAACAGGCACCATGGGGTGGAGCCTTCCGTTTGGGCCGGTTACATTGTAATGCGTCGGCATCGTGTGGTCGGAATCCGCCCATGCGGTGGGACAGGTGATCTTGAAGAGGCCCGTGTTGTGCTGGATTTCCACCAAAGTGCCCATGGTGAGTGAGCGGCGGGTTGTGTAATCGGTGGTGGTCATTTCAGGAATCGCGGGCTGCGTTGGCGATGTGGAGAGATTGTCAGGAAAGGATCATTCTTGCCAGAGTATGGATCACATGCCACATGACTCCGCAGTCATGACAGGAATATTCTCACAGAACGGCGTTTCGCTGGAGCGTTTGCAAACCCTGGCGGAGGTGTTGCAGGCGGGGAGCTTCGCCTTGGCCGCCAAGGGGGATTCGAACCGGGCGACCCTGATCAGCCGTCAGATGGGCGAATTGGAAGAAGCTCTTGGAATCAAGCTGCTGGATCGGACGAAAAAGCCGTTTCAGCCAACACCTGCGGCGCTGCGCTTGGCGGGTTCCTGCGAACGCTTTGTAAGGGAAGTGGAGGAAGTTTCTTGTGAGGCGCAGGGCCAACGGCGTCCCATCACGGTGGGTGCGGGCGAGGTGGTGATCCGCGAGTTGTTGATTCCATGGATCGGCAAGCAGCGGAAGGGAGCAGTGGCTAACACTTGGATGATGCGCAATCTGATGTGGCGGAAGATCCAGGAAGGACTGGCGTCGGAATTGCTGGATGTGGGGATCGCGGACCAGCTGGAAAAGAGCGCGAATGTGGAGGTGGTCGATCTCGAAAGTTATGGCTACAAATTGGTCCTGCCGGAGCATAAAAAACCTGATAAAACGGGATGGAAGCGCTTGGAGGATCTGCCGGTGGTGTTGCTCGATGGGGCCGGCCGATTCCGTCGATTCCTCGCGGAATGCGAACGCGAGCACGGCGTGCAAATCAAGATCGGTGCCGAGTGTACGACCTATCCTCAGGTGGTGGATCTGGCGGAAGTGACGGGCTGCGCGGTGTTTGTGCCGGAGTATTGGTGGAGGCGGCGCAAGGAGTGGGCGGCGCGGACACAGGTGCTGGCTGGCTTGGAAAAACACCAGCGCACCATGCGTCTCGGATGGAACCGGAAAGTCGCCGAGCGGCGGCTGGAGGTGGCGAGGCTGGTGAAGGCGCTTGGGGGGAAGTAGTAACAGAAATCCGTGGCGATCAACCTTCCTTGGCCAGCCATGCCCGCCATCCGCCGTAGCGGGTGATTTCCTCCGCGCCTTCAGCCGCCCGAGGCTCCGCGATGAAGCCGGGAACCTCATCGCCGCTTTCGAGCAACACTTTGCCGATTCCCAGCGGTGCCGGGATTTTGGAAACGAAATCACCGAACGCGGCCGGCTCCAGCTCCCAGACTTCAACTTCGATCGCCGCGCCAGCCGCCTCGTCACGGATCAACGCCGGACGCGGGGGAATCGAGCCGACCGCAGGCATCGCATACATCCGGTAAACCGCCGCCGTCTGGGTTTTCTCGCGGAGCACTGCTCCGCGATCCGCGAGTTGCCAGTGCAACGCCAGTCCTTCCAGATGAGCCCCGCAGACGAGTAGCGGAATCTTCTGTAGCGTCGGTCTGCGACCGTCGTTCTTCATATCTTCCCCACAAAATTTCCCGGCCAGCTCAAGCAGTGCGCCATCCCAACCGGCTGGACCTGCAATGGTGACGCCCCACGGCGCGCGGCCGGACCGCGCCCGCCCGGCGGGCATCGCCACGGCGGATAGGTCGAGCAGGTTCATGAAATTCGTGTAGCGGCCGAGAGTGGCGTTGGTGCCGAACGGCTCCGCCAGGTTCTCGGCGACGGTGTAGAGGCGGGGCGTAGTCGGCAGCAAAAGTACGTCGATGGTCTTCCAAATTGCTTCGGCTTCGCGGGCAAACTCCCGCAAACGATATTGGGCTTGGAAGGTGGATGCCGCGTCCCAGCCTTTGGAATCCTCCAGAATCTTGCGGGTCACCGGAAACACGGCATCGGGATTTTTTGCCACAAAATCCCCCACCGCCGCCCAGCGCTCGGCGACCCATGGGCCTTCGTAAAGAAGTTTCGCCGCTTCGGTGAATGGCGTGAGATCGATCTCTACAGGAGTTCCGCCCAGCGCTTTCATCCGCTCCACCGCCGACGCGAAAAGCCCCGGTGTGTCAGGGTCTCCGGCGAAATCCAGAACCCGGGGTATTCCGAAACGGAAGCTGGCGGCGATCTTGCCGATGGGCGTCACTTCGCGCGAGAAAGCGTCTGCGGCGTCATAAATAGAGACCACGTCCGAGATCAGCAAGGCGTCTGCCGCACTGTTGGCAAACACTGAAATGCAGTCCAATGACCGGCACGCCGGAACCAGTCCGTGGTTGCTCAGCAAGCCGCGCGTCGGCTTCCAGCCGATGAGTTCCTGGAACGCCGCGGGCACCCGGCCGGAGCCGGCGGTGTCGGTTCCCAGCGAGAACGCGCACAGTCCGGCCGCGACGGCGGAGGCGCTGCCGGAGCTGGAGCCGCCCGGTAAAAACTCGGCATCGATGGCATTGCGGGGCACGCCGTAGGGCGAGCGCGTGCCGACGAGACCGGTGGCGAATTGATCGAGGTTGCCCTTGGCGATCGGGA
>JAYSYA010000304.1:0-22934 GCA_043716765.1 Akkermansiaceae bacterium
CTAACACAACTGCAACACTCGGTAGTTTCTACTGGCTAGGTTTTGAAACAACAGGTCTTTCACCTGATAAGAAGCGCCTTGCTTAGCTCGGCGCACAACTTCAAAGAGCACGCAACCCTATCAGCGGGAGCGAGCGTCGATCACGGGGTTGAGGTTGGAACTACGGAAGAGCATGAGAACAGGGCGGCTGATAGGGGTTGCTGTGTCTCGACTTGTGGTGCTTCTTACGTTGATTTAAAGAAGGAAGTGATGACAAAAATTGCTTCATTTAGCTTTTTGGTCTTGTGTTCGGCTGCCGCTTTTATATCACGATCAAGGTGAGAGACTTTATCGGGGTGACAAGATTGTATCATCTTTCGGTAATTGGCACGTGCCTCAATGAGAGTTGAGTTTGAAGTTAACTCTAGAACTAAGAATGCGGACTGCACCTCAGGAGTCGGCATCTTTTGCTTTTCTTTTTTGGGCGGTGGCGGCTGGTATGATGTCTTTGCGGGTTCTGCCTGTGCAATTAAGTAAATCAGAGGCGATCTGCTTAGCAATTTTAGTGCGTAACACATTTGGCAAGTTGGGCAGCGATACCTACCTTCAGTAATCGGAAGACGCAGTTCTGTGGGGCAAAACACACAAGTCATAACCGCATATGCACTTTTGGAATTTTCTTTTCCTTCTTTGTTTTCGGGTTGCGGTGCCTTCCAGTGGTTCCCATTGGAATGTTGTTCTGAATTCTTTGATTGAGACGAAGGATTTCTCCTCTGGGTAAGGATTTCCTCTGCAGCCAGAAAAGCATCTTCTACCCATTCGTTTTGATCATGCAGCTGAAGTATCTCAGTCAGCTTGTCGGAGCTCATCCGGCTCATATATTCGAAAATCTGGGGATCAGACATAGATTCTTAAGGCGGGGCGGAAAGTGATTTCCTATGAATTATTTTCTGGCACAACAGTATTTATTCGTAGGATCTCCGCAGGTTATATCCGGACGATCCTTTTTGGTCAGGCTCGGCCAGAACTCCTTGGCTGACAAGGATTTTTTGGGGGCGAGTCCGTATATCCGCTAGCTAGCGTGGGGCGGTCTTCCGAGGGACATGCTGTGCCTGATATCAAGGGGTAAAATCTCTGAAACGTTGTAAACCTGAAAAGTTGAGGGAATTGAAAAGGATGGTCAGGTGAACACTTTTGGATTGACGGCAGTTCGGGATTTTCTTTATTGGAAAGCCATGAATGCATCAAAGACGCGTTGGTGTTGGAGGAAAGATCTGGCGGAGTTCCGGGGTCTGACGGACCGGGAACGTGCGGGATTCCTACTGGTGTTGGAATGGTTTGAGAACTTCCGGCTGCGTAATGAGCTTCCTGCGGGACGTGATGCGGCCCGGGTTTTCTGGAAGTCAGAGGTGATCCGGGAGGGCCGCGAGAGGGAGAAGTGGCAATTGGAGCAATGGGGGACGCGATCCAGTGGTATTTGAAATGGCTGAGCGCTTGTACTGAGTCGGGGGCGGATCATCGGAGTTTGCCGGAACGCCTGAGGTCGGCGGTGCATGCGGCTGGGGCGCGACGGGGTTTGGCGGGGCGGACCAAGCAGTGTTATGGCGCGTGGGCGGCGCGATACGCGAAGTTTGCTGGGTCGGTGTATGAGGTGATGCAGGTGCCGACGGCCACACGGTTTCTAACGTCGGTGGTGGAGGATGAGGACTGCGCGTATTCAACACAGAAGCAGGCGCTGAATGCGCTGGCGCATTCCTTCAAGTATGTGCTTGGGGTGAAGGAGCCGGTTTTCGGCGTAAAACTACGGGATACAGGGACCCGGGTGCCGGTGGTGCTGTCGAAGCCGGAGACACAGAAATTGTTTGAGAGACTGCGGGAGCGGGAGCAGAAGGAGGCGCGCTATGAGCTGGCGGCGCGGCTGCAATATGGTGCGGGCCTGCGGCTTTCCGAGTTGGTACGGCTACGGGTGCAGGATGTCGATGTAGGGCGCGGGACGGTGACGGTGCGGCTGGGCAAAGGAGATAAGGATCGGGTCACGGTGCTGCCGCAGAGTCTGCGAGAAGATATTGCCCGGCAGATCGCGCGGGCGCGTGAGGTCTGGAAAGGAGATCGGGAGGCGGGACTGGCCGGGGTCTATATGCCGGGCGCGTTGGCGCGGAAATTCCGCCGGGCAACGGAAACATTTGAGTGGTTCTGGTTGTTTCCGGCGAAACAGATTTCGATAGATCCGGCTTCGCGGAGCTACGCCGCGACAAGACGAAGTCCCGATAGTGCGCCATCCGGCCATCGGCGTCGTCGGTGTAAGGTTCTCCTATCAGCGATTTCCGGCGCACCAGATGCGGGTCGATATCGAGCCAGTCATGCGCCCAATAACCGTGATAACCGCTTTTCCAACCGCTTTTCCAACCGCCGAGATCGTAGCCATAGCGCCAGGCGCTTTTCACCACCGGCGTGAGCCACGGGGCGGTCCCGCCGAGGTCGCTGAAATAGCCGGCTTGCAGCGCGTTTTCCATGCCTCGCAGATCACCGCCCTGGTATTTCGCGATGTCATCCTGCCGCTCATCATAAAGCGCCGGGTCGCTGCCGGGCGGCACGTTGTTCGCCGGGTCCGCGTCACAAAAGTGGTCGGTCATCGCGAAGTAAATCACGTCGTCGCTCCACGGCCGGGCATGCGCCGCCACGACCAGAACCCAGCAAATACCCAGAGTTTCCAACCGCACGCCTGTATATGTTTCCGCCGGCCCGGCGGTTGGTCAATTTTCCAAAGCGGCCTCGCGGGCCTGTTGGAGGACGGCCTCAATCCAAACCGATCACCGTCCTGAAGCGCAGGAACGCCGCTTCCCACGCGGCGGAATCACCCGGCGCGAAGATCCGGAATTCGAACGAGCGTCGGATCAAATCCCGCCCGGTTTTGATGTCCGGCAGGTGGCCGGTCCCCACCATCTGGGTGATCACGTTGCCACATGACGTGGCTTCCACCGGACCGGCGACGACCTCGATCCCGAGCGCGTTCGCGGTCGCCTGACTGAGAAGTTCGTTTTGAATTCCCCCGCCGCCCGCGTGCAGGCGGGTGAAATCG
The DNA here is from genome assembly GCA_043716765.1 of Akkermansiaceae bacterium. Taxonomy (GTDB): domain Bacteria; phylum Verrucomicrobiota; class Verrucomicrobiia; order Verrucomicrobiales; family Akkermansiaceae; genus Luteolibacter. The sequence goes on from JAYSYA010000304.1 coordinate 3,059, forward strand.
CGCCCCGTGAGTTTGCGGACGCGGTCGTAGACGACGCGGTATTTCAGAGCGAGCGATTCGCTGGCCACCCGCAGGACCTGGCCGTGATCGGCTGGCACGGGCTGGCCGGTTTTCTCGCAGTATGCGCGGATCTTGGCAGGCATGTCACCGGGGCTGGCGAAGCTCGCGTCGTCCGGATCGATGAAAGCAGTGAAGGACTCGGCGTCGTTGGCCATCTGCGCCATTTCCGCGTAACCGAATTTCTCGCCGTCGAGTTCCCACTGGCGTTTGCACTCTTGGATGAGCCAGAGGCCGCTGATGTTTTTCAAAAACCGGACGCTGCCGTCGACCCCGAGCTCGTTGCAAAATCCGAGTTCGAATGCCTCCGGCGTGGTGATCGCCTCGGTCGCCTCGACGCCCATGATCGACCAGGTTCCCGACGACAACCAAAGATTTCCGCGGCCAATCATCGGGATGCCGGCCACCGCCGACGCCGTGTCGTGACAAGCCGTGGCCACCACCGGAATCCCGGCCCGGCCGATGAACGCGGCCACTTCTTCACGGATCGGCCCGAGCACAGTGCCCGGCGCGACGATCTCCCCGAAAATTTGGCGCGGCAAGTCCAGCGCGGCGATCACGCCCCATGCCCAATCGCCGGTGCGCGGGTCGATCAATTGCGAGGTCGAGGCGACCGTCCGCTCGACCGCCTGCCTGCCGGTCAGCCAATACGCCAGCAAGTCCGGCACGAAAAGCAGGCGCGCCGCATTCAGCAGAGCCGGACTTTTCTTACGTGCCTCGGCCAGCAGGTGCAGCGAGCTGTTATAAAAATTCGTTTTGAGTCCGGTCTGCGCGTAAATTTCCGCCTCGGGTAGAATCGCGTGCATCGCCTCCGCCATCCCCTCGAAGCGCGGGTCGCGGTATTGGTGCGGCATCCCGAGTAGTTCGCCGTTTCCATCCACCAGCCCGAAATCGCAGCCCCAGGTATCGATGCCGATCGAGACGATGTGCTCGCCATGGCGCTCTACCGCGCGGCGCAAGCCTTCGAGAATTTCGCGGTAAAGCCCGACGATGTTCCAGAACGAGCCGCCCGGCAGATCCGTCCCCGGATTGTCGAAACGGTGGATTTCCTCAAGCTCCAGCTTGGCGAAATCCGTCTTCGCGGCAATCACGCGACCGCTGCCTGCACCTAAATCCACGGCGATGAATACTTTTCCGGAGGTCATTTTTAATTGGGGTCGCGCGCATCATTTTTCACCGCCCATCCGGATGCAACCACCGAATCCGTGTTTTCCCTTTCCAACAGGGGTGGGATTCCGCTTTCATCCGGCAGAACCAATCACGCATGAGCAACGCCCCAACCGATCCACGTCCTTTCAAACGCGCTATCCTCAAACTCAGCGGTGAAGCCCTCCGCGGACCGGGTTCCCGCGACAACATTTCGCCGGAAATCGTCGACCGCATCGCCTTGGAAATCCGCGAGGCGGTGGACGGCGGACTCCAGCTCGGCATCGTCGTCGGCGGTGGAAATTTCTGGCGCGGCGCAAGCGCCTCCGCCCGCGGGATGGACCGCGCAACCGCCGATTACGTCGGCATGCTCGCTACCGTCATGAACGCACTCGCCCTTGAAGGCGCGCTCGAACACCACGGCGTCAGCTGCGTGGTGCAGTCCGCCATCGAGATGAAAAACGTCGCAGAAACCTTCATCCGCCGCAAAGCCGAGAAGCAACTCGACGAGGGAAAAGTGGTCATTTTCGCCGCCGGCACCGGTAATCCGTTTTTCTCCACCGACACCACCGCCGCGCTGCGCGCCAGCGAAATGAATGCCGACGTGATCCTCAAGGCGACCCAGGTGGACGGCGTTTATGACTCCGATCCGCGCCACAATCCGGACGCCGTGCGCTACGAAACGGTGACTTTCCAAAACTGCCTGTCCCAGCGCCTCAACGTGATGGATGCCACCGCCTTCAGCCTTTGCATGGACAACGATGTGCCGATTATTGTATTCGACCTCGCTCCCCACGGGAATCTTTCCCACGCCCTCCGCGGCCTGCCGATCGGCACGCTCGTGCACGGCGAGTAAATCTCAAATTTCAAATCCCAATCTATCATGGACCCTGAAGAATCTATTTTCGATGTCGAAGACGCGATGACCAAATGCGTCGATTACCTCACCCACGAGTTCGCCGGCGTGCGCACCGGCAAGGCCAGCCCGGCCCTAATCGAGAATCTCGACGTGCATGTCCAAGCCTACGGTGCCATTTCCAAACTCAAGAGCATCGCCGTCATCAGCTCGCCCGAGCCGCGGATGCTGATGGTGCAGCCCTTCGATCCGGCGACCACCCGCGACATCGAGCGCGCCATCCGCGAGTGCAAGCTAGGCCTCAATCCCGCCGCCGCCGACCGCTCGATCCGCGTGCCCATCCCCGAGCTTTCTGAAGAGCGACGCAAGGACATGGTCAAAATGATCAAACAGCTCGCGGAAGAAGCCAAAGTCCGCCTCCGCGCCGCTCGCAAGGACGGCATGGACGGTGCCAAGAAAATGAAGGCGGACAACATGATCACCGAAGACGGCCAGAAGACTTTCGAAAAGGAAGTCCAAGACCTGACTAACAAATTCACCAAGAAGATCGACGACCTCGCCACCGCGAAGGAAGCGGACTTGATGAAAGTGTAATTCCCGGGACGCCACGTCCACGCCCGTTGCCCCATCTCAAGCGCTTCCCCACCGTGCTCTATCATTCCACCAACAACCCCGCCCACCGCGTCGACCTCAAGGAAGCCATCCTGCGCTCACTGCCGCCGGACAACGGCCTTTACATGCCGGACCAATTGCCCGTGCTCGACGCCGCGTTTTGGAAATTCTGGCGTGAGCTCACCTTCCCGGAAATCGGCATCGCCGTGGCGGACGCGTTCTTCGGCGAGGACGTCCCGCCGCAAGCGATCGTGGACATCGTGGAAGGCAGCGTCACCTTCGACGCGCCGCTCCTCACGCTCGGACCGGGCGACCATGTGCTGGAACTTTTCCACGGCCCCACGCTTGCCTTCAAAGACTTCGGCGCGCGCTTCATGGCCCGCCTGATGGCTTGGCTCACCCGCGGCGAGGACCGCGAACTCACCGTGCTCGTCGCCACTTCCGGCGACACCGGCGGCGCGGTTGCCTCCGCTTTTCACAACGTCCCCGGCACCCGCGTGATCATTCTCTATCCGCAGGGCCAAGTTTCCGGACTCCAGGAAAAACAACTCACCGCTCTCGGCGGAAACATCACCGCGCTGGAAATCAAAGGCTCGTTCGACGACTGCCAGGCGCTTGTGAAATCCGCCTTCCTCGACCGCGAGCTCTCAGAGCGGCTGAACCTAACTTCCGCCAACTCCATCAACCTCGCGCGCCTAGTGCCGCAGAGTTTCTATTACATCCACGCCGCCCGCCAACTGCCGGAAGGCGTCATGCCCACCTTCGTCATTCCGTCGGGAAATTTCGGCAACCTCACCGCCGGCCTGCTCGCCATGCAACTCGGGCTGCCGGTTGATCATTTCGTCGCCGCCACCAACCGCAACGACGTGGTCCCGGAATTCCTCCGCTCCGGCCAATACGCGCCGCGCCCCAGCGTGCCGACCATTTCCAACGCCATGGACGTAGGCTCACCATCTAACTTTGTCCGCATGCACGCGCTCTTCGGCGGCTCGTGGGAGACCATGAAAACCCACATCGCCGGCATGTCCTTTACTGACGACCAGACGCGCGCCGCGATCCGCACTGTCAAGGCGCTCCACGATTACGAAATCGACCCGCACGGCGCGGTCGCCTGGCTGGCCGCCCAGAAATGGCGGGCCGCCCACCCGGGAAGCGCCACCGTCACCCTCGAAACTGCGCATCCCGCCAAATTTCTCGAGGTGATGGCAGCCGAGCTCGGCCCGAACTGCGTGGAAATCCCCGAGCGCCTCGCCATCCTCGCCGGACGCGAAAAAGTCGCCACCCTGCTCCCCGCCGACAAGACCGTCTTCCGCGACTGGCTCACCCGCTGAGGCGGCATTGTCGCGCCCCCACCATTCCGGCTTGATACTTCGCGGGTAAGAATGAAACCTGCGCCCCCATGTCCGCTGCTGTTCAACACACTCTCGCTGGTCAAGCCACTCTCGAAGGCACCTCTCTCCACACCGGACAGAAGGTCACGCTCACCCTCAAACCCGCGCCGGAAGGTCACGGTTTCAAGTTCCGGCGCATTGATTTGCCGGACCAGCCCTTCATCAACGCCTGCGTCGACAAGGTCCAGACCGTTGAGCGCGCGACCACGCTGGCAGAAGGCTCGGTCAAGGTTCACACCGTCGAGCATGTCATTTCCGCGCTGACCGGCATGGGCGTGGACAACGCGCTGATTGAGATGGACGCCAACGAGCCGCCGATCGGTGACGGCTCCTCCCGCCCGTTCGTCGAGTTGATCAAAAAAGTCGGCACGCTCGCCCAAAACGCGCCGCGCAAAGTTTGGGAAATCCGCGAGCCGATCCATTTGGAAACCGCCGACGGCACCATCCTCACCATCGTCCCGTGCAAGACCTTTAAAGTCTCCGTCACTAACGTCGGCCCGGAAGGTCGTTTCACCCAGTATTTCTCCAGCGAGGTGAATCCAGCCGCTTACGAAAAGGAAATCTGCGCCGCACGGACCTTCGTTTACTACGAGGACGTCAAGCCGCTGCTCGACAAGGGCCTGATCAAAGGCGGCTCGCTGGAAAGCGCCGTGGTCATCCGCGGCAACGAAATCATGTCCAAGGAATCGATGCGGTTCACCAACGAGTTCGCCCGCCACAAGGCGCTCGACCTCATCGGCGACCTGATGCTCTCCGGCATCAAAATTCTCGGCCACGTCATCGCCGTGAAACCCGGCCACGGGCCTAACACGCTGATGGCCGCCAAGTTGAAAACCGAATACGCCCGGATGCGCTCGATGGTGCCCGCCCCGGTCTCCATCCCCGACGGCGAGAGCGTGCTCGACATCAACGAGGTGATGAAAATCCTGCCTCACCGCTATCCGTTCCTGATGGTGGACCGCATCGTCGATTGCCTCGGCGACAGCAAGTGCATCGCCGTGAAAAACGTCACCATCAACGAGCCTTACTTCGCCGGCCACTTTCCCGGTCACCCAATCATGCCCGGCGTATTGCAGCTTGAAGCGATGGCCCAAGTTTCCTCGGTGCTGATGCTCCGCAAGCCGGAGAACAGCGGAAAAATCGGTTACTTCATGAGCGCCGACAGCGTCAAATGGCGGCGTCCGGTCTTCCCGGGCGACACGCTTTTTATCGAAACCGAAATCGTGAAGATGCGCGGCTCCATCGGCCAAACCCGCGCCCGCTGCCTGGTCAACGGCGAAGTCGTCTCGGAAGCGGAACTCAAGTTCGCACTGATGGACCGGTGAAGAAGTTGAGAGTGGAGGGTTGAGAGTTGAGAGAAAGAATGCACTTCCTCTTTCCCCTTCACCCTTTCCCAACTCTTCCTCTTCTAACTCTCAACACCCAACTCCAAACTCCCAACTTTCTACCCATGTCCACCGAACGCAAGACTCTCGAAGAACGCCACCAGATGTCAGACATCGAGCGGCTCCGCCACTCGTGTGCCCACGTCCTCGCCACCGCCATCTGCCGACTCTGGCCCGACGTCCAGCTTGCCGCCGGCCCGCCGGTGGAGAACGGATTTTACTACGACATGGACCTCAAGCACCGCATTTCGCCCGAAGATTTTCCGAGCATCGAGGAGGAAATGAAAAAGGTGGTGAAGGACAACGACCCCTTCGAGCGCATCACCGTCTCCCGCACCGAAGCACTCGAACTCGCAAAAGCCGGCCGCCTCGGCGCGGTCGCCGACCGTGAAATCGAAAGTGTTTTCAAAGTCGATCTCCTCAACGACATCCCGGAAGGCGAGGAAATCTCGATCTTCAAAAACGGCGATTTCTGGGACCTCTGCGCCGGCCCCCACGTCGGCCGCACCGGGAACTGCAAAGCGTTCAAGGTGATGAGCGTCGCGAGTTCGTATTACAAAGGCGACAAGGACCGCCAGTCGCTGCAGCGGATTTACGGCACCTGCTTCAAAAACTCCACCGAATTGCTAGAGCATCTCACCCGCCTCGAAGAAGCGAAGAAGCGTGACCACCGCCGCCTCGGCAAGGAGCTCGGGCTTTTCCACATCGATGAAATGGTCGGCCAAGGACTCATCCTCTGGAAACCCAAAGGCGCGCTCGTCAGGCGCTCGCTTCAGGAATTTATTACCCAGGAACTCGACAAACAAGGCTACTCGCAGGTCTTCACCCCGCACATCGGCAAGCTCGACCTCTATCGCACTTCCGGTCATTTCCCCTACTATCAGGAAAGCCAGTATCCCGCCATCGCCGAGCGCGACGTGTTGGAAAAACTCGCCGATGAGGACGCCACCTGCGCCACTCTCATCAACGGCCTATCAGACGGCAGCTACGAAGGCTATCTGCTCAAGCCGATGAACTGCCCGCACCACATCAAGATTTACGCGAGCGACCACCACTCCTACCGCGACCTGCCAGTGCGTCTGGCAGAGTTCGGCACCGTTTACCGCTGGGAACAATCCGGCGAGCTCGGCGGCATGACCCGCGTCCGCGGCTTCACCCAGGACGACGCCCACCTGTTCTGCACCCCCGACCAAGTCGCCGCGGAAGTCACCGGCTGCCTCGACCTGGTTAAAAAAGTCCTCAACACGCTCGGCATGCATGAATACCGCGTGCGTCTTTCCCTCCGCGATCCCGAGTCCGACAAATACGTCGGCTCGCCCGAAAACTGGGACAAGGCGGAAGCCGCGCTCCGCGAAGCCGTGCAAACGCTCGGCGTCGAATTCACCGAGGAAATCGGCGAGGCCGCGTTCTACGGCCCGAAGATCGACTTTGTCGTCAAGGACGTCATCGGCCGCGACTGGCAGTTAGGCACCGTGCAGGTGGACTACAACCTGCCGGTCCGTTTCGGCCTCACCTACGTCGGCGCCGACAACCAGCCGCACGTCCCGGTGATGATCCACCGCGCGCCGTTCGGATCGTTAGAGCGCTTCACCGGCCTGCTCATCGAGCATTTCGAGGGGAAATTCCCCGTTTGGCTCGCCCCCGAACAAGTCCGCGTCATCCCGATTTCGGAGAAGACCCTCGAAGCCGCAGAAGCCACCGCTGCGAAACTCGCCGACCTCGGCGTGCGCGTCTCGGTGGACCGGACTAACGAAAAAATCGGCGCGAAAATCCGCCTCGCCCGCCTCGACCGCGTGCCCTACATGCTGGTGCTCGGCGCGAAGGAAGTGGAAGACGGCACCGTCTCCATCCGCCACCGCGACCACGAAGATCTCGCCACCCTGACGCTGGAGGAATTCACCGCCAAAATCACCACCGAGATCAAGGAACGGAGTCTGTGAAGTGATTTCCGCCGCCGAAAAAGAGACTTGCCGATTTCGATCCCCCACCCTATACACTGCCCCTAGACGCACCCAACAAGGTTGAACGAAACAATTTCCGCCACCCTTTTGACGTGATGATCCCCGGCACCCGCCGATTCATGATTTTCCAGGAACGACCCGCTATGAACCTCAAAACCGATTTTTCCAATCGGTTATTACCCGCTGTTTGCGATCCATGATCCGGCGTTTGGTCCATCGTTCCGCACCCCTCTTCGCACCGAGATCGTACGGCGGCTTTGCCCGTCCATACAGCGGCGCGTCGCACCTACCCACCGGAGGACAAAGCCATCGCTAAGCCACAAAGAGATCCAAACAGGGGTCGTTACCGCGATATGACGCGGATTAACGACCGAATCCGCGCCCCGAAAGTCCGTGTTGTCATGGCCAACGGCGATCAGCTCGGCGTGATGAGTTCACGCGAAGCACTCGCCAAAGCCCAAGCGCTCGGCCTCGACCTCGTCGAAATCGCCGGTCAAGTTGACCCGCCGGTCTGCAAAATCGTCGACTACGGGAAATACAAATACGAGCAGGCCAAGCTGAAGAAGCAGAAGTCGAAAAGCGCCACCCGCATGAAGGAAGTGAAATTCCGCGTCGGCACCGGCCAGCACGACTACAACATCAAGCTCGGCCGCGCCGAAGGGTTCCTCGAAGGCAACCACAAGTGCCGCTTCGTGCTGCAGTTCCGCGGTCGTGAAAACGCCCACAAGGATCTCGGTTTCGTGGTGCTCAACCGGATTATCGACGACCTTAAGTCGATGGCGCAAGTGGACCAACCCCCGCGTCTCAACGGCCGCGCCGTGGCGATGATCCTGTCCCCGCTTCCCGCCCACCAGCGCAAGCGCAAGTTCCACTTGTTCCATGGTGAACTGATGGAAGAAGACGATTTCGAAACCGACGAACCCCACGAGGATGAGATCCCGGAGGATGACTTCGTCCCGGATGAAGTGCTTGACGAAGTTTCCGAGGAGGCTCCTCACGCCGCCGCGGAAATCGAGGAAGAAGCATCCAAGTCTTGATCTCTCAATCCAAACGTGGCGGCGGGTTTCGATCCGCCGCCACGTTTTTGTTTCCATGCTCTATCTTTTCGACATCGACGGCACGCTGGTCGACACCGGCGGCGCGGGCATGGCCGCCTTGAAGGAGGCCACTCGCGAAATTTTTGGCCACGAAGGTCCGCCGCTCGATCTGGCGGGCAGCACCGATCTCGGCATCGTCACTAACATTCACAGCTATTTCGAAATCGAACCGACGCGGGAACGGATCGACGCGTATTTCGAGATCTATCACAGCCGGCTGGAGTGGAACCTGAGCCACGGCGGATTTCCCGGCCGCATCCTCGACGGCGTGCCAGAACTCCTCGCCGGACTATCAGATCAGCCGGATGCCACCATCGGCCTCCTCACCGGCAACACGGCGCGCGGCGCGGCCGCCAAAATGCGCCACTTCGGACTGGCCGCCCACTTCTCCTTCGGTGCCTACGGTTGTGATCACGCGGAGCGCAATCGGCTCGGTGCCATCGCGCTCGAACGCGCGGCGCTTCACGCTGGCTTCAATTTTACCGCCGCAGAAACCTGGGTCATCGGCGACACTCCGAAAGACATCGGCTGCGCCCACGCCATCGGCGCGCGTTGTCTGGCGGTGGCGACCGGCCAATTCTCCGCCGCCCAACTCGCGGCCCACGGCGCGGACCAAGTGGTCGAGACCCTCGGGCAACCGATCTCTTGGCCATGAATGAAGGTGCGTGGTAAATTCCTCAAAACAAGGCGTGCATCTTGTCATAATGTCCGGATATTTTCGCGCTGTCCGTTAATCCATTCAATTAATCCTCATGAACACCCGCCGTCGTTTCCTAACCCATCTCGCAGCCTCCGTCGGAGTGCCCGCACTCTTGTGCGGCCGCGCTTTCGCCCAAACCCCACCGCCTCCGGTCAAGCTTGAGGAAAGCGATCCGGTCGCCGTGGCGCTCGGCTACAAAGAAGACACCACCAAGGTGGACCCCGTGAAATACCCGCTGCATAAGCCCGAACAGGTGTGCGGCAATTGCGCTCTCTATCAAGGAAAACCCGGTGAAGCCAGCGGCCCTTGCGCCGCCTTCGGTGGCAAGCTCGTCACCGAACCCGGCTGGTGCTCGGTCTGGGCGAAAAAGCCGGAGCCGGTGAAACCATAAAGGGCCCGAAAATTCCTTAACCTCCTTTCGCCCACCCGGCGGGAGAAGGTTTTTTCATACGAATTTCCCGGTCGCTTCACCGGCAAATCTGACTAACTTCGGGGACATGAATTCCGAGTCGGCAGTCTCCAACCGCGATCACTGGCTCGCAACCGCGCAGCGGGTGTCCCGCAAGGTGAACTTCGCTTGGTGGCTGGAAACCCTCTCAGCTCCCCTGCTCGTCGCCGCTGTTGGCGGCGCCGTGACGCTGCTAGTGCTGAGGCGCGGCTTTCCGAATATCGAACTTTGGATGCTGGCGGCTTCCGCCGGCGGAGTGGTTGCGGCGCTGGCGCTCGGCTGCTGGGCCAGGGCCTCACGCAAATTCGAGCGGCCCGGCCAGTCGCTGGTTAGAATTGAGGCTGCCATGCGTTTGCGAAACTCCCTCTCCGCCGCCAGCGCGGGCGTCGCGCCTTGGCCACCCCCGGTGGAGCGGATCGATGCGGGGCTGGCTTGGCAGTGGCCGCGCCTACTGGTCCCGCCGCTCGGCGCGCTTATCCTGTTAGCCTCCGGACTGCTGATTCCAATCACGGCGCGCGGCCTCGATCCTCCGGCCGCGCCGGAGCAGCCTCAAGCCTGGAAACAACTCGCCACCGAGCTCGACCAACTCACCAAGGAAGAAGTCGTCGACGAAAAGTATCTCGAAGAAACGCGCAAGAAACTCGACGAGCTGAAATCACAGGAAGAGGAGCAGTGGTTCAGCCACTCATCGCTCGAAGCCACCGACTCGTTGAAGAAATCCCACCGCGCCGAAGCTGAGCGCGTCGAACGCGAACTCGGCCGTGCGGAAAAGGCGCTGGCCAATCTGGAAAAAAACGCCGGAGCTTCTAACCAAGCCGAAAAGAACCGACTGATGGAGGAATTCGACCAAGCGCTCCAAGGTCTCCAAAACGGCGCAATGAAGCCGAACCCCGCGCTGCTCGAACAGATGAAGCAGCTCGATTTAAAAGACCTGACCAAGCTCACGCCCAAGCAGATCGAGCAGCTCCGCGAAAATTTGAAGAAGCACTCCGAGGCCATGAAAAACGGCAAGGGCGAGGGTGAAGGCGAGGATTGGTCGGACGAATTGCTCGCCGGCGAGGACGGGGAAGGACAAGGCGAAGGCTCCGGAAAAGGCGGAGTTGATCGCGGCCCCGGCCACTCGCCCGGCGTGCTCGGCAATGAACGGGAGCCACTCGAGATTGGCGAGCTAACCGGTCTCAAAGCCAAGGATCTCTCGCAGGCCACGCCTGGTGATTTGCTAGAACTGCAAGACGGCGAGCACGAGGTGGATCAGTCCCCGTCGGGGATTTCCAAAGGTGGCAACACCGACGCCACCGGCAAGGGTGGCGACCGCGTCTGGCGCGACGCGCTTGATCCCGCCGAGCAGCGCACTTTGAAACGGTTTTTCGAGTAACCACCCCCAGCCCCGTCGTTCCCCAATGGCTGCCCGAATATGACTGTCATCCGATTCGGCGCTTCCCGTGCCTCCCGGCAATCTCCATGAAACCAAGTGTCATGCCCTACACCATCGGACTCGATTACGGAACCAATTCAGCGCGCGCCCTTGTTGTCGACTGCACCAACGGTCGCGAAATTGGCACTGCGGTTGTCGATTACCCCTCGGGAAATCAGGGAATTCTCCTGAAATCCTCGGATCACCACCTCGCCCGTCAGAACCCGGCGGATTACGTTAGCGCCCTCGAAAACGCCACCCTGCTTGCTCTCGAGGCCGCGCGCGCCGCCGCGCCGGAATTTTCCAACGACCAAGTCGTCGGCATTGGCATGGATGGCACCGGCTCCAGTCCGCTGCCCGTCGATCAGACCAACACACCGCTTTCCTACAACCTGCAGTTTTCGCAAAACCTCAACGCCCAATGCTGGCTCTGGAAAGACCACACCAGCATTCCGGAGGCTGGTGCCATCACCGAAATCGCCGGAAAACTCCGCCCGCATTACCTCGCTAAAATCGGCGGCACCTACTCCTCCGAGTGGTTCTGGGCGAAAATCTGGCATTGCCTCAAGGTCGATCCCGCCGTGTTCGACGCCGCCTATTCCTGGGTCGAGCTCGCCGATTTCATCCCCGCCGTGCTCGCCGGAGTCACCGATCCGCTTGCCATCCGCCGCGGCGTCTGCATGGCCGGCCACAAGGCGCTTTACGCCGAAGACTGGGGCGGCCTGCCCGACAAGGAATTCCTCACCGCCCTCGATCCCAAGCTCGCCCCACTCCGCGACCGCCTCTTCACCGAAGCCCACGACGCCTCCGCCATCGCCGGAAATCTCTGCCCCGCCTGGGCGGAAAAACTCGGCCTAACCGCCGGCATCCCGATCGCCATCGGCGAGATGGACGTCCACTACGGAGCGATCGGCTGCGGCGTGGATGAAGGCACTCTGGTCAAAGTCATCGGCACCTCCACCTGCGATTGCGCGGTGCTTTCCGCGGGAAAATCCGTCGCCGACATTCCCGGCATTTGCGGCATCGTCAAGGGCGCGATTCTACCCGGCTACTTCGGCATCGAAGCCGGCCAATCCGCCGTCGGCGACATTTTCAAATGGTTCGTCGAAGGCGTGTTAGGCGATGCTTCCCTCCACGGCCAACTCACTGACGAAGCCGCCGCCATGAAGCCCGGTCAATCCGGCCTGCTCGCGCTCGACTGGAACAACGGCAACCGCACCATCCTCGTCGATCAAAGCCTCACCGGCCTGCTGCTAGGCCAGACACTCTACACCACGAAAGCGGAAATCTATCGAGCCCTCATCGAAGGCACCGCTTTCGGAGCCCGTGCCATCGTCGACCGCATCCGCGAATACGGCGTGCCGGTCGAGCGCATCGTCTGCTCCGGCGGCATCGCTGAGAAAAACCCGCTGCTCATGCAAATTTACGCCGACGTCACCGGCTGCGAAATGCGTGTTTCACGCTCGTCGCAATCCTGCGCACTTGGCTCCGCCATCGGTGCCGCCGTGGTCGCCGGAGCCCACCCGGATTTCAAAACCGCCCAAGCCGCAATGACCGGACTCAAGGACGTCACCTACAAACCGATCCCGGAAAACCAGGAGATCTATCAACAACTCTATTCCCTCTACCGCGAGCTTCACGATTCCTTCGGCGGCATCACCAAGTCGGCCGATCTCGGCCACGTCATGAAAAGCCTGCTTGCCCTCAAAGCCCAACAATCCAACTAACGATATGTCCGACATCAATCCATTCGACGCCCTTGAAATTTGGTTCGTCACCGGCTCCCAACATCTTTACGGACCCGAGGCGCTCAAAAAGGTCGATGAACACGCGCAGGTCGTCGTCGATGCGCTGAACGCTTCCCGCTCGCTCCCGCACAAGGTTGTTTTCAAGCCGGTCCTCAAGTCCTCCGCCGAGATCACCCAGTTTTCCAGCGACGCGAACTCGGAGAAAAACTGCATTGGGATCGTCGCTTGGATGCACACGTTTTCCCCCGCGAAAATGTGGATCGAAGGCCTGCAAATCCTCCGCAAACCGCTTGCCGATTTGCACACTCAGTTCAACCGCGACATCCCGTGGGCGGACATCGACATGGATTTCATGAACCTGAACCAGACCGCCCACGGCGGCCGCGAGTTCGGTCACATCGGTGCGCGCCTGCGCTTGCCGCGCAAGGCCGTCGTCGGCCATTGGGAAGACAAGGAAGTCCACGAGCGTCTCGCCACCTGGGCCCGTGCCGCCCGCGGCTGGCACATGTCCCGCAACCTCAAGCTTGCTAGAATCGGCGACAACATGCGCCACGTTTCCGTCACGGAAGGCGACAAGGTTTCCGCGCAGATCCGTTTCGGTTGGGAAGTGAACACCTTCGGCATCGGCGACCTCGTCGCAAAAATCAACGCCGTCACCGGGCTCCAGATCGACGCGCTCTGCGCGGTCTATGAAAAGCAATACCGCGTTGCTCCCGAGCTGCAAAAAGGCGCTGCCCGCCACCCATCGCTGCGCGACTCCGCCGCCATCGAGATCGGCCTGCGCACGTTGCTAGAGGAAGGCGGCTTCACCGCGTTCACCACCACTTTCGAAGATCTCCACGGCATGAAACAACTGCCCGGCCTCGCCGTGCAGCGCCTGATGGAAGACGGTTACGGCTTCGCTGGTGAAGGCGATTGGAAGACCGCCGCGCTCGTCCGCATCATGAAGGTCATGGCCGACGGACTCGAAGGCGGCACCTCCTTCATGGAGGACTACACCTATCACCTCGACCCCGCCAACTCGCTTATCCTCGGCGCGCACATGTTGGAAATCTGCCCGTCCATCGCTTCGGAAATTCCGAAAATTGAGATTCACCCGCTCGGTATCGGCGGCAAGGAAGATCCCTGCCGCATGGTCTTTGACTGCGGCGCGGGCAAAGCTGTCAACGGCTCCATCATCGATCTCGGCAGTCGCCACCGTTTCCTCGTCAACGAGGTCGAGTGCGTCGCCCCGCAAAACGAATTGCCGAAGCTCCCGGTGGCCCGCGTGTTGTGGAAACCTCTACCCGATCTCAAGACCGCCACCGCCGCGTGGATCTACGCCGGCGGCGCACACCACACCGTGCTCTCCTACGCCCTCACCAGCGAGCATCTCGAGGACTTTGCGGAAATCGCGAAAATCGAGCTCAGCGTGATCGACGAGGACACCCGACTTCGCTCTTATAAGAACGAACTTCGCCAACAGGACCTCTATTTCCACCTCGCCCAAGGCATCCAAGGTTGAAACCGATGAGCTACCAATCCCTCAAAGAAGAATGCCTCAAGGCGAACCTCGACCTGCCGAAAACCGGCCTCGTCGATCTCACTTTCGGCAACGTCTCCGTCGCCGATCCCGAGCGCCGCGCCTTCGCCATCAAACCCAGCGGCGTGGACTATGAAAAACTAACCGTCTCTGACATGGTGATCCTCGATTACGAAGGCAACCTCATCGAAGGAAGTTTCCGCCCGTCGTCCGACACGCCGACGCACCGCCACCTCTATCTGAATTTCCCCGGCATCCGCTCGGTCGTTCACACCCACTCGCGCTGCGCTGTCGCCTTCGCCCAGGCTGGCATCGATCTTCCCTGCCTCGGCACCACGCATTGCGACTATTTCCACGGCCCGGTCCCGGTCACCCGCACGATGACTCCCGATGAAGTCGGCGGTGAATACGAATGGGAAACCGGCAAGGTCATCGTCGAGCGCTTCGCGGCTATCAATCCACTGAACGTCCCCGCCGTCCTCGTTAGAAACCACGGCCCATTCACCTGGGGACCGAGCCCCGCGAAGGCGGTCGAGACCGCGCTCGCCCTTGAAATAGTGGCCGACATGGCGCTAAAAGCCCTCTCGCTGAATCCGTCCGCGGCCCCCGCTCCGGCCCATCTGCTTGATAAACATTTCTTCCGCAAACACGGTCCTAACGCTTACTACGGCCAAACCAGATAATTCACCAAAAACCACATCCATGGAATTCCCAACATTCCGAATCCCGCGAGCCGCTGATCCAGCCGTTCCAGATCATCAACTACAAGAAAATCCATGCCGCTGCGCAAGCGCCTCGGCCTGAACCACCCTGCTCCGGAATCTATCCATCGCCCAACAGCAAATGGTGGAAATCGCCAAGGCGCTCTCGCTGAACGCGCGGATCATCATCATGGACGAACCCACGTCCAACCTCACGCTAACGAAAACGGATTGCCTGCTAGGCCTCATCGCCGGCCTCCGCTCCGAGGGCGTCAGCAAGGTTCTCGGTATCCCGATGCCGTTTGTGATTCTAACTATTATCGGCACCGCCCTGCTGAAAGTCCTCCAGAATCTCGTCAACCGTTAGATCCCCCGCTCGCTTAACTTCGCCGTCATGGGCGCGGTTCTCCTGCTCGGAGTGATGGTAGATCAAATGCACCATCGCCGCGCCGCCTCCCTGTCGGTGGCGCATTGAGGAGGAACGCCAGCCGTCTATTCCCGGAGCCGTTTCAGCAGTTCCGGATCGGGGGACTGACAATGATCCGCCCGTCCCATAATCCGGTGGCGATTGTCCGCCACCCATTGATAGACCGCGTCGCGCAGGAACTTAGGGATGAACCGGGCGGTCGTGAAAATCCGCCACCTGCCGCCGAGGGCGCTGGCGAGTTCGATCAAGGCGTCGCCGCGCAGGAAGGCTTGGCCGTCAGACTCGCGGAGAAGGACCATCGTGCCGTCACCTTTGGCCGCATATTTCGTGAATCCCATTTTAGCGGCGAGCTTTCCTTGTAAGGGCGCGAAGCTGACCCGCCGATGCTTGTCGAAACGCGCCACCCGCCGCACCGACGCCGCACAGAACGCGCAGTCGCCATCAAAAAAAAGCACCCAGCCCATGCGCGACTTTAAACCCCCGCAGCTGGAAACACCAACGCGGGATTCCAATCCTTGCCAAGCCGGAAATTTTCGTTAGCTTGTTCAAATGAACGATCTCGACCCGCTCAGTTCGCGCATCCAAGACATGCCATACGACCAGCGACCACGGGAGAAACTCGCGTCGCTCGGACCCGCCGCCCTGGATAATGCCGAGCTGATGGCGTTGTTTATTTCCACCGGAATGAAAGGCCGCAGCGCGATCGAAATCGGCCGGGACCTGATCGCCAAATACGGATCGATGGCCGCGCTCGGTGGCTTGCCGGTCGCCGAGTTATCAAAAATCAAAGGCCTCGGCTTGGCGAAAGCCTCGAAACTCGCCGCAGCTTTCGAACTCGGAACCCGGGTGGCCCGTGAGCAACTGCGGGATGTTTCGCTCGAAACGCCCGAACTGATCCATAATTTCTTTGGCCCACAGCTCCGGCATTTATCCCAAGAGCAAGTCATGGTGGCGGTGCTCGACTCTCGCTTGCGACACATGGCGACCACGGTCGTCTCGGTCGGCACCGTCAACGATTCAAGCGCGCATCCGCGAGAGATCCTCCGCCCGGTGATCACCCGCGGCGCATACGGATTTATCCTGATTCACAATCACCCCTCGGGCGACCCCAGCCCCAGCCGGGCGGATGAAATGGTGACCAAACGAGTGGTGGACGCGGCAAAACTAATGCAGGTTTGCTTCCTCGATCACGTCATCATCGGTAGGCCATCGCCGGGCCGGGCTCCTTATTATTCGTTCCGCGAGGCCGGCTTGGTGCCCTGAGTTGCTTTTCACAAATCGCGACCCTAGGCTCCGCCGAAATTCCGCATGTATCGCCTCCACCTCACCCGGAACCTGCGCAGTCTCGCATTTCTGCTGATAGTCGCGACGCTGTTAGGTGCGCTCGGCGTCCTGTGGTGGGCAAATTACACCGGCCTACCCGAGCCGTGGCGCGCCGCCATCGAGCGCGAGGTGGCGAAGCAGGGAGTGCATCTCAAAATCGGTGGGCTGCGCTATGTCCTCTTTCGGGGGATCGTCGCCACTGACGTTAGAGTCTTTTCCGAAGCCGAACACCTGCGGGAGTTTTCCCGGCTGGAACGCGTCGTCCTCGGCTTCGACAACACCAAGCTCGCCCGCGGTATCATCCAACTCACAAAGCTCCAGCTCGATGACGCCAGGCTCGTCCTGGCCGTGGACCCGAAAGATCCCGCTTCCGAAACGCTCGACATCACCGATGCGAACGGAACCGTTTTAATGCCCGGCGAGCGGCGTTTGGAGATCCGCAACGCCCACGGCAAAATCGCCGGAATCGAGGTCACCCTCGACGCCCGCCTCATCGGCTATCAACAAGAGGGCCGCAAACCGCCCGATGATTCGTCCGAGGGAAAGCGGCGGGCTCTGCTGGCCAAAGTGATCAATGAGTTGGAGCAATGGAATTTTGATAGAGACCACGCTCCCGCCCTGCAGATCACCGCAGAGGGCGACATCAACGACCACTCCTCGATCACCGCCAAAATCGGCTTGCGGATCAAGGGCATGGAGAAAAACGGACATGTCCTCGACGAAGTCACCGTCCAGGCGGACATGGCCGGCGATGTGCTTACCGTCACCTCGCTCCGTGCGACCGATGCGCGCGGAGTTTTCAAAGGCCACATCGACTACAACCTGCGGGACCGCGAGGGCCGCTTCGATGTTTCCTCATCGCTAGAAATTCCTCAACTCCTCACCGCGTGGCTCGGACTACCCGCGCTTCACGACGTTTTGATCGGCGGAAACCAACTGCTAGAAGCTGAGGGAAATTTCCAACTGGATGAAAAAAACGTGCCGCAAATCAAGATGACCGGCCATGCCCGCTGTGAATCGGTAAAGCTGCGAGGCATGCCGTTCGATGCCGTGGAAGGCGCGTTTTCCTGGCGGGACGGAGATCTGTTTCTGCGGGACTTGCGGCTGATCCGGCGGGACGGCGAAGCCAAGGGTAAGGCGATGGTCGAGTGGCCGCTGGTTCGGCTTGAACTCCACACGACTCTGCCGGTGCCGGTCTATCGACCGTTCTTCGTCAAGCAACCGCTGGAAATCGTCCTCAATGATTTCTCCGAGCGCGAAGGAGCATCGGTCGATGTCAGGCTTGAAGGCGGCTTCGACGTGACTAGCAAATCTGCCTGGGCCTACACCGGCAGCGGCTCGGTGAGAAACCTGAACTACAAGGGAGTGCCGATGAACTCGGCGAACTGCCATTTTTCCCTCAATCATCACGAACTGGATTTTTACGACGGCACGCTGGTTTTCAACTACTCGGATTACGCCCTTCACAAGGCCTTCAACGGGCCGGCCGAAGGCACGGCGAAAGTCGGCCGCATCCGCTACGACGCGTCGAGCAAGCTGGTGGAAGTCGAGGCTGTGCACGGCGCGTTCTGGGCCGCGCCGATGGTTCGGTTTTTCGCGCCGAAAGTCGCCGACACCCTCGAACCATACCGATTTCACCAACCGCCGGAGCTCAAAGGCGCTGGCGTGGTGGACGTCACGCCGCAAGGGCGCACGGCTCTGGATGTTTCCTTCGGTTCCGATCACCCGGCGGACTACCGATTTCTCGGCGAAAACCTCACGCTCGGCCACCCCTCCGGCCAAGTCGCCATCCGCGGCACTCAGACCAGCGTCAGCCACTTGAAGCTCGACGCCTTCGACGGACCCGTGGCCGGAAATTTCAAATATCTCGGCGGAGGACGGCTCCAAGGCGAACTGAGCTGGACCAAGCTGTCGATCTCCGCCCTGACCTCCACTTACGGCTTTCAGATGAAAGGTGCCGGCGACGTGACCGGCCGGATCAATTTCTCGCTCACCGACGGCAAGGTGGAAACCATGGCGGGCGAGGGATTGCTCGCGCTGGAAAAAGCCGAGCTGTTTTCCGTCCCCATATTCGGTCCGCTGAGCCCACTGATCGGAGGCGTGTTGAACGATGATCGAGCGGGCTTCCAGCGCGCCAAAAACGCATTCTTCACCTTCAAAATCCAAGACGGCATCCTCACCAGCAACGATTTCGAAACCGCCACCACGTCACTCAATTTCACCGGCGACGGCTCGCTCGACCTGAAGGAGCGAACCATCGACATGACCATGCGGATGAACGCCCGCGGTTTGCTCGGCTTGATCACCTTACCGCTGCGACCGTTTTCCGGCTTATTCCAGTTCCGCGGCACGGGTCCGCTGAAGGATCCTAAGTGGGAGAGCCTCAAGTTCACCGCTCCCCAGGAAATCCAGAGTAAAATCTTGCTGGAAGCGCCCAAGGCCAAAGTCATCGGGGGGGCCGAGTGACTGATATTTTTAAAGTCACATCTTGCGCCTGACAGCGGGAGGAGCTAGTTTGCTCCCGACACGGGTGCATCATGAAGTTTCACCCGAACTACCAACCGACCCCCATGAACAATCCATTTTCAGCCGCAAATACTCTCGATCCAGAAGCAGGCTTCACTCAAACACCGTCCGTTTCGCAGGCCGCAAACGACCTCCGACTTGCCGCAGGCGAAAAAGCCCGTGAGTTCGTCCACACCGCAGAGGAAAAAGCCGCCGCACTCAAGGACCGCGCCGTCGAGTCCGCCCAACAGTTCCGCGACACCGCCGCTGAGCGGGCCAGCCAACTCAAGGCCACGGCCACGGAAAAAGCCCTGCATTTCAAGGAGTCCGCCACCGAGCAATGGCAAGACACCCGGGTCAAAGCGAAGGAAATGCACGTCACGGCCGAGGATTACATCCGCCAGAATCCTACCAAGTGCGTGTTGAGCGCCCTCGGTGCGGGATTCCTGATCGGCCTCATCGTTCGCCGTTAAGGCACCGCCAGTCAGGTGAGTTTCCTTTCATCTCATGAATCCTTCATCTGACACCGTGCCGACTCCTCCGGAAGAGGCGGGAAATGCCGAGTGGCAGCCTCAGGTCTCGC
>JAYSYA010000305.1:0-22916 GCA_043716765.1 Akkermansiaceae bacterium
CGATCCTGCTGCGGCGCTCTGGAATAGACCTCCAGCACGTCTTCCATTGCCGCTACGAAGGAGGCGTTTTGCTTGGGTGGGATGCACCAGCGTTCTTGCCGCCATGGCTTTGGTGAGAGATGGTTTCGATGACTTTGATCTCGACGAGATGACGGGCTAACAGTCTAAGCGTCCAGCGGGCATGACCGGCCGGGGGCTTGGAGCAAGCAAGCTGGGTGATGCGCGCGTGGATCTCGCCAAGGTGATTTTGACCTCACGCCCCGGAGTGGCGCGAGGCTTGCGTGCGAGGGCAGCGAGCGGACCGACCTCGCAGCAACGCAGGCGGAGACGTTCGAGGTTGCGAATGGAGACTCCGGTGTGTGTCTAAATGTCGGCATCCTTCATGGCAGGACCTTGCGGGCCTTCGTCGGAAAGAAACAAGGCGACTGCACGCATGATGCCAGAGGCCTTGCCGCGCTTTTGATCGCGGAGGGCTTCGAGGTTATGGCGTTCGGATTTCGATAGCTTGATTCGGTGTAATTTGGCGGGCACCTGTCCGATTGTACATATCCTCAAAATCGTACAATTTAAAAATTCTCTAACCAACAAATAAACTTTTACACGGCACTAGAATCCGGGACGAACAACGCTCTCATCTACACCCTGCTCGCCAACTGCCGCGCCCAAGATCTCGACCCCGAGGACTATCTCGTCGAAGTCATCAAACGCCTCCCTCACGATGCCACCCCGGATCAAGCCGCCGCGCTGACCCCGCCCGCATCGCCACCGAGCGTCGGGCCGCCGCCGAGCGAATCGCCTAACCAGCCGCGAGCCCGCCGACCCGTGCGGACAAACACCTGGGGGACGAATTTAGGGCATGCCGCGGCGGCGTTGAGGTCGCCGATGACGTCGCCGACTTTTTCTTCGGGGGCGAAGACGTTGAGTTTCATCATCGGCTCAAGCAGCTGCGGCGCGGCCTTGACCATGGTTAAGCCTCTCCCTCAAGATCTTCCCATCATGCCAATCACAATCGAGCATCTATCCCGGCAAGATCGGTGCGATGATGTGTGTTTGCCCTCTATCGCAAGCATTCCAGCACCCTCGGCTTTATGCCACGCGGGGCGTTCGAAGAAGGCATCGCCAAGGATACGCTGCTTGTCGCCACGGATGGTCACGATCAGATCCTCGGCTATCTCCTCTACCGCGTGGCGCACGGCGTGGCTCCGGCAGCACGTGGAGCTGGAATTGGAAAAGCACTGGTGGACGAACTCAAGCGCCTCACCATTTGGACGGCATCAAACTGAAATGCCGCCGGGACTTTGATGCTCACCGGCAATGGCCGAAATGGGGATTCGTCGCCAAAGAGTCCACAGTCGGACGCGGGGCGGACAATGCGGAACTCGTCATCTGGCGCTTGGATCACAACCGCGTCGATCTCCTCTCAGCTGTCCTTCCACGCAAAACCCTCGTCGCCATCGACGCGAATGTATTCCTCGACCTTTTCTGGCCGGATCGCCCCATGCGGGAAATCTCCGGAGCACTCCTCGAGCCATGGATCGACGACATCGTTGAACTCGGCCTCACCTCTGAAATCTACAACGACATCGACCGCTGCAAGGATCCCGGGTTGCGCGACGCCAGCAAAGCCAAAGCCGCGACCTACCACCCGATCCGTGCCGCAGCCACCAAGATCGATCCAGTCGATGCGGAACTCAGGAAATTCTACCCTGCCACCGGATCACTCACTCCGCGCGACCTCTCGGACATCCGCCATGTGGCCCACGCCATCGTCGCCGGGGTGAAGTATTTCGTCACACGGGACGCGAAGCTCTTGGCCAAGGCACCGGAAATCCTGGAAAAGTTCGACGTGCAATTGCTCTCGCCCGTTGAGTTCATATCCCGGCTCGATAGCATCGAGCGCGAACAGGAATACCAACCCTTGCGCCTCGGCGCTTCTAGCATCGTCACCAAGCGCCTGGAACCACAGGAAATCACCCGCTTCATCGAGAGTTTCAAGCACCATCCTCACGAAAAAATCAGCGAATTCAAAAACCTGATCCATACCTGTTTGCTCGATCCCAAAACCTCTTCAGTCCATGTCGCACACGACAACAACGCAGACATGGCGGCATCCATTGCCATCCATCGGCAGTCGCCTTATCGCATCCAGATTCCACTCCTGCGACTCAACTCACTCCCCTTATCCAAGACCGTTTTGCGGCACCTGCTCATGAAGGCCATCGTCGATGCGGTCGAGAGCGACGCCCACTCCATCCATATCAGCGAACGCCATCTCACTCGCGACGTCACCGATGCCTTGGAGGAAATGGGTTTCGGCCTATCCGCTGACGGCTGGGTCAAGCCCGTGGTCAAGGGTTTCCACGACCTCTCCAGCGCACGGCAGCGGCTCGAAGACTTGGGACTCACTTGGGAAGATTCCACCTCCCACGCTGCCATCGATCACCTCGGCACCTTGATCTGGCCCGGCAAACCCGCCGCAGAGGAAATCACTTCCTACCTGATTCCAATCCAAGCTCAGTGGGCGGAACACTTCTTTGACCTCGCCCTCGCCTCCCAGCGCTTCCCCAGCCTCTCGGGGATCAAAGAAAAACTTCACCTCGGCGTGGAAGCCGTCTATTTCACCGCTTCCAAAATCACCATCAAGCCACCCGGCCATCTTCTCTGGTATGTGAGCAGTGGAACCGAGGGTCTCGGCACCATGCAAGTGAAGGCCACCTCCAGACTCCGCGAAGTCGTCAGAGGCACTCCCAAGGAACTCTTCAGCCGCTTCCACCGGCTGGGCGTCTATCGTTGGAAAGACCTGATGGCCACCGCCAAGGGAAATCCAAATGCCCAGCTCACCGCCCTGCGCTTCTCCCACACCGAGAGCTTCTCGCATCCGCTCGACTCCGGTCTGCTGCGGACCTTCAATGTGCCGCCGCCCTATCCCGGACCCCGTCCCATTCCATTCTCCACATTCCGGGAAATCTACCATCACGGATTCAATTCCACCCCATGAGCAATCGAGCCGTCCTAATGTCCATCAAGCCGAAGTACGCGGACCTCATCTTCGCTGGCTCCAAAACCATCGAACTCCGCCGCGTCTGCCCCAAGGTCGGGCCGGGCGACCTCGTCCTCGTCTATGTCTCCAGCCCGAGAATGGCCTTGGTCGGAGGTTTTGAAGTCGCCGGGATCGTCTCAGGAGAGCCGCTGACCTTTTGCAAAAAATGGCAGACGCAATCCGGAGTGGCAAAGGAAACCTTCCTCCACTATTTCCAAGGCGCAGCCGCAGCCTACGGCATCCTCATCGGCCGGACCTGGCAGTTCGAATCCGCCACCGAACTCAAAGCCCTCCGCCGCAGAAAAGGCGGATTCCACCCGCCTCAATCGTACCGGTATGTCGGGAATGAGGAATTGGTGAAGCTGCTCGATTGATACGGTGGCGGTATTGTCGAAGGCTCGCTTTTTGTGAATTGGAGATCATTGACCCCATTCATACCGCGGGATTCCCCGCGCAGAAGACCTGGGCGAAAAGCGAGTGATTTTGTAGTGCCTTTGGGGACGATTCCCAGCTTTGAAAAGGCTTCCAGCGCTCCTGTAAGAAACTTGGGTTAAAAGCGAGACCCGCTACTTCATCACCCGTCTCGACCGGGAGGAGAGAAGCGCCGCCCGGCTGCGCAAGCCATCCGCAGCCACTGGTCAGTGGAAAACCGGAACCACTGGAAACGCGACACCAGCCTGTGGAAAGAAGACGCCTCGCGTCCGCGCAAGAAAGCCAGCGGAGGCCAGGTCCTCGCGCTGTTGAGGGGAGCCATCCTGCGGCTTCATGACGCGGAAGCCTTCGCGAGCCTCAACGCCGGCTTCCACCAACCACAGCACCAAACCCTACGCCTCCCCAAAACTCCCCCGCCGCAAATCAACTCACCAGACAACCGCCCTGGGAGAATTCTCGCCCCCCCTAAATTAAGCTTCCATTTTTTTGCCCTAAACCCACGTTTGTTACTTACCCATTATGAAAAACCATTTATTCCCCTTCTTTAAATCCTCCCTCCGTTCCTCTTCAGTCCTCGCCGCCTCCATCACGATGATGCTGGGAAGTCAGGCTGCAAATGGGGCGGCTCTCTATTGGGATACGGACGCCACCACCGCCGGCTTTGGCACCGCAAGCGGCACTTGGGGCACGGATACTTTTTGGAATACCGACGCCGCCGGTGGGGCGGGAACCTTTTCCAGCGCCACCGCCACCACGGACACGACCCACTTCGGTAACGGCGCGACCGGCTTGGGTGCGGGCACGATCGCCGTGGGCACGGTGAGTTCGGGTAATATTACCTTTGCTTCCGGCTCAGGAGACATCGCCCTCACCGGCGGAACCATTACCCTCGTTGCAGCGGCCACCATGACCGCCGACAACGCGACGGACTCCATCAGCTCGGTCCTCGCGGGCGCGGCGACGAGCCTGACTAAAAGCGGCACGGGCACCCTCACGCTTTCCGGCGCGAATACCTACGGCGGTTCCACCAACGTCGGCGCGGGCACGCTGGTCCTCTCAGGAAATCAAACCGTCACGGCAACCAACGGATTCAACGTCGGTAACGTCGCCGCATCGACCGGCACGCTGAACATTTCGAACGGCACCTTCACTTCGGGAGCCTTTTATGTCGGAAACGGCAGCACTGCCATCGGTATCGTCAATCAGACCGGCGGGACATTGACCCTGAGCGCGACCCAGAACCAGTTGCTTTTGGGTAATGGCACCGGCAACGGCACGTATAATCTGAGTGCCGGATCCTTGACTACATCCACGTCCACTAATCGCGGAATCATACTGGGCACCAACGCTGCTGGAACTTCGACCTTCAATCTCAGCGGCACCGGTATTCTCAACGCATCCAACGCCCTCTTGATGGTGGGACGCTCCGACTCCGCTGCGAATAATACTACCAATCTCTTCAATCAAACGGGTGGGACGGCGACGGTGGGAACCCTGACGATTGGCGGCGGGAACAGCGGACTCAATTCAACGTTCACCGTCACCGGCGGCACGTTTAGCACGACGAACTTCACTTTGCTCGGGGCCGGCAGCACGGGCGTCGTCACAATGAATATCGGCAGCATAGGTGTGGTGACGCTGCCGGCCTTCCCTACGGCGCGCGGCGCGGGGACCACCGCGACGATCAATTTCGACGGCGGCACCTTGAAAAACGCGGCGGCCAGCGCGACCTACATGGGTGGTCTGACCAGTGCCTTCATCAAGACTGGCGGAGCTCAGTTCGACACCACGGCAGGTGCCATCACAATTACCCAAGCCCTCCTCACCCACGCCACCGCGCTCAATGGTGGCTTGACGAAAATCGGCACAAACACGCTCACCATGACTGGCGCGAACACCTATACGGGGGTCACCACGCTCAGCACCGGCACGATCAATCTAGGCATTGCGGAAATCGCCGGCACCAGCGGCCCATTGGGCAATTCATCTGCGAGCAATCCGGGTTCAATCGTGCTGAACGGCGGCACGCTGCAATACTCGCCCAGCAACAACAACGACTACTCAGGGCGTTTCAGCACCGCAGTCAACCAAGTCTATAATGTGGACACCAACGGCCAGACAGTGACTTGGGCAACGGCCCTGACTAGCAACGGCGGCACTCTCATCAAAAGCGGCGCTGGCACCATCACTCTCACCGCTGCGAACACCTACACCGGCAACACCCTCATCAACGTGGGAGCGCTATCGATCGGACAGACCGCGTCACTTCCCGGCTTCAACACCAACGGACGGTTCTCCGTCGCCCTGAATGCCATCCTCGGAGTGAGAAACGCGGTGAGCGATGGCGACATCGCGACCATGCTGGGAACTACCAATTTCACCGCCGGTTCCTCCATCGGCTTTGACACATCCACAGGCAACCGGACCTTCGCTGCCAATCTGGGCGACACCACGCAAGGTGCCTTGGGACTTGCAAAACTAGGACCCAACACGCTGACCCTGACGGGAACAAACACCTACACGGGCGTCACCACGCTCAGCGCGGGCACGATCAATCTGGGCATTGCGGAAATCGCCGGCACCAGCGGCCCATTGGGCAATTCAGCGGCGAGCAATCCGGGTTCAATCGTGTTGAACGGCGGCACGCTGCAATACTCGCCCAGCAACAACAACGACTACTCAGGGCGTTTCAGCACCGCAGTCAACCAAGGCTATAATGTGAACACCAACGGCCAGACAGTGACTTGGGCAACCGCCCTGACTAGCAACGGCGGCACTCTCATCAAAAGCGGCGCTGGCACCATCACTCTCACCGCTGCGAACACCTACACCGGCAACACGACCCTTTCGGGCACCGGCACGCTCAGGATCACCAATGCCGCGAACACGACGCCCGGCGTCTTCGTCATCGGCGCAGGCACGACCCTGAACCTGGCCAGCTTTTCCAACTACGGCGTAGCGAGTGCCATGGGCAGCCGTCTAGCCACTTCCGAGACCAACGGGGGCAATTCCGCGACCACCGGGATCGGGCTCCACTTCCAAGGCGGCACCCTGCAATACACCGGCTCCACCGCGCAAAGCACCAATCGCCAGATTCGCCTGCTTAACTCCGCCACGAACACGATTGATGCCTCCGGCACGGGCTCCGGCACGCTGAGTTTCACTCACACGGGGGCAAACATCAATCTCTTCGAAACGGTTGGCACGCGCTCCCTGAACCTTACCGGTTCCAATACGGGAGCCAATACTTTCGCGATTGGGCTGACTAACCAAGGCACCAACGCGACCAGTCTTACCAAAAGCGGCGTCGGCACTTGGGTGCTCACGGGAGCGAACACCTACACCGGCAACACCACCGTCTCAGTCGGCACGCTCAGCCTGAGTTCCCCTTATCTCGCGGACGCCTCCACCCTGACCATTGCCACCGGAGCGACCTTGAATCTCAACTACACCGGCACCGACATCGTCGCGTCGCTTGACCTGGGCGGATCGGTGAAAACCACCGGCACTTTCGACTCCACCAACTCCGGCGGCCTCATCACCGGCAACGGAAAAATTCAGGTCGGCGCGGCCACTGCCAATTTCTCCACTTGGGCCACGGCCAATGGCATCAACGGCGAACCCGCCACCGGCGACTTCGATAAGGATGGACTCTCCAATCTCGTCGAATACGCCCTCGGGCTCAATCCGACGACCTCCAGCGTTCCAGCCGGAACCTTCATCGGGGGAGTCCTGAGCTTCACCAAGGGCAGCGAGGCTTTCGCCAACGGCGATCTCACTTACGAGATCGAGACCTCCACCACCCTTGCGACCTGGTCAGTCGTGGTTGCCAATAATGCTGCGCAATCAACGATGACCTACACTCTCCCTACCGGACTACCGAAAGAATTCGCCCGTCTCAAAGTGACCCAGATTCCATGAGGCGAGACATAGCGATAAACATCGCTCAATTTCGCCCAATGAATCCGTGCCTCACAATTTCCCGTAGGGAGAATTCTCGATTTAGACCTCGAAATTTTGCCCTAAACCCACGCTTGTCGCTTACCCCTTGCGACTAGGGGCTGCCGTGCCGAGCAACAGCCACCGGATTGGGCGCTTTGTGGATGAGGTAACTCGCCACTGGCTATGGACGATCCGCAGGCGCAGCCAGCGAGGAAAGAGCAGCTGGACTTGGGCGCGTATGCATTTGTTAGTTCGGCGACACCTGCCGAAAGCCCGCATTATCCATCACTATCCAGATCAATGCTTTCGCGCCCGACTCAAGGCAAGAGCCGTATGAGGTAATTCTTCACGTACGGATCTGCGCGGGGGGCCGCCGGCAACGGCGGTTCCTACCGCAATCCTGACTAACAAGCATTGGCGCGGATAATGGACACTTTGATCGGCGGGTGATGTGAGGCTGAAGCCCATGGCAAGAGGGATGGATTGACGATTTTCTGATTGGGAAGAGGACGAAATGGGATTGGCGGAAGTCTAACTTCGGGGAGATTGCGGGGAACGAGGAAAGTGGGAGAAGAGATTGGGGGGGGCGAGGGCGGCGCGGTGGGTGGACGGGATCTCAGGGCATTCGCGTAGGGATCACCCGACGGCCGAGGCGGCGGTAGATTTTGAAGTCGGAGTCGGTGGTGAGAAGGAGTGGATCGGGCAGGATCTCCGTGAGGCGGACCAGAGAGGCATCGGCGATGCTCATCGGGACATCGGCATATTTGTCCAAAAGATCGAGGACCGGGATGAAGGCGTCCTCATGCAGCGGGGCAATCCGGAGAGCGCCGCGGCGGCAGGCAAGGCGGAGGGTGGCGCAGCCGTCGGGGGCGAGGAGGTGATCGGCCTCGGAAAGAACCGACTCGCAGGTGATCCATGGTGGAGGATGAAGCTGCGCCTGCTGGATGGCCCATGGGTGGTTCTGATCGTTCTTCCGCCAGAGGGCGACGAGAAACGAGGCGTCAACGATGACGGGATTTCCCATAACTTGTCGATTTAAGGTATTCCTTTTTCCGGGCACTCATATCGGTAGGCTCACCCTCTACGGTGCCGACCAAATCCGCGATGAGATCGAAGCCGGAGGCTGCATTGTGGGTTTGCGAACCTGCTGCGATGAGCCGCCTGCGGGCGACTTCCGATTTCGTCAGATGGGTCTTCTTGGCCTCGGCTTCCAATTCCCTGGCCAAGTCGTCGGGGATGCGCAGAACCAGTGTTTGCATGGCGTATTTGTATTACATGAAGCGAGGCCCGGCAATACATAAAATGATTTGGCAGGCTGAAATCACCGTTGAGAAAGCGCCTACGTTGGCACCGCCGCAAAAGTCGTGCGCGAGGAAAACCAGAATTCCAATTTCGCGCCGTGGTTCTGACGATCCCCCAAGCCGACCAAGTTTCCGCAATCGTCGAAATTCTCACTTCGCGCTGAACTGTCGGCCGCGCCCGGTTTCCCAAGCACTGCGGACGCTGGCATAGAGCGCGGAAAGCTCCTTTTCCGAGAGAATGCGGAATTCGATGGTCCGGGCGTGGCTGGTGTCCGGGTATTTTTTGATGACCATGTCTTGGACATCGCTGCCAGCGCGGTCGGCGGCTTTTTCCACCAGCTCGCGCCCGCGTTTCGCGATTTCGCCCACCGCATTGCCCGGCGCTGCGTCCGTCACCGGACTGATAAAATAGAACCGGGCAAGCGCCTGGCCCAGCGAATCCACCGTGACTTCGTCCACAAGCACAGCCCCGTCGAGCAGGTATTTGTGTCGGCTAACCGCGGAAATCCGGTCGAGCGCGACCATGTAGTGACCGCCGGCAAGCGCCGCCTGCCAGAAGCGGTTCGGCCCGGGCGAATCGCCTGGTTTGGCGGGGGGCGCAGGGGTGACGTCTTGGGCACTCAGTTGGACCGAACCAGCGACGAGTCCGGCGAGCAATAACAGGAGAGTTTTTCGGAACATGCAAACAGCGTGGCACGCTCATTTTCGTTTGGCCAGCATCAGACCGCGCCGGACGCTGAAAATCGTGGTGGAAAATGACAGGCAAGGCCTGCGTGGTCTTGCACAGGCGATGCGGAGTGGGGTGGACAGACGGATGCGAACTTCTCAAACTCTTTCATGGCCGCGCCCAAATCTTCGAACTTGGTCTCCGTGTGTGGGTGATGTTCTTCGCGATCAGTGGGATGGGCTTCTCGCTGTTTTTCACCACCTCGCTGCTCGGCCGGATCTGGTGCGGCGGGGCCTGTCGCCGCCTACACCGGCACCTCGGACATCGTCATCGAGGTCCACGCCGATCCCCGTGATGTCGTCTTGGAGAAATCCGCCCGCTTTCAGGGCCCAAACCCGCAATCCATCCCCCAAGCCCTAACCACCGATGAAAACCATCTCCGAATTCGTCTCCCGCCATCCCTGGATCTATGTCGTGCTCGCCTTCCTCGTCCTGCTCACGGCGTGGTCCACGCTGATTTCCGTGGCCGTGAAATTCGCGCCGCAGCAAATCGAAGTGAAACGCTGATGACCACCGGCGCTGCCCTAGCCGCCGGACTTGTGACTAGTTTCCACTGCGTCGGGATGTGCGGCCCCATCGCGTGCGGACTCGGCACTCTTGCGAAATCCGAGGGCGAGCGACTCACCGCCGCATCGCCTATCACGGCACCCGGCTCGTTTCCTACGGCCTCTTTGGCGCGCTCGGCGGGGGTTTTTTGACTCGCCCGCCGCTTTACGCACTTTTCATGAAAGCAGGGGGCTCACCAGGCCGGGTCCTGCTGGCGAGCGGCTTCGTAAAGGACGATGGCGACGGCGGTGGAGAGGTTCAGGCTGCGGGTGCCGCCGGGGGCCATCGGGATTCGCAGCGCGTGGTCGCCGGCTTGGGTAACGAGTTCTTCGGGTAGGCCGCGGGTCTCGCGGCCGAAGACGAGGTAGTCGCCGGCTTGGAATTCCGCCTGCCACGGTGAGGTGGTCGCTTTGGTGCTGAGGAACCAGAAGCCCGCACCGTCGTCGGCCGCGGCGCGCAGCTCGTCGAAGGATTTCCAAACGCGCAGTTTCACCTGCTGCCAATAGTCGAGGCCGGTGCGGCGGACGTATTTGTCTTCGAGGGAAAATCCCAGCGGTTCGACGAGGTGGAGCGTCGAGCCGGTTGCGAGCGCGAGTCGGCCGGCCGCCCCGGCGTTGTGCGGGATCTCGGGTTCGATAAGGACGATGTGAAACATGGCGGAGTGGTTACGCTGGCTCCCGGCGCCTCGCCAAGGTGATGGACAGGCCGAGAATACCGATGAAGATCAGATAGAAGGCGAGCAGTTCCAGATAGCTTTTGCAGATCCTCGGGACCTCCGGCGAGAAGGCGGTCCCGAGCGTGGCCTTCCAAAACCGCGCACTGCCGATGACGTGGTTGAACACGTAAATAATAAGCAATGCCGAGCCGATGAGTCCCGAGCCGGCATGATTTCCCATGGTGGAAAAGAAATGAAACATGACCCGCCGGTGGCGATAGCTGGTGACGAACGCGTATAACAGGATGAAGCCCACCACCCATCCTTCCGGAAAGTTGATTCGCATGATTCCGGAAATGAAATCGTCGATTTCGCCGACGAAGGCGGCGAGCAGTCCCAAGGCAAGCACCCGGCAGACCGGGCGGTTGGGCCCGGCATGGGCGGACGCGCCGAGGATCACCGCGGCGGCGGCGGCGAGCAGAAACGCCTGCAGCAGCTCAACCGTGCCGCGCTCGATGGGCACGGAAGGCCGGTTGGGCAGCCAGGCGGGCAGCAAAATGGCCACCGACCCCCCACAAATCAGGACCACCCGCAAGAGGGTGCCGGACCAGGACGGATTTCGCTGCGGTTTGAGATTTTCGCCGGGCATCGGCACATTGCCTAAGGGTTTCGGTGCCTGCATGCAAGGCTGATGCGGATCGGCGGCGGGAATCAGCCGGCGGTCTCGTGCCGGGCCGAGATCGCCCGGTAAAGCCGGAGTTTGCCGTAGCTGATGCGGCCTTCAAGTTGTTCGAACACCGGCTTGAGCGAGGCCTCGTTGTAGCCGTCAAGGGCGGCTTGCATTTGCTGTTCCTCGGCGGCGCTGTAGAAGGCGCGGGGATCGAGCGGCTCGCCGTTTTCGATGGCTTGGGCGAGGTGGTTCTCGATGGTGGTCTCGGCGAGGCCGCGAATTTCCACGATCTGGGCGATGGACTTGCCGCTTGTCCAGAGTTCGAGTGTGAGCTGGGCGGTGCCATTGAGAATTCCCGGCCCGCGGGGCTCGGGAGCGGCGGCGGGCGCGAGCGCGGCGAATTCCTGGGACGGATTTGCGCTGAGCCACTGGCGGATCGCGGCGAGAAACGCCTCGCCGTAGTCCTCGCGTTTTTTCTCACCCACTCCCGGAATGCGCAGTAGCGCGGCATCGTCCTGTGGGTAGTC
Organism: Akkermansiaceae bacterium; assembly: GCA_043716765.1. Classification (GTDB taxonomy): domain Bacteria; phylum Verrucomicrobiota; class Verrucomicrobiia; order Verrucomicrobiales; family Akkermansiaceae; genus Luteolibacter. The sequence continues at coordinate 11,841 of JAYSYA010000305.1, forward strand.
GCGGCTAAAATGGCGGAGCGTGACGTCGGAAAAAACCACGTATGGCGGCACGTTGCGTGCGTCGGCCAATTCCTTGCGCAGGACACGCAAGGATTCGAACAGGCCGGGGTCGCAGGGGATCTCGCCGCTGCGGACGACGGACTTGGCGCGCGGGGTTTCCAGGGCGCGGGTGAGCATCACGGTCTCGCGCTTTTTCAGGGTGTCGATCCCGAGCTGGCTGACGCTGACGGTGGGAAATTTATCCGCGCTCCCGGCTAACAAGCCGAGCCGCAGCAACTGCCTGCCGAGATCCACCCAATACGGCCGCGGCTGGTCCTTGCCGATGCCGTGGGTGGTGAGCGCGTCGTGTTTCCAGCGTTGGATTTTCTCGGACAAGCCGCCGGTGAGGACTTCCGAAACGTGATTGAGACCGACGCTGAAATTCCCGGCTTGGCGGATGCGGAGGACGCAGCTGAGGAGTTTCTGGACATCCGTGGTGGCGTCCCATTTCTCGCGGGGATGAAGGCAATGGTCGCAGCCGCCGCAGTTTTCCGCAGGCCAAATTTCGCCGAAATAACCGAGCAGCCCGATGCGGCGGCAGGCGTCGTTCTCGGCGAAATGGGTCATTTGGTCGAGCTGGCGGTGGGCGACGTTGCGGGCTTGTTCGTCGGGGATGTCTTCGAGGAATTTGAGCAGCTTCATCACGTCGCCGCGGGAGAATAGCAGCAGGCAGTCGGCGGGCAGCCCATCGCGGCCGGCGCGGCCGGTTTCCTGATAGTAGCCCTCGATGTTTTTCGGCAAGTCGGCGTGGATGACGTAGCGGACGTTGGGTTTGTTGATGCCCATGCCGAAGGCGACGGTGGCGCAGACGATCTTGGCCTCGTCGCGGAGGAAGGCGTCCTGGTTCTTCGCGCGCTCCGCCGGATCGAGCCCGGCGTGATAGGCGACGGCGGAAAATCCCTGCGCGCGCAGGGTGGCGGCGAGGGCCTCGGTGCTTTTGCGCGACTGGCAGTAAACGATGCCGGAGTCTTCCGGCCGGGCGCTGGCGAAGTTGCAAACCTGCGCCGCTGCGCCGGACTTGGCGATGACTTGGTATTTCAAATTCGGCCGGTTGAAGCTCGCGAGGAAAACCTCCGGCTCGCGGAGTTCGAGTTGTTTGACGATGTCCTCGCGCACGCGCTCCGTGGCGGTGGCGGTGAGGGCGAGCACCGGGATGTGAGGAATCAGCTGCCGCACCTCTTTGAGGCGGCGGTATTCCGGGCGGAAATCGTGGCCCCACTCACTGATGCAGTGCGCCTCGTCCACCGCCAGCGCGGCGATGTTCCAACCCTTCAGGCATGCCAGGAAATCCGGCAGCATCAGCCGCTCCGGCGCGACGTAAAGCAGCTGGTATCCCCCGGCATCGAGTGCGTCGAGCCGCCGCCGCGCTTCGTTTCCGTCCAGCGACGAGTTGAGGAACGTGGCCGCCACGCCGCTGGCTTCGAGTTGGTCGACTTGGTCCTTCATCAGCGCGATGAGCGGCGAGACAACGACAGTTAGGCCTTCGCGGATCAGAGCGGGCAACTGATAGCAAAGGCTTTTCCCCGCGCCGGTGGGCAGAATAGCGACCGCGTCCCGGCCCTCCAGCGAGGCTTCCATGATCTCCTGCTGCAGCGGGCGGAATTCGTCGTAGCCGAAGGTCTGCTTGAGGCGGCTGGATAACAGTTGCAGGCTCATGGCGACAGTTGAAGATGATCGTCTGAACAGGTCAAGATGGAATTGGGCGGAGTCGGGGAATCCATCTGCAAGCCTTGGACAGGGCTGCAAACGAAACGATTTGCCGGTCATCGCGGCCTCAGAATAATTGATATTGATATTCAGAATAATCTCACAAACATCCGGCCATGACTCACGAAGAGCGGGCCTCGCTGATTAAGAGAATCCTATTTGTCGGAGTGGTGATCGCGTTCGCCGCGGGAGTTTGGCTCTATCAAAAACCCGTCGCCGCAGCGACGAAGAAGCCTGAAAATCAAGTCGTCACCCTGAGCCCGGAAAAAGGACTCGCCATCATCCACCACCATCGGCCCGGTGATCCGGCCAGCGAGCAGCTTGCCGACATTTTGAACAAGGTGCAGAAAAAATACGGCAAGCTCGTGGTCATCAGCCGCGTGGATTTCACGAGCCATCCCGAGCTTGCAAAAGCTCATGGCGTCACCAAGCCGCCCCATGTGATCATCATCTCCGGCAAGGAAAAGGTTTTTGAATTCCAAGGTCTCTGGAGCCAAGCCCAGGTGGAGTTGAGAGTGGATGAGATCCTCCGCGGGCTCATGCGGGTGGGCAAGGATTGGCGGCCGACGGTCCCCGGAATGACCCCTGCGGCCGGCAAGAAATAGCGTCTTCGGTGCAGCGGGATGGTCGGCGGCGATGCATGTCGCCGCACCTGTTAAGATGTTAGTAACGCGAGCTTATGGAGCCGCGGCGGGATCACGAAACAGTGTGATAGTTTCTGCCAGTCTGCCGGTCTGCTCCTGCACGCCGGGCTGAATTTGCTAAAGTGGAATGCTTATTTAAGGCGGGCGTATCATCACGTTCGGTGAAGGTAGTAACACGTAAGTTTTTTTAACCCTACCTTCTTTTATGAAAAAACGACCCTCTTTTTTCTTGAATGAACTGACTGGATCGTTCATATGCGTAATTGGTTAATTGACGTAAAACCAATTTGCCAACTTCTAACAATAACAAAAAGCGAACTATGAAACCGAAATTTAGACACTTAATCCGCAAAAGCCTCCCCGCCTTGATTATAATTCCCGCGATGACACAGATGACACAGATGGCACCGGCGGCACCGCTCGCCACTGCTCTAGATGGCAGCTTGACTGTGACCACCTTGGATAGCGGGGCAAATTATATCAACGCGGACGGCGGGACCTCGCCGATCGTTGAGATCAATGCCGGCGTCATTCTCAATCCGGATGGCGTCAACAATGGAATCAATGTCAACAGCTTGGGCTATTTCGACCCTTTATTTAATCCAGCCGACCCCAACGCTTTGTCCGAGATCTTCGGGATCCGCAACTTGGGTTCCATCACTGGCGGAGACAGCGGCCTGAACGCAGACAACAATCAAATCACCCTCCATAATGCAGGCACTCTGGCTGCTTTGGGATCTGACGGCATCGTCCTTTTGGGTGACGACTCGGTGATTGCCAATTCGGGAACGATCGAGGGTATCGCAGGCGGAATTTTTTCTCCGCTTTCCAATAATGTGGTGGTCCATAATTCCGGCCTTATTGACGGCGACTCGAACATTAACGGGATCGGCAGCGGGATTGTTCTCGGAGACGACGCAATCATCGTCAACAAGTCTACCGGCACGATTTTCGGCGGCGGTAATGGGGTGGTCTTGAACTACGGCTCCGTCACCAACGAAGGCATAATCAGCGGCGGTGCGGCTGCAGGTGACAACGGCATCGAAGTCATCGGCGGCGGGGTGGGCGGGGATACCTTCATCAACAACAGCGGCACCATTTCCGCCTTCCAAGGCATCTCCATCTTTGGCGCGGATAACGACCAAGTGATTAACAGTGACACCATTACCGGAACCGGCGGCGTGGCCATCACCACGGGGGCCGGCGATGATGATGTGTTCCTTGATCTCGGATCGATCGTCAACGGAGCGATCGACGGCGAAGCGGGCGACGATATCCTCACCTTTACCGGTGGTAAGACAGTGCCACTCGGCATCAGCAACGAGGTCCACGGCGATGTCATCATGGAGGAGATCTTCAAAGTCGGCACTGGCACCGCCTTCATCGGAACCAGCGGCGATCCACTCTTCACCGTTTTAACAGACACCATCAACTTGGATTCCGGCGGGCTTTACATCAACGGCACGATTGGTGGCATTCTTGAAGGCACCCAAACGACGATCTTCCATGATGGAACCGGTCTCGGCGGCACCGGAACCTGGAATGCTAACATCGAACTCTCGGCGGGTGCCGGCATCAGCGCCGGGGAGACGCCAATCAATATTGACGATGCGGTCAACCCGCTTAACTCGATTGGCGAGCTCACCATCACGGGTGACGTCACCCACACTGCGGGCTCGTTCATTCGGTTCGACATCGCACCACAGACCGCCCTTGCAAACGGTGTGAACAGCGACCTCATCATTCAGAATGGTCTCGGCAATATTTATGATGTTAATGGCGCGGGCATCCGTATCTCACCGACCAATATTAACAGGTCTATCAACGACGGCACTTACACCATCGTGGACAGCGATGTGGTTATCGCCAACTTCAATCCGTTGGCAGCGGTTGGAGTGCAGTTTAATAACAATGTTGACGACAACGGACCGTTCTTCTCTAACCAGATCGGTTCGAATAACCTGAATTCCGTGCTGGTATCCGAATTCGCCGAGCTGGGTCTTGCTGACGCAGGAACCAACCTCGTCGTCACCATCGAGCACAACTTCTCGGACCTTGACGGACTGACGTCCAACCAGTCCTCGTTAGGCGAGGCGATTGACCAATCGCTCGATTCCACGGATGCCAACGTGCAAGACCTCATCGCCGCGCTGGATTACTCGGACCTCTCCACGGTCCAGCAAACCCTCGCAAGCCTGAGTCCGGACGCTTACCTCGCCCAAGGGATTGCCGTGGTGAACAGCAACTATCGCCTGCATCGGATGACTCAGGAACATCTTGCCGCGATCCGTCGCGGCGGAATGACTATCACCACGCCGGGTTCGCAAGATGCCAAAGGTGGGGTGATGTCCGCCCCTAGCACCAGAACCACTTCCAGCAATGCCAATGTCTGGGGTGCCTACTCGCATGACTGGCTGGATTACAGCGGGGATGATTCCTTGAGCGACTTCGACGGCGACACCGGTGCGTTTACTGCTGGCTTCGACTGGCGGGTGGCTCCGGCTTGGATCCTTGGCATCGTGCTCGATGGTTCCTCGAGTGACTTCGACGGAGATTATGGCGACTCGGAGGTGGACAGCTTCCGCGGTGCGATTTACGGCACTTGGGGCGAGCCCAGAGGGATCTATTCCGACTTCCTCGTCGGTTACGGCACTCACGACATGGACTCGTCCCGCAGCGGTGATAATCTTTTCGGCTTGGACGGCGATGGCAACACCGATGCCGACAGCCTCCAAGCGCTCTGGACGATTGGCTACAGCATGGGCAACGATGGTTTCAAACACGGCCCGTTCGTCGGTCTTGAATACCAGAACGTGGATGTCGACAGCTTCGACGAAAGCGGCCCGCTTCCATTTTCGGTGGGAAGCTACGAGGTCGAGTCGCTCCGCGGTTTGATTGGCTATCGGATGGATGGCACTTTCGGCAAGGTCCGTCCTTATGCGTCAATCACCTACGCCCACGAGTTTGAGGACGATAGAATTGATGCCGAAGCTGAGTTCGCGGGGAATACCTTCTCCGTGGATGGAGCCGCGCAAGACTCAGCGATCCTGCTCACCGCGGGTGTGGGCTTCTCGCTGTCGGAACGGCTGTCGATGGACGTCGGCTACCGGGGCGAGATTTCGGTCGAGGACGAAGGGCTCGACAGTCATGGTGGCTCCATCGGTCTGAACTATTCGTTCTGATTTCGAGCGCGTCTTGTGTGTGGGTTATCAAGTTGGCCGCCGCCCAGAAATGGGCGGCGGCCTTTTGTCGTGACGCATGATTTCCACAGGGGGCCGCCGCATCCGCAATCTTCGATCTTCGCCGCATCCCGCCCTTTACAAGCCCGGTGATCCCTGCCACACACCTCGAAATTTAGCCGCCCGGCGGCCTTTCCCGAACCTTCTCCTACCATGCCTAAAGACACCTCGATCCGGAAAATTCTCGTCATCGGCTCCGGCCCCATCGTTATCGGCCAAGGCTGCGAATTCGACTATTCCGGCGTCCAGGCGTGCAAGGCGTTGAAGGAAGAAGGCTATGAAGTCATCCTCGTGAACTCGAATCCGGCGACGATTATGACCGATCCGGAATTCGCCCACCGCACTTACATCGAGCCGATCACGCCCGAGGTAGTCGAAAAAATCATCATCCGCGAGAAGCCAGACGCGCTTCTTCCGACGCTCGGCGGCCAGACAGCGCTCAACACCTCGATGTCGCTCTTCAAGTCCGGCACGCTCGACAAACACGGCGTCAAAATGATCGGAGCCAAGGCCGCGGCGATCGACATGGGCGAGGACCGCCAGCTTTTCAAAGAGGCGATGATCCGGATCGGCCTCGACATGCCGCGCTCCGGAATCGCCCACACGATGGACGAGGCGCGCAAGGTGGCCGAGGAAATCGGCACCTTTCCCCTCATCGTCCGCCCGGCTTTCACACTCGGCGGCCAAGGTGGCGGGATCGCCTACAACCGCGAGGAATATGAGGAAATCATCCACCGCGGCCTCGATCTTTCCCCGGTTTCCGAGGTCCTCATCGATGAATCTTTGCTCGGCTGGAAGGAATTCGAAATGGAAGTCATGCGTGACTGTGCCGACAACTGCGTGGTCATTTGCTCGATCGAGAACCTCGATCCGATGGGCGTTCACACCGGCGATTCCATCACCGTCGCGCCGATCCAGACGCTCACCGACCGCGAATACCAAATCATGCGCGACGCGTCATTTGCCGTCATCCGTGAGATCGGTGTGGAGACCGGCGGCTCGAACATCCAGTTCGCTACCTGCCCGAAAACCGGCCGGATGATCGTCATTGAGATGAATCCACGGGTTTCTCGCTCGTCCGCGCTCGCCTCGAAAGCGACTGGATTTCCGATCGCCAAGATCGCCGCGAAGCTCGCCGTCGGCTACACACTTGACGAACTTCCTAACGACATCACCCGCGTCACGCCCGCCTCGTTCGAGCCGACGATCGACTACGTGGTCACCAAAATCCCGCGATTCACCTTCGAAAAATTCCCGATGGCGAACCCAGTCCTAACCACCTCGATGAAATCCGTCGGCGAGGCGATGTCGATTGGCCGCACCTTCAAAGAATCCATGCAGAAATGCCTGCGCTCGCTCGAAACCGGCCGCTGGGGCTTCGGCTTCGACAAGAAGGATCCGCAAAACCCGACCCGCGACGAGATCGCCCGCAAGCTCCAGATCCCTAACGCCGAGCGCATTTTCTGGCTGCAAACCGCGTTTGTGAACGGCTGGACACTGGAGGAAACTTTCGACGCGACTCAGATTGATCCGTGGTTTCTCCGCCACCTCCAGCAAATCGCCGAGGAAGGCCAGCAGCTCGCGGAACTCGACCTCAAGCGCGCGAAAAAACTCGGTTTCTCCGACCGCCAGATCGCCCTTGCCAAAGGCACGTCCGAAGACGAAGTCCGCGCCGAGCGCAAATCGAAAGGCATCATCCCCGGTTACCGCCTCGTCGATACCTGTGCCGCCGAATTCGAAGCCTACACCCCGTATTTCTACTCCACCTACGGCGATGAAAACGAAGCCCGCCAGTCGGACAAAAAGAAAATCATCATCCTCGGCGGCGGCCCTAACCGGATCGGCCAAGGCATCGAGTTCGACTACTGCTGCGTCCACGCCGCCTTCGCGTTGAAGGAGCTCGGCTACGAAACCATCATGGTGAATTCGAACCCCGAGACCGTTTCCACGGACTACGACACCTCGGACAAACTCTTCTTCGAGCCGCTCACGTTAGAAGACGTGCTCAACATCTGCGACCAGGAAAAACCCTTCGGCGTCATCGTCCAGTTCGGCGGTCAAACCCCGCTCAACCTCGCCGCCGACTTGGAACGCCACGGGGTCCCGATCATCGGCACCTCGCCGAAATCAATCGAACAAGCGGAAGATCGGAAATTCTTCTCCGCCCTGCTCGACAAGCTCAACCTCAAGCAAGCCGAAGCCGGCACCGCCACCAACGAAGCGGAAGCCATCGTCATCGCTAACCGCATCACCTATCCGGTCCTTGTCCGCCCGTCCTTCGTGCTCGGCGGCCGCGGGATGATGATCGTTTACAACGACACCGAGCTCTCCCGCTACATGCGCGAGGCCGTCATCGCCTCGCCCGAGCGCCCCGTCCTCGTCGACCGCTTCCTCGACAACGCGACCGAAGTGGACGTCGATTGCATCAGCGATGGCGAAACTTCCGTGATCGGCGCCATCATGGAGCACATCGAGCAGGCCGGCATCCACTCCGGCGACTCCGCCTGCGTCATCCCGGCGTTTTCGCTATCAGAATCTATCAAGGCTGAAATCACCCGCGCCGCCATCGAACTCGCCCGCGAGCTCAAGGTCATCGGTTTGATGAACATCCAGTTCGCGGTGAAGGACGAGCAACTCTACGTGATCGAGGTCAACCCGCGTGCTTCCCGCACCGTGCCCTTCGTTAGCAAGGCCACCGGTGTTTCCCTCGCCAAGCTCGCCGCGAAAGTCATGGTCGGCGAAAAACTCAAGGACCTCGGCTACACTCAGACCATCGTTCCGCCACATTTCTCGGTGAAGGAAGCTGTCTTCCCGTGGAACCGCTTCCCCGGCATCGACATCGTGCTCGGCCCGGAAATGAAGTCCACTGGCGAGGTCATGGGCATCGACGCCGACTGGGGCATGGCTTACGCGAAATCGCAAATCAGCGCATTCAACCCGCTGCCCACCGCTGGCAACGTCTTCCTCTCCGTCGCCGATCTCGATAAAAACCGCGCCGTTCAAGTTGCTCGCGATCTCGCGGATCTCGGTTTCAAAATCTTCAGCACCGGCGGCACCCATGCCCGCCTCGTCGCCGAAGGCATCCCGAGCAACCGCCTCTTCAAACTCGCCGAGCAGGCCCGCCCGAACGTCATCGACATGATGAAGAACCGCGAAATCCACTTCGTCATCAACACCCCGTCCGGCCACGAGGCCCGTGCCGACGAAGTCCAGATCCGCTCCACCGCGATCGCCCAAAAGATTTCCCACGCCACCAACCTCTCCGCCGCCGAAGCGTCCGTGAAGGCGATGCGCTCGCTCAAGGACAAGGAATTCACCGTGAAGAGCATTCAAGAATATCACGCGTGAAACGGCTCCCCGCTTTACTGGCGGTTGCTGCATTCGGGAGATGCTGGCGGTCGGGAAATAGAAATCTCGGACGAAATGCGCTCAACGGGTGCTTGCGGCTTGCGGAGTGCCAGAGACCGGGACGTCCCGCTGATTACTCTCGGCCAATTCGGGATTCATCACGACGAGGACGGGCTTCGAAGTTCGAGTCTGCTTACCGCACTGCCGTCGGGAGCCGAAGCAATTCCATATTTCGACAAGGAATGGGGAGTGGTTTACAAATTGTTCGATCTTCGGGTGAACGGTTCGCTTGGCAAGAAAATCGAGCTGGTTCGCACTGCGGAGGGAGATTTTCGCCCTCGTCCCTTGCGATGCGACGCTGAAAGATACGCTGGAAAAACTCGCGGTTTTGAACCAAGCGGGCGGACACCCCACCGAAATCGTCGGCCTTTCAGATTCGGGTGACTATCTCATCGCCAAACAACCGTGGGCCTACCCGCGCGGCGCTTTCGAAGCGGATAGGCAAATTGCCGTCTCGAAAATTCGAGGAATCATTCCTGAGTTCACCGACTGCGGATTGAGACGTCGTGGTGATGTGGTTGGAAAATTGTGCGTGGCTCGTCGGCGATCTCCACGAGTGAAACATCATGCGCGATCAAGATGGAACTCCGACCATCATCGACGCACTGATCGGCCCTGTGCCTCCAGCAGCTCTGAAAGAACTTAGGTGGTTGAGAGAAGCCACGGAAGATGCCCAAGCGCTCCGTGAAAACCGACCCGCCGTGGAACGCCAGCGATTCGAGGATGCGGATGATGATAGCTTGTGAAATTAGGTCGTCCTCTCCGACCTCAATCTCACCCAGCAGGACTTCGCCGCCATGCTCGGGGTCTCCCTCGCCACCATCCGCAAATGGGAACGCGGCACCGGCGAACCCAGCGGCGCGGCGAAGACGTTGTTGGCGGTGGCAAGGCTGCATCCGGAGGCGATCCGGGAGGCGCTGGCGGTTGGGGAACAGGAGTTTTGATGGATGTTGCCGGGAGGAAATGAGGGGGATTTTGTGCAAGCACGAAACAGTCCACGGTTCGTCAATGGTCGTCAGGCGAATTCGTAAGGATCCCCTCCTCGATCAATCGCTTCCGCGCCAAGTCGCCTGCGTAAAGACTAACGGCACTCTCAAGATCCATGCCTTTCTCCAATGCCTGCTTGATCGCCATGAGATCGGACATGGCTTCCGCTTCGGAGTTATCCAGCATGGATTCATGCAAGGCGGCGTCAGCTGACTCTCCAATTGTATTTCCAACAATTCTGAATTCGTTTGAGGGAGTCATTATTCAAAATACTTTCCCCTGCGTTCGGGGGGTGAGAATCATCGTTTCACTCAAGCGCGATTTGCTTCACCGAAACTGCCAGCGAGTATTCATAAAGCGAAACGGCTGGTAACTCCGAACACACCAGGCGGAGATCGTCGCTGATCTGCTTTGCAATGATGATTCCCCTAACTGACTTGCCGGCTTCCGCATGGTTCTTTTTGATCCAACTCACGTAGCGAAGAAGTTGGCCCACAACACGGTCGTAACCCTTCGAAACCTTCAATTCGATGACGACGTAGTTGTTTGCCTGATCGACGGCCAAGATGTCGATGAAGCGACCGCCAACGGGGAACTCCAGACCGGTGATTCCTTCGTCGGAGTAGAGCCGCAAGGATGGTTCGATGAGGTGTAGGTTTCGGGCCAGATAGTCGCGAAGATCATGTTCATAAGCGAATTCGCTGGTTCCTTCGGCGGGCGACTCTGTGGTGTCAGTTTCGATAGTGGCGTGGGATCACGTCCGGGCTCGTATAAACGGAAATGCGAGCTGTCGATTTTGAAAAACTTGTCGTCCGATCCGTCAGCTCTTGGCCCGTAGTGAAGGCGCGTGGGCGCATTAGTGGATAGGAAGATGAGTATTCTGGGAGATTCGGAATGCTGCTGAGGTATGACAAGCCGCAATTTTTGCGATTGGGTTTCCATCACTTTCCTCAGCAGAATTTCACATTCAGCCCCTTCGTAAGCGCTTCGAGCACTTTCTGATGGGCGGTGTCAATCTACTCAGATTTGGGCGTGCGAGTGAATTCTCGATC
>JAYSYA010000306.1:0-7545 GCA_043716765.1 Akkermansiaceae bacterium
AGCGGAAAAGACAGAGAACGTGATCTGGTGCGACGGTGCGGCGGGCTTGATGGCGGGGCGCTACGGCGCGCACCGCTGCGCGAAGGGCGAGATTCTAACGCTGCGGGCGGAGGGCTGGGACGAGACGTGTATCCGCATCGGCGCTGGAGGCTGGCTGGTGCCGCAGGGCGGGGGAGTTTTCAAAGTGGGTTCGACTTACGAGTGGGACGAGCTTGACGAATTGCCGACTGATAGAGGGAGGGCGCGGGTGGAGGAAATCGTGAGTCGTCTTGGCGGTGAGGTCTTTGAAGTGATCGGCCACGAAGCCGGAGTGCGGCCGATTTTGCGCCGCAGCCAGCCATTGATCGGCCCGCTCGACGAGGGCGGCTGGATGTTCAACGCGCTTGGCTCGAAGGGTTCGCTCTACGCGCCGGGGATGGCGGGACGGCTTGCGCGCTGGCTGGTGGATGGCGTTGAGCCCGAGCCGGAAGTGGACTTCCGGGTGTTTCGCGAACAAACTTGCCGCGATGAATCCCGCTAATCCGCTGTTTCCGCCGCGCCCGACGGCTTTGGCGCAGGAAATCCTGCGGCCGCTGATCCGCCCGGGTGATCGGGTGATTGACGCGACGGCGGGCAACGGCCACGACACGGTTTTTCTAGCGGAATGTGTCGGTCCTGAGGGGAAGGTGCTCGCGTTCGACGTGCAGGAAGCCGCTCTGGTCTCGGCGAGGGCGCGGGTGGGGGACGCCGCGTGGGTGGAGTTTTTTCACGAGTCGCATGTGAACATGAACGTGCATGCCGCCGACCGATCGGTGACGGCGGTGATGTTCAATCTCGGCTATCTGCCGGGTGAGAATCACGAGCTAACAACAGAGGCGTCTGGGACATTGTCGGCACTGGAGGTCGCTGCGCGCTTGCTAAGATCCGGCGGGGCGCTTTCCGTGATCTGTTATCCAGGGCATTCGGCGGGTGCGGCGGAGGCGTCGGCGGTGGAGGCATGGATGACCGCGCTGGCTGCCGACGGCTGGCGGGTGGCGAAATACGGGGCCGTGGGGACGCGCCGGCCAGCGCCGTTTTTGTTAGTGGCGGGGAAGTAAATCCGGAATGTGTTCCGACTGTCTCAGTCGGAATCCGGAGCCCCGGAATCCGGCTGAGACAGCCGGAGCACATTCTTATTCTGCGGCGGGTTTCGCCTCTGCTAACAAAGCGTCCGCGGTGAGTTCCACGAACGAGCCGGGTGCTCCGGCATAGTGGATTTTCCGCTCGCCATCGAGGACGTAAACGAGCGGCCATGAGCCGACGCGGTATTCCTTGGCGAGCTTGTTCTCGGGGTCGGAGAAGTTGGCCCAAGTGACGGTGTTGTCGGCTTGGAGGCTGCGGAGTTTCTCGGCGGGGTCGTTGTTCACGCCGATCACGGCGAGAGGCCGGCCCTTGAATTTCGCTTCCGTGGCGGCGGTGATTTCAATGACGCGCCGGGTATCGGCCAGGTTGCTATTCCAGAAGAGGAGGATGATGACTTTACCTTTGTTAGATGATAGGGAGAGCGGGCGCATGGCGGAATCGACGCCGGCGAGATCGGGCGCGACGCGGCCTTTCGAGAGGAAGCGGATGATGTAGAGCTCGTCCTCGGCGAGCTTGGCCACGCTGACGCCGCCGAGTTCGACAGCGGAACTTTGGATGATCGCCTTGCGGAGGTAGGTGAGGCGCTTGCGCATGATTTCGCCGTCGTCGCCGAGGGTTTTGAGTTGCATGGCGGCCCCGAGAGCGGCGACGCCCTGGGTCTTCGAGTCGGGACTGCCGGACTGGATTTTCTCAAGCAGGGCGAGCGACCGAGGATCAGAGCTGGAGGCGAGCGCCACGCACACGGGGATAAGTTTGAGGCTGTTGAGGTGATGGGTTCCGACGGCTTTGCGGATGGCTTCGTTTTGCTTGGCGAAGACGGCGGTGGGGACGCCGGCTTCATTGTTAGCGAATAGGTCGGGGGTGATTTGGAGGAACCAAGCGGCGGGCTCGAGCGCCCATTCCTGGTCGAGCGACTGGCCGATGCCAGCCCACATTTGTTTGGCGAAAACGACGGCGTCAGGACGGCTGCTCCACGCTTTGGTTTGCTCGGCCGGAGTCGCTGCAATCCGGGTTTCCAAGGCCCACTTTTCCATCGCGAGTTGGTAGGATTTCTGGACTCGCTGGGCATCGGCCGGGGTGGCGGTGGCGTGGGGCAATGCTAGCAGGAAAGACAGGATGATGAGGCGGCTCAAGAGATGCATGATGGAAATCTATACTCTGGCAGTGGTTGCAGGGAATCAGAAAAGACTGGGGCAGGCGATGACCGCCGCGGCGGTCTCGCGCGCCCAGAGGTCCGCCGCAACGACGGACTCGAGGCTGGCGGAAGGTTGAATCGAGTGGGCGTCCATGACGGCGGCGACGCATTGCCAAATGCCGGGGAACGGGATTTTTGCGGCGCGGAAGGCATCGACGGCGACTTCGTTGGCGGCGTTGTAAACGGCGGGCAAGGTGCCGCCGGCGAGACCGGCGCGGCGGGCGAGATCGAGCGCGGGAAACTCCGCGCTGCGCGGGGCTTCGAATTCTAATTTCGCGAGCGCGGGGAAATCGAGCGGGCGGAGGCCGCCGGTAACTCGTCGCGGCCAGGTGAGTGCGTATTGGATGGGAAAGCACATGTCGGTCCGGCTGAGCTGGGCGAGCACCGAGCCGTCGGTGAACTCGACCATCGAGTGGATGATGCTCTGCGGGTGGACGACCACGTCGATGCGTTCCATGCCGATTCCGAACAGCCAACGGGCCTCGATCATTTCCAGGCCTTTGTTGAAAAGGGTGGCGGAGTCGATGGTGATTTTCGGACCCATTTCCCAAGTCGGGTGCTTGAGGGCCTGGGCAAGGGTGACGTGGCGGATTTGATCCGATGGCAAGGTGCGGAAGGGGCCGCCGGATGCGGTTAGGATGAGCCGGGCGACTTCGACCTCGCCGCCGCGGTGGCCGTCGAGGCACTGGAAAATGGCGTTGTGCTCGCTATCGACGGGGAGCAGTTTGACGCCGCGCTTAGCGGCGGCGGCGGTGATAATTTCGCCGGCCATGACGAGGATTTCCTTGGAGGCGATGGCGAGATCCTTGCCCGCCTCGATGGCGGCGAGCGCGGGATGGAGACCGGCGGTGCCGACGATGGCGATGAGCACGATGTCTGCCTCCGCGAGTGTGGCGAGCTCTAGCAGTCCTTCCGCGCCGGTGTGGATTTTTACGTCGGCGGGGAGTAGCGCGCGGAGGGCGGATTCCTTGGTCGCGTCGTAAATGGCGACGTGGCGGACGCCGGTATCGCGGGCTTGGACGGCGAGTTTCTCGATGTTGCCGGATGCGGCGAGGGCGATGATTTCGATCTGCTCCGGCAGCTCGCGGGCGACCTTGAGGGTGGAGCAACCGATGGATCCGGTGGAGCCTAGCAGGACGACGCGGCGCTTGCGGGACGGGGCGTTCATGCGACGGGGAGGAGAATCCATTTCAGATAGAAATAGAGCGCGGGCGCGGTGAAGCAGATGCTGTCGATGAGGTCGAGCGAGCCGCCGATGCCGGGGAGCATGCTGCCGGAGTCCTTGGCGTGGATGGCGCGCTTGACCACGCTTTCCGCCAGATCTCCGATGACGGCGAGGATGGCGAGGATGAATCCAAGGGCGACGACGTGGCCCCAGTGATGGAAGATAGCGAGCTGTTGGGGAAACAACAGATAGAGTCCGCAAGCGGCGAGCTGTGAGAATAACAGCGCACCGCCGAAGCCTTCCCAGGTTTTCCCGGGGCTGACGTGGGGGATCATCTTGTGGCGGCCGATCATCGAGCCTACGATGTAGGCTCCCATGTCGGTGAACTTGGTGACTGCGAGGAGCCAGAGCAACAGGAACGCGCCGGAGTTGCTGACGACGCCTGGGGCAGTAATGGCTCCGGGGACTAGGAAAGTGATGCGGGCTGCGAAGTTGAAAAGGAAGGCGACGTAAACGAAACCTAGCAGGTTCGCCGCCACGGCGAGCAGCGCTTCGATGCCGCGAATCGGATAGCGGAGCTGGAGAGTGAAAGCGCCGGCAATGGCGATGAAGACCGCGAGGGCGTCGATGTCCTGGGGGATCGATTTTCCGCCTTGGAGGAAATGCCAGTAGAGGCCGCCGCAATAAACTGCGGCGAGCAGGATGCCGAAGCGGGGGAAGCACATGACGGCGGCGGTCCGCAGCATTTTGAAATACTCGACCGTGGCGATCATCGAGAGCGCGCCGATGAGGCCGAGCACGGCCCAGGATTTGCCGCTGAGGAAGATGGCCGTGACGAGTCCCCAAAGAAACAGGGTGCTGGCGCTGCGGCGGCCGAAGACGAGCGCTTTCGACTGGGTGGGAGGCTGCGGGTTGTCTGCCATTTTTCAGGGGAATCCAAGACGGCTGCGGCGGAAGTGGCAACTCATTCGTCAATTGTCGCGCAACCTTTTTTGGGGGGCGCGGTTTGATGGTCAATCGAGACCAGCAAAGTGTCTCTCCAATCCAACAGAAAACCAACCATGAAAGCCACTACACTAATTACCCTAGGTGCCCTCATTGGGACCTGCACGTTTGCAACCGCCGAAGACAAGCCAAAGCGCCCGGATGGACCGAAGCGCGAAATTCCCGCCGAGTTGATCGAGAAATTCGACGCGGACAAGGATGGCAAGCTTTCCGACGACGAGAAGAAAGCCATGCGCGAGGCCATGAAAGCCAAAGCGGAAGAGCGCAAGGCCAAGATGCTCGAGAAGTATGACACGGATAAAAGCGGCCAGCTTTCCGATACTGAAAAGGAAGCCATGAAGGCCGACATGAAAGCCCGTCACAATGCGCTGCTTGAAAAATACGATGCCGACAAGGACGGCAAATTGAGCCGCGAAGAAGTCAAGGCTGCGCGCGATGCCGGCGAAGAGCTTCCTCCGATGGGTCCTGGCCACGGTGGTAAGCATGGCCCCGGTGGCAAGCGCGGTCCCGGTGGCCCTGGCGGCCCTCCGCCAGCTCCAGGTGCTGCAGCGGAGTAATCCGCGACAGATCTGTTTAATTCCACACCGCAGGCTGGTTTCACCGGCCTGCGGTTTTTGCTTTTTTACAGGTCCTGCTCAATGGCTTTGAGCGTCAGGAAAAGTTCCTGCCAGCGCTTGAGGCGCGGCTCGATGGCTTTCTTCTCATTGACGAGGTGAGTCCGAACGGCGTTGAGGGAGGAGGCGTAATCCCGGAAGAAGATGCGGAGGGCTTGCTCTCCAGTTCCTCTGCGGCACGGAGATAAAGCGTTCGCTCGCCAACTCCAATCGCGCTTTTATAGTCCTCGAAATTTGTCCTAGCCAGTCTGTTGGAAATCACACCTGATCCAAGTATCCACTCTGGTGGATGGGAATTTAGAAGTTCTCTCACTGTGCGGTCGGCATCGACCGCAACGATGCCGCCCAACCGACCGAAAGGCCGGGGGAGGCGGCGGCGCATGTCCAAGCCAACTCTTCGGAGAAAGCCAAAAGCCGTTGCGGTCGTCTGTAAGCGACTGAAGCTTTGGACCGCAAACAACAAAGAAGGCATGAGAGCCTGAAAAGACTCCCATGCCCCGAATTCGGTGGCTATGATTTTGTTGGACTACCGCGAGCAGCGCGCCTTGTTTGAGCGCATCGACCTGATTCTCACCTCCTCGGGCCTGGAGCAGGATTTTATCAACATCGCGCTGGCAGACCGCAGGATCGACACCGACGCCACCAGCGCCAAACGCCTGGAGCGCTTCGCCCGCGTCAGCGTGCTGGCACTCCGCGCCAACATCGCCCGCAAACTAACAGGGATCGCCCACCGCGACTTCTGCGCCCGGCTTGCCGACAGTCCGCTTTTGCAATGGTTCCTCCATGTCGGAGAGGTCGATACGATCAAAGTCTTCTCCAAGAGCTCCAGTGATCGGTTCGGCCAGTGGGTCAGCGAGCAAAGCCTGCGTGTCATCAACGAAAAGTTCACCGCCCTGCTCGCCGCTTCTGAGCCAAACGGCGGCAGCGAGGAGCCTCCGTCTGCGGCATTCGGCCTGCCCGGGCCTATATTGTTAGAAGATGTGTATTTCGATAGCACCTGTCTGAAAGCAGATATACATTTCCCCATCGACTGGGTGTTATTGCGAGACGCCGCCCGCACCCTGATGAAAGCCACCGTGCTCATCCGCAAGCACGGATTGAAGAAACGGATGCCACAACAGCCCTTGGAATTCTGAGTGAAATGAACACCCTCTGCATGAAAATGACCACCAAGCGCCATGCTGCGGACAGCCGCAGGCAGCGCAAGCAAGTGCTGCGCGAAATGAAGACTCTGGAGAAACGCATCGCCCATCACGCCAAGGCACATCTCGAAGCACTCGAGGCCCGTCGTCACGAAACTTCACTCAGCGAAGCCCAGGCAAAGCAGATCATCGACCGCATCAATGGCGTGTTAGATCAGCTTCCCGCCGCCGTCAAACAAGCCCATGAACGCATGATCGGCGGGCGCAAGGTTGCCAATGAAGACAAAATACTCAGTTTCTACGATGATTCGGTCAACGTCATCAAGCGCGGCAAAGCGGGTGCAGCCGTTGAGTTTGGCAACAAGCTGTGGCTGGGCGAGAACCGCGATGGAATCATCGTCGATTACAAGTTATATCAAGACAACCCCAGCGACGTCACACTGGCGAGGCCCGCGCTCAAGCGGCTCGTGGATGATCAGAGGCTGGATGTGAAACAAGTGTGGGGCGACCGCGGCCTAACAAGCAAGGTCAACAGCGCGATGTTGGAACGGCGGAAAATCGGCGATGGCTTCTGTCCGCGCGATGTGTCCGAGTTATCAGACCGGCTGGCCAACGAGCAGGGCTTTCGCCAGGGACTCAAGAGGAGGGCCTGCACCGAGGCCCGGATTGGAATCTTCAAGAACGTGTTCCTGGGCCGCCCGCTGTTAGCCAGGGGATTCAAGCATCGGGAACTGGCGGTGGGCTGGGCCACGCTAACACACAACTTGTGGGTGGTTGCCCGCATGGCAGAAGCGGAGAAAAAGCGAAAAGAGAATCGGGAACAACAGACCCCGCCGCCGAAAGCGCGGGTCGCCTGACAAACATCGCCCGATGAACCGGAAATCAGGACCGAATCAGGGAAGGTCGGGAAACCCGCGCCCAAACCGTGCCAAAACCAGGGTCCGGCAAACCGAATCCAAGGTGATTGCACCGATTCAGACAACCGCTGGAAAAATTGAGTGATGTTGCGCTGTGCTATGAACAGTCTGCGCTTGTTAATCGGTGAGCAGCGACCGCATTTAGGGGGGCGGATTCAGTCAAACATTGTTAATCCTAAAAGGGAAAATGGAGAACTCGCCAGATCTCGGTAAGTGACGCAATCTCAGCGGCATGGATGCCAGATCCGCGCCGATTGATCCTCACCTTGCGGGTGAGCCTAATAACGCCTCCGAATATCCCACCGGCTCGTGGCCCATCGACACTCCCGGCGGACGGGTTTACGCCGAGTGGGACGACCACGCCCCGGTCACCCGCGAGGGCCAGTTGATCTTCTTCTTCCAGTTC
>JAYSYA010000307.1:0-2551 GCA_043716765.1 Akkermansiaceae bacterium
GGATTCTGACCATTGACGACACGCCCGCCAACCGCGGCCTGTTCCGCGATTGCGACATCAAGGAGTTCTCTCGCTCCAACGGAATTTCCCGCAAGGCCGATGAAGCGCCCTCGGTCTATCACGAACTCATCATCCGTCCGAACGACGGTCGTCATAAATTCTAATGCCCGACAACCTGCCACTGCCGAAGCTCGATGCCGCTCTGATGAGCGAGCTGCGCGCCGCCATGCCCACCGGCATCGGCACGGCGGAGTTGCGGGAGCTGGGCGCGGATCTGCTCGCCCGCTCGGTATTCACGGCCCGCGGGACGAATGCGATTTTCGCCTCCCAGCTCAAGCAGGTGATCGGCCAATTAGCGGCCGGCGACATCGGGGAAGGGCAGGCGCGCACGGCACTCTATGAGCTGCTCGACGTGCTGGGCTATGACGTGGAGCGCGGCGGATTTCCCGGCGAGGAATTGGAGCCGGCGCTCAAGGGCACGCTGCAGGACCTGCGGAGTTTCCGGCGGATGGACCTCATCGTCCGGACGCAGCTGGATCTGATGCAAGGCGCGGGCCAACAGGAGCGCGGGATGCGGCCGGAATATCTGTCAGAGTTTCCGGCGTGGGAACTGGTAAGGGTGCAGACCGTGGCGGTGCCACGGGACTGGCCGAGCCGCTGGGCGATCGCGGGCGGGATGGACGGGGCGAGACGCCCCGGCAACGGTCTGGCGCAAGATGCGCCAGCCACCAACCGCCTGATCGCGCTCAAGGGTGATCCGGTGTGGGGCGAGCTGGGCAGCTATGACAATTTTCAAGACGCGCTGGGGGTGGATCATCCGCCATTTTGCTTTAACTCCGGAATGGGCTGGCGCGAGGTTTCCGCCGCCGAGTGTGAGCAGCTCGCGATCACCGGCCCGGAGGGAGAGACGGTGGAGGAATGGCTGGCCAGCCGTCCGTACGTGATGGCCGGGAAATTCCCGCTGCCAACGCCACGGCTTTCGCTGGAGGGCGTGGATCCAGGGCTGATCGAGCGGTTCAAGCAAAGCACCTACGCCGGCGCGGTGCCAGGCAAGCCCTACGTGATGGACTACTCGGACATCCTCGCACGGGAAATCGCCGGACATGATGCGGCCTATCAAAAAGGAGGTGCGCCGTGAACGCGCTTAATATCGACGTGACGATCTCCGGCGTGGAAGGATTCGACCGCGACTTGCAGGCGTTCCGCAACGCCATTGCAAACCGCCGGCCGCTGCATGCGCGGATGGCGGTGGACGCGGCAAATTTCACCCGCGACTATCTGCGGGAAACCCCGCGCCACAAAACGGCGACGCGCCTGGGCGCGACCCCCACCGGATTCCGCGCCAAGAACGCTGCCGCCGTGCAACCGGATAGCGACGACACGCGGGCGATGGTCCGCATCCCGCGCCGCACCGGCCTCGGCCGCGCTTTCGGGGACGTGGTGATCACGCCCGGCTCCGGCCGCAAATACCTCACGCTTTCCGGCCATGCCCGGACCTATGGCAAAAGCGTGCGCGATTTCCCCGAGGGCACCTTCAAGTTCGCTTTTCTCGGCCGCTACCGGGCCTTGGTTTTTGCGGATGAGCCCAACAAGGGCGAGGTGGGTTACTGGCTCAAGCGATCGGTGACTCAAAAGCAAGACCGCACCCTGCTGCCCACCGATGCGGGCTATCAGGAGGTGGGCGCCAGCTCCGCGCTGAGCTACATCACTTCCCATATCTATCACCAGTCATGAGCAAAGCCCTGGACATGGCGGACCTCGTCCGCAACCGCATCCTCACCCGCCCCGCCGTGGGCGAGCTGGCGACGACGGTGGATCTGACGCACATCGATGTCATCATCGACCGCCAGACGCCGGTCATTTCCCTGATCCAAGCAGCGGTGGCCAAGGCGACCGGCTGCGCCATCGTGATCTTGTGGCAAGGTTTCCGGGTGCTCGACAAAAACACCGGCCGCCCGCGCCTGGCACAGAGCTATAACATCTCGGTGTGGAGCAAGCAGGTCATCGACGGTGCGAATCGCCCGGCGGACAACGTCATCGAGTCCATCGTCCTGCGGCTGTGGCAGTGGGTGCCGGGTGGCGGTCATTCCCACGGCGAGGCCCAGGTGATCAATGGCGACATGGTTCCGCACAAATCCTTTCTGATCTACGACTGCGAGGTCCTCATTCCAACCAACCTCTGAGCGAACATCCAACATCCAACATCGAACATCCAACACCGAACATTGAAATGAAGAAGGAAACCATTGAAACCACCACCACCGCCCCGGCCCTCGCGATTTACGAGGTGCTTTGTGAGTCTGTCAAAATCGGGGGCGTCATCGCCTATCGCACCGCGCGCGTGAACCTGACTCAAGAGCAGGTGGACGCGCTCAACGCCGCCCAACCCGGCACCGTCCGCTTCCTCGGGATCTGAATCATCGAACTTCCAACATCGAACCCTAAAATAACAAAAATATGGCTGCTCCAACACTGCAAGAAATCCTCATCGGTGGCTTCGGCTACTTCGTCGAGCTCGGCCTGACGGTCGATGCCCAAACCATCGCCGCCA
>JAYSYA010000308.1:0-2547 GCA_043716765.1 Akkermansiaceae bacterium
GGCCGAACTTTCGGGTCCGCCTCAAAACGAGGAATTTACCACCGTGCCGGGATGAGCGGATTCCTCCTCCAACAACGCCTTCGCAATCCCGCGAAAGAGCGCGAGATCGCCATTCACCCGGACCCGGACGAACCTGGATGCCAGGGAGGTCGCCCTGCCTAACAAGGAAGCGACCGGATGCTGCGGATGGATGAAACCGACCAGTCCGGCCTCTTTCAAAGGATTGATCGACACGAGCGTCGCACCGCGTTTGACGGCGGCTTCCAGCGTGCTTAGCATCCGCGGATGGTTGGTTCCAGGATTCTGTCCGACACAGAGAATCGTGTCGGCTTCCAGGAAATCATTGAGGGTGACCGTGCCCTTGCCGACGCCGATGCCGTCCTTCATCGCGAGCCCGCTCGACTCGTGGCACATGTTCGAGCAATCCGGCAGATTGTTGGTCCCGTAACTGCGGACCAACAGTTGATAGATAAAGGCCGCCTCGTTGCTCGCCCGGCCCGAAGTGTAGAAAACGGCCTCGTTGGGTGAGGCCAGGGATTTCAAATGGCGGGCGATGATTTGGAAGGCTTCGTCCCACGAGACCGGCTGATAGTGGGTGGCTCCCTCCCGGAAAATCATCGGCCTCGCGAGACGTCCCTGGCGGTCATGCCAAAGGTCGCTTTGTGCAGTTAGATCGGCGATGGAATGGCTGGCGAAGAAATCCTCGTCGGCGAGTTTGCGGGTCGCTTCGGAGGCCAGGGCTTTGGCGCCGTTTTCACAAAACTCGGCGAACGAGCGTTCACCATCCGGGTCGGGCCAGGCACAACTCGGGCAGTCGAAGCCGCCGGCCTGGTTCATTTCGAGAAGTCCGCGGGCACCGCGGAACGGGCCTGCCTCGCGCAAGATGTGGTTCAGCGAGGAAGTGACCGCGGGCACGCCGGCCGCCCACTCCTTGGGTTTCGATTGCTGGATCTTCCCATCATCATGCATCGACCTCAAACAAGCCGCCGGATGGGGATCTTTCAAGCGTGAATCGGAATGGTACGCTCGCTAACTGTTTACCCAAAGCGGCGTGGCGCTTCGCAGTCCACAATGGCCTTGGCAAGTTGCACTGTTTCGCGTTTGGTTCGCACGGTTCTCCCCTCCCCTTCATGCGCACCTGTTTTTTCTCCACCTGGTTCCCAGCCGTCTGCCTAACCGTATTCGCCACCTCCTGCGGGCTTTTCCCGGGTGGCACGCCGCATAAGGCCAAGCCGGTGCTTTACGATTGGAGCGACGGCGGCGGCCCCGGCGAGGTGAGCGTGGCTATCGACCTAAGGAACTCAGACAAAATTAAATCGACATTTGGTTCAATTTTCTTGACTGTCGGTTATGGAAATAAAGATCACTCCTTCGACTCGACTGGTTTGGACCGAAACCCTTGGTAAACTCAGTGGTCAATCACGGCGACTCTTCATGGCTTCCGTGATTCAATCCGTCGGCAGAGGCGGTGCCGCTTGGGCCAAGCGCGAACTCGGGTGGGACCGCACCACCCTCGCCAAAGGGATGAAGGAGTTGGATTGTGGCGAGGCTGCTATCGACCGTTTCCACCTACGGGGACGGAAGGGGTTTTCCGCGAAACTTCCCAAACTCAAAGATGATTTGCGGGCGATCGGCGAGGCATCCAGCCAGACGGATCCGACCTTTCGCACGACCCAACTCTACCGCCGTCTCACGGCCTCGGAAGCCCGCCGCCAACTCATCGAAAAAGGCTACTCGGAACAAGAAATCCCCTCCGAAAGAAGCCTCAGCCGCA
Organism: Akkermansiaceae bacterium; assembly: GCA_043716765.1. Taxonomy (GTDB): domain Bacteria; phylum Verrucomicrobiota; class Verrucomicrobiia; order Verrucomicrobiales; family Akkermansiaceae; genus Luteolibacter. The sequence continues at coordinate 1,775 of JAYSYA010000308.1, forward strand.
TGCTCAATCAGCTCGGGTTCAAACCCCGTCGCGTCGCCAAAAGCAAGCCGCTACACAAACTGCCTCAGACCGATGCTATTTTTGATAAAGTCCACGAAATCAACGCACAAGCGGACGCCGACCCCGGCACCATTCGCCTTTCCATCGACACTAAAACCAGCGTTCCCATCGGCGACTTCAGCCGCGGTGGCAAGAGTCGCAATGGGCACAAAGCACTCGACCACGACTTCCAGCCCGAGGCCAAACTCACCCCATTTGGCATTCACCGGCCAGACACTGCGGAGACTTGGTTGAGCTTCACCACCGGCAGCGTCACCGCAGATTTCATGGTGGATCGACTCACCGAAATCTGGCCGACACTCAAAAAAACAATCATCCTCCACATACCCTCGTCATCAACGCCGACAACGGACCGGAAAACAGCGGCGTCCGCACCCAGTGGCTCAAGCGCTTGATTGAATTTAGCGCCACCTTTGGAGTGCTCATCCAGCTCGCCTACTACCCGCCCTATCACAGTAAATACAACCCAATCGAGCGAGTCTTCGGCGTGTTAGAAAACTATTGGAATGGCGATCCCCTCCGCAGTTTTGAGCAAGCTTTAGGCATGGCAGCAGGCATGACTTATAAAGGAATCCACCCCCATGTTAGCCGGATCGAAGAAACCTACGCCAAAGGAATCAAGCTGGATAAAAAAACCATGAAACCCTACGAAAACTGCCTCGAACGCTTCAAAGGCTTGAGTAAATGGTCGATCATCATCAAGCCGGAAGTCG
>JAYSYA010000309.1:0-2542 GCA_043716765.1 Akkermansiaceae bacterium
GCGGGTGGTGTATGCTTTGCAAACGCCGATCACGCGCCCGATGGCGTTCGGCGGGAGTCCGGAGCCGGTGCATGAGCCGCCGGAGGTGGTGTTGGACGATGTGACAAACGGATAGGTGCCGTAGTCGATGTCGAGCAAGGTTCCTTGGGCACCTTCAAACAGGATGGATTTCCCCGATTTCCACGCGGCGTGGAGCACGGGAATCGTGTTGGTGACGTGCGGGCGAAGGCGGGCGAAGGCGGTGTAAATTTCCTCGAGCACATTGTCGGCAGTGAACTGCGGGAGGTTGTGTTTCGCTAGGATTTCATTGACCTCGACAAGACGGCGGGTGACTTGCTCGCGGGTAAAATCCTCGTCCAACAGATCGGCGATGCGGATGCCGCAACGGTTCACCTTGTCCGAATAAGTCGGGCCGATGCCGCGCTTGGTGGTGCCGATTTTCTGATCGCCGAGGGCGATTTCGCGGGCGGCGTCGAGTTCCTTGTGGAAAGGGAAAACGACGTGGGCGCGGTCCGAGATGAGGAGCTTATCGGCAGTGACAGAAACGCCGAGTGCTTCGTTGCGCTCGATTTCCGCGACGAGTCCGGAAGGATCGACGACGACACCGTTGCCGATGATGTTGACTTTACCGTCCCAGATAATGCCGGATGGAAGCAGGTTTAAAATATAACGGACGCCCTTCGCGATGACCGTGTGGCCCGCGTTGTTGCCGCCTTGGCCGCGAACGACGATGTCTGCATCTTCTGTGAGGTAATCGACGATTTTGCCTTTGCCTTCATCGCCCCATTGGAGGCCAACAATAATGGTATTCATGAAATTTTTTTAACCGCGAATGGCCGCGAATGGCCGCGAATGGCCGCGAATGGATAGCCCGTGGCCTAGTCCGTTGATGATTTCCACGGCACACGAAACGATGGCGTAAACCTCATCCTTCAAAATCCATTCGCGTCCATTTGCGTCCATTCGCGGTTAAATCCCTTTTGTTTTTGAGATTAGATCCGCGAACTCCCCGAAGAAGTAGGCGGCGTCGTTCGGGCCGGGGGCGGCTTCGGGGTGGTATTGGACGCTGAAAACCGGGTGCTCGCGGTGGCGCATGCCTTCGACGGTTTTGTCGTTGAGGTTGATGTGGGTCACCTCGATTTCCGGGGGGAGCGAGTCGGCGTCAACGGCAAATCCGTGGTTCTGCGAGGTGATGGAGATTTTCCCGGTGCGCAGGTCCTTGACCGGCTGGTTGCCGCCGCGGTGGCCGAATTTCAGCTTGAAGGTCTTGCCGCCATAAGCGTGGGCGAGGATTTGGTTGCCGAGGCAAATGCCGAATATAGGAAGCTTGCCGATGAGCGTGCGGATTTCCTCGTGGATGTAGTCAAGTGCGGCCGGATCGCCGGGGCCGTTAGAGAGGAAGAGTCCGTCAGGATTTTTTGCGAGGACTTCAGCGGCGGTGGTGCGGGAATTGACGACTTCGACTTCGAAGCCAGCTTGGCGCAAGCGGCGGAGGATGTTGTATTTCAGCCCGAAATCGTAGGCGACGATGCGGTGGCGGACGGGCGGAAGTTCGATGTGATAGCCTTCTTTTTCCGCAAGCACGTTAGGCAGCGTCCATTCGCGGGATTCCTCGGTCCAGACGTAGGCTTTCGGAGTGGAAACTTCCTGCACGTAGTCCATGCCTTCCATCGAGGGCGAGGCTTTGGCCGCAGCGACGGCGGATGCAGCGTCGAGCTCGGTGGTGACGCAGGCGCGCATGGCGCCGAGCGAGCGGAGGTGTTTGGTGAGGGCGCGGGTATCGATGTCTTCGATGCCGAGAATGTTGTTTTCCGCTAGGTATTCGGATAGCGGCTGTGTGGAGCGCCAGTTCGACGGGACTTCGCAAAGCTCGCCGATGACAAAGGCGCGGATGTGGGGCGCGGCGGATTCGGAATCTTCGAGGTTGACCCCGTAATTCCCGATCTGCGGATAGGTCATCGCGACGATTTGACCACGGTATGAGGGATCGGTGATCACCTCTTGGTAGCCTGTCATCGAGGTGTTGAAACAAATTTCTCCGGTGGTGGTTCCGGTGGCTCCGAAGGCAGTTCCTTCGAAACAGCGTCCATTTTCAAGGGCTAGAATGGCAGTAATCGGCACGGCGGCGGCAAACTAGGCAGCCGATCCGGGCGATGCAAGCGAATGCTCATTCTCTTGCGCGGCTATCGATCAGAATCGTGACCGGGCCGTCGTTAACGAGCGCGACGTTCATGTCCGCACCGAAGATTCCGCGGCCAACAGGCTTGGCGGTTTCGCGCTCCAGCGCGGCGCAGAATTGCTCGTAAAGCGGCTCGGAAATCGCGGGGGCGGCGGCTTTGAGGAACGACGGGCGATTGCCCTTTTTCGTCGAGGCGTGGAGCGTGAACTGGCTAACAACGATGATTTCTCGGTTCGCGTCGGTCACGGATTGGTTCATTTTGCCCTCAGGATCGGAAAAAATCCGAAGTTTGGCGACCTTGCCGCTGAGCCAGGCGACGTCGTCCGGCGTGTCGCCGTCCTCCACGCCGAGCAGCACGAGCAA
>JAYSYA010000310.1:0-7483 GCA_043716765.1 Akkermansiaceae bacterium
ACAAGCATCTGGCCATTGTAATCGGGCAGGCCGTTAGGTGTTGGGTTGAAACGGGAAAACGCGACGAGCGTCAGGTTCGCCGCGCTGAGCATGAGCTCCAGGCACATGAAGACGATGATGATGTTCCGGCGCAGCACCACGCCTGCTAGGCCGATGGCGAAGAGGAGTCCGGAGACAAGGAGGTAGTCGTTTAAAGTAGCCATGAGAAATGATAGTTAGTCCGCCTGGCGTTTTGAGAGGACGACGACGCCTACGGTGGCGACGAGAAGGAGGACACCGAGGATTTGGAGCGGGAGGTTGTATTGGGTGAAAAGCGTGTGGCCGATGAGGTGGACGTCTGGCAGTTTCCCTTGGGTGAGCGTGGTGGCGATCTTGCTGGTCGTTGGAAATCCTGTAGCGGCGGCAGTGAGCGTTTGCTGGTCGAGTGTGGGGGCGGTGACGTTAGGAGTGCGCGAGAGGATGCCGATAAGCTGGACGGTGAAGGCGGCAACCAGACCAATGCCAGCGGCGATGGGGAGCAGAGGCTTGGCGGTTTTTTCCTCATCCTTGAGATCGAGGAGCATGATGATGAAAAGGAAGAGCACCATCACTGCGCCGGTATAGACGAGGATCTGGATGACGCCGACGAAGAAGGCGCTGAGGCCAACAAACAAACCGGCGAGACCAACAAAACAGGTGACCACTGAGAGCGCGCTGGAAACCGGATTGCGGAAGGCAATCACGGCAACGCCGCCGATGAGCATGACGGTGGAGAAGAGCCAGAACAGATAAGAGGGCATAAGTTGCTAGTTTCAGTTTTCGGTTTTGACCAAGATCCCCCATGCGAACATCCCAACAATCAATATTGCGGCAAATGTGATAAAGCAGATCGAATGAACGTCTTGCAGAAATTTTGTGCCCCCCGAGCCGAGAAACTGAACTGAGGCGACCAGCCCGATCGTCCCTGCGAGGGCTATAATGGCGGCGGAAATCGATTTCATTTCAGCTCATTCCACTTGTTGACGAGGCCGACGCGGGTGCCGCCGATTTCGTAGAGGCGCTTTTTGTCGTGGACCATGTCGGCGCGCTTGAGGCCGGTGATGAGGTAGTCCTTGCGCAGATAGATGGCTTGCTCGGGGCAGACTTCCTCGCACATGCCGCAGTAGATGCAGCGGATCATGTCGATCTCGAATTCCAACGGGCGCTTTTCGACTTTGGCCCACGGGTCGTCCGACGGAATTTCGCTGGGTATGATTTTGATGGCTTTGGGCGGACAGATGAATTCGCAGAGCTGGCAGGCAACGCAGCGTTCGCGGCCTTGCTCGTCGGTGACGAGGGCGGGCGCACCGCGGTAGTATTCGGGGAGGTGGTCGTCCCAGCGTTGTTCGGGGAATTGCATGGTCACGCCGAGGCCGGAGGAGGCGAGCGATTCGGCACCCGCCGATTTGCCGCGGAGCGACTTGACCGCGTGGGTCATGGTGAGGATGAAGCCTTTGATGAGGGCTCCGAAGTAAATTTTCTCACCGAAATTGAGCTTCGGGCGATGGAGTTTGACGACGGCCATGAGAGTGGGATTAGGAAACCGGGTTGGCGAGTTGGCGGAGTTTTTCCAGGTTCAGGGCTCCGCCGCCGCGAAGGTAGAACCGGGTGATCGCTTCACGAAGAGTGCGGTAAAGGGCAGGATCGGTGATGGCGAGGTCTTTTGGTAAATCCGCTTCCGCAAATTCCACGGCGGCACCGACATCTGCCCATCGGCGCTCCTTCAGCGCGATGGCGATCCCATCCGGACGGGTGAGCAGTGTTTGAGCGGTGATTTCCTGTTCGCGGGTCATGGCGTTCGATCCGATTCAGAGTGCGACATCGAGGTAAATGAGGTTTTCCAAGCCCTGTGCTTTTGCGGCAGGGGGAAACGCGTTGACGATCCTTTTGATTTCCCCGATGTCGGGCTGATAGGCCTTTAGCAGATAGAGAATGTCCTGGATATCCTTCTCGGCGGCGCGGGTAAGCTTCGAGGCCACGATGTTCTCGATCGGTGGCCGGTAGATTTCCAAGCGCCCCATTCTTTCCATCAGAACCGGAGTGAACTTTCCGGTTTGGACAATACCGGGTTCTACTATCTGGAGATATTGTTCTTCCGCCTCCAAGTATTCCTTTGGGTTGAAAAGAATACCGGCTTGTTCCGCGGCTGCCTTCAGTTCGAGAGTATCGTAATGGCTCTCAGGCTTCCAAATATCCAAATCGCGTGAGGCTCGTTCCGGCATGTTGCCGAGAAGGCATGCTGCGGAGTCGATGAGGCAAAGTTGGACGGGCGGACCTTCTTTTCCCAAGGCGCGGGCGATGCTTTCCAAAGACCGCATCCAGCGTTCTTTGTTGTAGAGAGGGATGGAGGATTCCGACGACATGGGAAAAACTGTAATTAAGCCCGGAGGACTTTCGGGCGCTCCTCGGAGACCTTGGCGACCCAGATCACCGCGGCGGTGACGATGACTAGCAGGACGGCGCCGACGCCGATGATGGTTTTCTCCAACTGGGGCGCGGCGATGATGAGTGCGGCGAGGAAGACGTTGATGAGCGCGGCTTCAAAGAACACGACCCAGCCGAGTTTCATGAGTTGGTCGTAGCGGAACCGCGGCACGGTCCAACGGACGAGGATGAAGAACAGTATGAAGGCGATTAGTTTGGTGAGGAAGCAGCCCAGGTGGATGAAACCGCCGTAATAGAAGTCGCCGATGTGGAGTTTGGCGACCATGGCGTCGAGGCCGAAGCCGATCGACCAGCCGCCGAGGAAGAGGGTGATGATGAGCGCGGAGCCGATGACCATCGCGGCGTATTCGCCCATGAAGAACATCGCGAATTTCATCGAGGAATATTCCGTGTGATAGCCGCCGACGAGTTCGGTTTCGCACTCGGGAAGGTCGAAGGGCATCCTGTTAGTTTCCGCGAAGATGGAGATGGTGAAGATCAGGAAGGCGATGGCGGCGGGGAACCAGAAGAGCAGTTTGCTGGAGAGCGTGTGGTCTGCATCGTGGCCCCAGAGCGGGAGTAGCAGCCAGCCGTGGTCGGCTTGCTGCTGGACGATGGTGCTGAGGTTGAGATCGCCGAAATACATCAGCACCGGGATGACTGAGAGGCCGAGGGCAATTTCGTAGGAAATCATTTGTGCCGTGGAGCGGACGCCGCCGATGAAGGGAAATTTCGAGTTGGACGACCAACCGGCGAGGGTGATGCCATAAACGGATAGAGAGGCGACGGAGAAAATGAACAGCGGCCCGATGTCGAGATCCGCGATGACTAACTTTTCGGTGTGGCCGAAGATGCTGATCGGCGAGCCGAAAGGGACGACGCAAACGGTGATCAGCGCGGGCACGACGGTGAGCGCCGGAGCCATCCAGTAAAACGCCTTGCGGACGTGGGCCGGGGTGAAGTCCTCCTTGAGGAAGAGTTTGACGCCGTCGGCGATCGGTTGGATGAGGCCGAAGAAGTGGAAGTCCTTTTTGAATCCGAGCAATGTCAGCGGAATGCCAACTCGGTTAGGGCCGACGCGGTCTTGGATGACGGCGGAGAACCGGCGCTCGAAATAGACGGAAACAGGAACCAGCGGAAGGACCACCGTGAAGGTGAGCACGATGATTTTGACAACGATGATGGCAACCTGGAGGAAATCCATGGAGGAGAGGAGTGAAGAGGATTAACCGTTGATGAATCCGGCGGCTTTGCGGGCGCGCTCGTTTTGGAGCAAGGCGATCTCGTAGCCGGTTTCAGTGATTGGCTTGCCTTGATGGCCGATTTTTGAAAGCGAGAGGCCGCTGAATTCGGCGACGTTTTCGGCGAGTGCTTTGAAGACGTCCTCGATGTGATGGACTTCGTTTTTCCCGCCGGAGAGGGCGAGGATCAGGTCGCGGAGAATTTCCCAATCGTCGTGGGCTTGGCCCAGGGGTTCGACGGCGCGGTTGAGGCGCTGAAGGCGGCCGGAGAGGTTGACCAAGGAGCCGCGTTTTTCAGCGAAGGCGGCAGAGGGCAGCACGATGTGCGCTTGCTCGGCGGTGGGATTGGCGAGGATGCTGGTTTGCAGGAGGAAATCGAGTTTTCCGAGGTCCGCAGCAGTGAAGCCGGCGTCGGTGATGAGGTCCTCGCCGAGGACAATGAGCGATCTGATCGAGCTGTTGCGGACGCCTTCGCGAATCGAGTTGAGATTGGCGAAAGGATCTTCAGTGGAGAGCACGAGCTTGGCACCGGTGGTGTTCGGGTTGCGATCGGCGGCGATGAGCAGGGCGTCAGCTTCGGCGAAGCGGGGGACGAGCGAAAGCAGGCTGGTGCCAATTTCGGCAGCTAGGGCGCGGGCGAGGAAGAGTTCCTCGTTGGTCATGCGGCCCGAGGCGATGATGGCGGTTTGCGCAGCGGGGATCGCCTTGATTTCGGTAGCGGCGGATGCGAACGCTTGGCTCCAAGTTTCCGGGAGATGGCGGCCACCGCTTTTGACGAGCGGCTCGGTGAGGCGGGATTCGCCATCGATATAGTGGAAATTCAGGCGATGGGAATCGGGCATCCATGCGGAGTTGACCTCGTCGTTCGGGCGCGGGGTGATGCGGTAAATTTTATTTGCGCGGGTCCAGATGATGATATTGGTGCCGGTGCCGCAATTCACGTCGATGCTGGGCGTTTCCTTGAGGAACCAGACGCGCATCTGGAAGCGGAAGTCGTTGGAGGTCAGCGCGCCAACCGGGCAAATGTCGGCGGTGTTGAGCGAGTAGTTCGAGTCGAGAAGGCGGTCCGGGTGGACGGTCAGAGTGGTGTGCGTGCCGCGTTGGGTGAAGCCGAGCACCGGGTCTCCGGCAACTTCGTCCATGAACCGGATGCAGCGGCTGCAAAGAATGCAGCGCTCGTCGTCGAGGCGGATGCGTGGGCCGATATCGACGTTTTTCGGCTTTTTCACCTTCATGTCCACAAAGCGCGACACGCCGCGGCCGTGCTGGACGGATTGCTCCTGAAGGCGGCATTCACCGGCTTGATCGCAGATCGGGCAGTCGAGCGGGTGATTGATGAGGAGAAACTCCATGACGCCCTCGCGGCATTTTTCCACGAGCTCGCCGGTGGTGCGGATGCCCATGTTTTCACCGACGGTATTGGCGCAAGCGATGACGGGGCGGGGGATCCAGCCGATCGGCTCGTAGCCGTTTTCATCGCGCTGGGGTTCCTGGCCGGGCGTGGGACGCGGCGGCATGCCCATTTGCACGAGGCACATCCGGCAGTTTCCAGGCGAGCTGAGTTTCGGGTGGTAACAATAGTGGGGGACCATGACTTGCGCTTGGCGGCAAGCTTCAATCATCCGCGTGGCTTTTGGAAATCGGTGCCAAACGCCATCGATCTGGACGTTGACCAAGCCATTTTTGGCCGCAAGGTCTTTGGGCAGTTTCAGTTCCGCAGTCGCCGAAAATATGTCGCTCATGGTTAAATAAGAGCGCCGGACGCTTGTGCAAGAAGAGCCCGGCGGTGTTCGGGCGGGAATATGTCCACTGGGGGCGGACCGGGCAAGCGTGCTTTGTGAAAAGTTTCACAAGCGGCGGGTGAGCGGTTTGTGAATGCGCGAGTGGACTGCGTTCCGGCTGTCTTAGCCGGATCCAAAGTCTCCGCTCCCGGCTGAGACAGCCGGGACACTTTCAAATCCATGCGAATGGCCCGGGATTTATTTTGAATTAAATTTGAACGGTTTTTTTAAATCTCCTTGGAATATTAAGATTTGTTGATATTCCAACGCCCAAAAGTTGATTTGCCGCGGGCGGGATAAGTCCCCCTGCGGTTGCTAAGTTTTCTCACCCCATTGAATATGAGTGCCCGATTTGTTTTTGAGCGTAGGTCCGTTTGCACGCTGGTGTTGGCCGTTGCCGGGATTTTGCCCGCATCCATGGTTTCCGCCGAGAGCGCCGCCGATGGGCCGCTGCGGATGGAAGTGATCACCGCTTACAATTTCGTGGTGGATTCCAACGTGGAAACTCCTGCTTCGTACAGCCCGTCCGCGGCCCATCTCGGGGTGAAAATCGTCAATACCGGCTCGGCGACTCTTTCAAACATCGTGGTCAACATGGGCGACCTGATCAATCCGCTGACGAGCACTGGCACGCCCGGCGTCTTCCCGTCGCGGACGGTGACGGTAGGCGGATCTCAGGGATATTCGGGCACCTTCGCGTTGCAAATGCCCGGAGGCGCGGCGGATGCCGTCCGGACCATCCCCAGCCTCGCGCCGGGCGAGTCGGTGGTGCAGTATTTCTTCGTCACCTATCCTTTGAAGGATCCCTCCGGCAACAGCGTGGCCGGCGCGGCACCGGATCCCAATGACGACCTGTGGCTGAACTACGACCTCTGGGCGACCGCCCAGGAAGCGGCAACGACGCGGCGTGTTGGACAAGTTTCCAAGGTCACGATGCGCAACGAGATTTCCGCGATGGCGAACAAGATCTGGCCGAACACCACCAGCAAAGTTCCCGACCGATACCTCGACGCGATCCAACAAAGCCTTGGCTGGCGGCCGGATTCGAGCTCCCCGCAGGCTGGATCCACCGCGCAGTTGGAGGGCATTTGGTATGACCTCGGAAACGTGGGCGCCGGATTTGACAACAACGGTGACGGTCTGCCCGACCGCAACGCCTGGATGCAGCCGGTGGGAGATCCCGCCAAGTATGACCCGCTATCCTTCCGCCTGGTGAAGTGCTACGGCATCGTGATCGTCAAGCTGAACGACGGCACCGAGCAGCTCATCCCGTTTGAAGACAAGCTCTACTTCGAAAACATCGCCGCCAACAACACCGGAGCCGTGGGCCTGGTCTTTTATGAATTCCTGCCATTGGCGTCCGGCCGCACGGCGATGATGTCGCCCTATCAGGAAGTCGCGTCGGGTTTCGACAACGAAAAATTCAATGGCGACTACGGCGCGTCCGGAGTGACGCTCACCTCCGCGCCACCCGCCGTGACTTTCAATAAAACCGGTCCGGCACTTGTCGCCGGGGGCAGCAACGCCACTTACAGCCTCACGGCGGCCAATACCGGCACCTCCAGTCTAGGCATTCCCTTGCAAAGTCTGCCCTTTGTGTTCGAAGACGCGATCCCGGCGGGACTGGTTTACGTGGCCACCACCGCCACCACCGCAAACACCATTCCCGCGGGCAATTCCGTGACCGTCTCATGGTCCACCGACAACGGCGTGACCTGGGTCACCACCGAACCGGCGGCCGCCAGCGTCACACGGATCCGTTGGACGCTCAACTCCGCCCTGGCCCCGGCCACCACCGCGACCGTTGGCTTCCAGGCCACCGTGCCTGTTAGCTATGCCGCGGTGAGCATCGACAACACCGGCGTCATCAAATTCGGACCGACCGGCTCGCTGGCAACCTCCACCGTGACCACCCGCCTCTCGGGAAACAATTCCATCGGCGACCTCGTCTGGAAGGACGACAATCGCAACTCCATCCAGGACGGCGCTGAAGTCGGCTTGGCCAATGTCACGGTGTCG
>JAYSYA010000032.1:0-6091 GCA_043716765.1 Akkermansiaceae bacterium
ATGGTCAATCCGGGCTATCAGGCCATTTCACCGGGCAAACAAATGGTTGGTAAAACCATCTCGGAAGTCTGGCCCGAAACGCATCCTCTCTTCGGTCAACGCTGCCGTCATGTTTTGGAAACAGGTGAACCTTTCAATGCGGTGGATGAGCGTCACGAGATTCGCCGTGGCAGCGATGGCCCGCTTGAGACGGCCTACTTCAGTTGGTCGATGCGCAGAGTCAATTTACCGAACGAAGTCCAACCGGGACTGCTCCTCACGGTCTGGGAGACAACGGCGCGCAAGGAAGTGGAATTGGCGCTGAGTGAAAAGAGCGAGCGTCATACGGTTCTCCTCGATTCGATTGATCAAGGGTTCTGCGTCATTGAAGTCCTGTTTAAGGAAAACAGGCCCAAGGATTATCTATTTTTGGAGATCAACCCGGCTTTTGAAAAACATACCGGCATGAAAGAGGCCCAAGGCAAATGGATGCGTGAAATGGTTCCCGACCACGACGAGCATTGGTTTGAAATCTATGGCAAGATTGCGCTCACGGGCGAACCGGCCCGTTTTGAACAACACGGTCGGGCCTTGGGCCGCTGGTTCGATGTGTTTGCATTCCGGGTGGGAGATCCTGAAGAACACAGAGTTGCGATTCTATTTACGGACATCACCGAGCGCAGGCAAACCGAAGAGGCCCTGCGGGAGAAGGCCCATTTTCTCCAGCGGATCGCGGAGATCACGCCCGGCGTCCTGCATGTCTATGACCTTGCGGAACGGCGCGCCGTGTTCATCAACCGCTCCGTAGATTCCCTGCTCGGCTATTCGCCCGAGGAAGTGCTGGCCATGGGCGCGGAGGCGACACCGAGCCTGATGCACCCGGAGGACTTCCCGCGATTTATCGAGTATAAGGCTCGCGTGGGCGCTCTCGCCGACGGCGAAGTTGCTCAATTCGAGTTTCGGATGCGCGACCGTGCCGGCGCATGGCATTGGTTCCTCAACCACGACTCCGTCTTCTCGCGCGACGCCACGGGAGCCGCCCGGCAAACGATCGGCGTGGCGTCGGAAATCACCGAGCGGAAGCACGCGGAGGAAGCGCTGCGGGAGAGCGAGGAACGAATTCAGCAAGCGTTGCGCGTCAGCCAGTCGTTCACCTTCGACTGGAATTCGGAAACGGACCTCGTGCATCGTTCAGCCAGTGCCGGTGCCATCCTTCACTTAGCGAGGGGGGAGGCGGTGAGCGAGACGGTCCGGGGTTATTTCCGGCGCATTCATCCCGAGGATCGCGAGCGCTGCATCGCCCTGGTGGCAAGCCTCCGACCGGATGCGCGGGATTACACGGTGGATTATCGCGTGGTGCGCGCCGATGGCGTGGTGGTGTCTCTGGAAGAGGTCGGGCGGGGGAGCTTCGATGCGGCCGGCAAGCTCGTGCGGCTCGAGGGCGTCGCGACCGACGTCACCCGGCGGCGGCAGGCCGAGGCGGTGCTGCTCAACGAGATCACCGAGCGCCAGCAGGCCGAAGCGCAGGTGCGCCAGCTTAACGCCGAGCTGGAGCAGCGCGTGGTCGCGCGCACCAAGGAGCTGGAGGAAAAAGCCGCCGAGCTGGAGCTGACATTACGCTACAAGTCCGAGTTCCTGGCCAACATGAGCCACGAGCTGCGCACCCCGCTCAACAGCCTGCTCATCCTTTCCGGTGCCCTGGCCGACAACAAATCGGGGAACCTCAGCGGACTGCAAACTGAATGGGCGAAGATTATCCAAGGCTCCGGCACTGACCTGCTCAGGCTGATCAACGAGGTGCTCGACCTCGCCAAGATCGAGGCCGGCAAGGTGGAGATCGAGGTGGCCGACACGAGCCTCGCCAGCGTGCTTGATTTCAACGAGCGCACCTTCAGCCATGTGGCCAAGGGACAGAAACTCAGCTTCACCCTCTCGCTCGACCCGAGCCTGCCGGCGTCCCTTTGCACCGACGCCTATCGGTTGCAGCAAATTCTCAAAAACCTCGTCGCCAATGCTTTCAAATTCACTCCGGCAGGAGAAGTGGCGCTTTCCATTGCACCCGCAACCCACGGCTGGGGCCCCGACCACGAGCGGCTCAACCGTGCGCCCCGTGTCATTGCCTTCGCCGTGCGCGACACCGGCATCGGCATCGCGTCCGACAAGCAGCGGATGATTTTCGATGCCTTCATGCAGGCCGAGAGCGGCACCGCGCGCAAATATGGCGGCACCGGCTTGGGGCTGGCCATCAGCCGCGACCTCGCCCGCCTTCTCGGCGGCACCATCCGGGTGGAAAGCCAGCCGGGTGCCGGCAGCACCTTCACCCTCTACTTGCCGGATGATTCCCCGCCCGCGCGGCTGCCCGCCGAGAATGCGCTCTTCCTCCCGCGCTCCGCCGCCGACGAGCAGGCCGACGCCTCCAACGAAATCCTGCATGGCGGTAAAGTGCTCATCGTCGATGACGACGCACGTAACATCTACGCCCTCACCTCGCTGCTCGAAAACCACAAGATGCAAGTGCTCACCGCCACCGGAGGTCGCGCCGCCATCGAGATCATCAAGAAAACGCCCGGCCTCGGCCTCGTGCTCATGGACATCATGATGCCCGAGATGGACGGCTACGAAACGCTGCGCGAAATTCGCCGCGCCCCCGAGTTCCGCACGCTGCCGATTTTGGCGCTCACCGCGAAAGCGCTGAAGGGCGACCGCGAGAAATGCCTGGATGCCGGTGCCAGCGATTACATTACGAAACCGGTGGACTTGAACCAGCTTCTGTCAATGATGCGAAAGTGTCTTTCCCGATGACCGAGATTTCCAAAAACACCATGGATCAACCCATCAACATCCTCATCGTGGACGACCGGCCGGAAAACCTCGCCGTCCTCGAAAGCATCCTCGACGACCCCGGCTACCGGCTCGTCCGCGCGGAATCCGCCGAAAAAGCCCTGCTCGCGCTCGTGGTCGAGGAGTTCGCGCTGCTCATCCTGGACATCCGCATGCCCGGCATGTCCGGCATCGAGCTGGCGCAGGTGATCAAGGAGCGCAAGAAAACCGCCACGGTGCCGATCATTTTCCTCACGGCCCACTCCACCGGAGACCAGTGCGTGCTCGAAGGTTACGACGCCGGCGGGGTCGATTACCTCCAGAAGCCGGTGCACCCGGCCATCCTCCGCTCGAAAGTCGCCATCTTCGCCGAGCTGCACCGCAAGAGCCGCGAGGTCGTGCTCGCCAACCGCGCGCTGCTCGCCGAAGTGATCGAGCGCCGCCGCGCCGAAGAGCAACTGCGGGAAACGGTGCAGGAGCTGGAGGCCTTTTCCTACAGCATTGCCCACGACATGCGGGCGCCGCTGCGGGCCATGCAAGGATTTTCCGGCATCCTCATCGCCGAGCACGCTGCCGGGCTCGACGACACCGGGCGCGGCTATTTACAGCTCATCGTCGGCGCGGCCCGCCGCATGGATACGCTCATCGTGGACATTCTCAACTACAGCCGGGTGTTGCGCAGCGAGTTGAAGCTGCAGCCCGTCAACGTCGAAGACTTGATTTACGAAATCGCCGCCACTTATCCAGATTTGCACGCGGACCGCGCCGACATCACGGTCGCAAGTCCGTTGCCGCGCGTGCTGGCGAATGAGGCGGCGCTCACGCAGGTCGTCTCCAACCTGCTCGGCAACGGCGTGAAATTCATCGCCCCCGGAGTGCGCCCGCGCGTGTCCGTGCGGAGCGAGGAGGACGCGGGTGTGGTGCGTCTGTGGTTCGAGGACAACGGCATCGGCATCCCGCAGCATTCGCAGGGGCGGTTGTTCGACATCTTCACCCGCCTGCACCTGTCGGAAGAATACGAGGGCACCGGCATCGGCCTGGCCATCGTCCGCAAAGCCGTCGAGCGCATGGGCGGAAGCGTCGGCGTGGAATCCGAAGAAGGGCAAGGCAGCCGGTTTTGGGTGCAGCTACAAACCGCAGAAAATTCATGAACGAATCACCCATTCTCTTAGTGGAAGACGACGCGAACGACGCCTTCTTTTTCCAGCGCGCGATGAAGGAAGCGGACTTCACCCATCCCCTGCAGGTCGCGCGCGACGGCACCGAAGCCATCGACTACCTGACGGGCACGGGCGCATTTGCCGACCGCGCTCAGTTTCCCCTGCCGTGCCTGATCGTGCTGGACCTCAACCTGCCGCGTCAGCACGGGCTGGAAGTGCTGCGGTGGATCCGTGGCCGCGACGCTAACAACACCGTGCCGGTCGTCGTGCTGACCTCATCGACCTCGGAACGGGATCTGCGCGAGGCGTATCGCGACGGAGCCAATTCCTACCTGAACAAGCCCTCGGACCCGGACGAGTTGGTGGCGCTGGTCAGCGCGCTGAAGGGCTATTGGTTCGGTCTCAACCGGGTCCCGGCCTTGCGGGGACTGGAGACCGCAGCCACTCCGGGTTAGCCAGCGCCGCAACCACGCTCGATTCGCAATCATTGAAACACCCTCGCTCAGCATTTCACCATTCAGGTCAAGCTGGCCGGAGATCGCACCAGCCGCCGGACCAGGTCACCTTCAGATCGACTTGATAAAGGCTGCTCAAGCGGGCGGCGGTGATGACATCCCGCTTGTGGCCATCGGCGAAAATGCGACCATCCCGCAGCAGGATCACCCGCTCGATCTCCGGCGGAATTTCTCCGGGATGATGAGTCACCAAAATCAAATCCCGATCCGCGGCGAGCCACGAGCGCAACATGCCGGTGAGTTGGATGGCCGCGGCGAAATCCAGCGCTGTCGAGGGTTCGTCCAGCACCAGCACTTGCGGTTGGTGTACCAGCGCGCGGGCGATTAGAATCCGCCGCCGCTCGCCGGACGAAAGCGCGCCGAATTCCCGGTCCGCTAGATTTGCCACGCCCATCTGCTCCATCGAGTTGCGGGCGCGGTCTTTTTCCATTAGGGAAAACCGCATGTCCCGCGTCCGGCCATAAGCTCCGCGCAACGACGACAGCACCGCGTCGCGCGCCAGTTCTCCCGGCTCGAAGCGGCTGACCTCTTCCGGCATGACCACGCCGATGCGGTGGCGAATTTCCTCCAACGACCACAGATCCTCGCCGAACAACCGGCAGGTCGTCGCCGGATCCGCCTCGGGCCTGACTTCGCCCGTTAGCAGTTTGAGAAACGAACTCTTGCCCGCGCCATTGGGTCCAAGAATGGCCACGCTTTCGCCGTGGACCAGAGTGAGCGAGAAATCGCGAAGGGCGAGGGTTTCGCCCCGCCAGACTTTGGCATTTCGTATTTCAAAGATCGCTTCCATCGGCTTCGGGTCTGGCAGACTTGGAATTTCCGGCTCGCGATGCAAATCCAATCTGTCAACCTTCTGTCTCGGCAGGGAGATCGGACAAATCCATCATGAGCACACTCCATGAAATCGAAACCGTGTTAATCCGTGAGCAATGACCCCATCCAAATGACCCCATCCAAATGACCCCATCCAAATGACCCCATCCAATGGTGTCCTCGATCGGCGGGGGCCAGCATTCCGCTCATCTTGAAAGCGACTTGGTATTGCGCCCCCGCAAAGCTGCCCACAAGCGGCGATTTGCAGCGTGGCGCGGACATTTACCGTTTGCTGACAATTCTCCGGTTCCATTCGGACGCTTTTCTGACATGGGTGACTTACGGTTTAGGACATCCCTCCGTCCCCTCCGCTTCATTTCATGAAAATCCACGCCCCCTCATTCGTGCTGGCCCTGACCCTTGCGGGTTCGATTGCCGGTTCCGCTCACGACATCGGCGCGCCACACGGGGATGGCGCAGCACCGCACCACGCACACCGCGCCCCGTTATTCACCGAGCACGCGCGTGCAGAGGTCGCCGCCCGGTATCTTGCCCAGCAGAACAAGCGCCCATCGGTCACGACGGACATTGGCTCGCCGGCGTGGTTCCAGGAGCAGTCGTCGCGTCCCGGAGACAGCCGAAAGGCCAGATCGGCATGGGCAGGGCCGCAGGCCCAGGCACCGCAGCGACGGACCTTGCTGGCGTAAATAGGGTCGGTCCTAGATTTTTTGAATTAAGTCTAAAATCTAGGACTGACCTGCGGCGACTTCTTCCGAGTCCTCGACCGTAAACAAGACGCTCTCC
>JAYSYA010000311.1:0-7483 GCA_043716765.1 Akkermansiaceae bacterium
TTATTCTTTTCCTGGCGCTAACTCCCAACCGATAACTTCCGTGAATCCCGCCTGCCCTTGCCTGCCACAAATCTCGGAAATCCACGATTTCTCGCTCACCCGCCGCCACGGCGAGGCGAAGGGCGCGGGGTTCTATCTGGACGCGTTGCGATACGCCCAATCGCAGTGGCTTGCCGGGAAACCGGCCCAAGCCATTCTCCAGCTTAACAAATCCTGGATGGCCGACTTGTCCGATGGCGACCCGGTGCTGCTAACCAACCCTCCGCCCTACCGCGCACTGGTCTGGATTCTCGAAATGGCGTCTTCCGGCAGCTGCGGCTATCTGGGAAACCCAGTCCGCCATTTCCAACATCTCGCCAGCCGAATGAGCGGTCCGCGGGCGGAAATCCGCTCATGGCGCGCTTGGGTCTGCATGCATCTCGCGGAGGAAATCCTAAGCCGCGCGGAGTTTCCCCGCGATGGCGAGCAAATCGTCCGCGAGGGGCTTTGGATTCCGTCGTGGGGGCGGGCGCGTCACGAGGTTTCTGCAAACGGCTGGCCCAGGGAGGCGGCGGAACTTAAATCACGCCGTTAGCGCAGTTGCACTCGCCCTCGCCTATGAGGGCGTTGATCAGGTTTGTTAGCGATTTCATCGCCTGGCGGGGAACGCTTTCAAAAGTCCGCGAACCGACATGCGGTGTGATGATCACCTTCGGGTGATGCAGCAGCGGATGGTCGGCTGGCGGGGGTTCTTGATCGAGCACATCAGCGGCGTAACCGGCGAGTTTTCCGGAGTCGAGGGCGGCGATGATCGCGGCTTGGTCGATGAGTTCGCCGCGGCCGGTGTTGATGACCCACGAGCCGTCTGGCAGGCGGTTGAGGCGCCCGGCGTTGATGCAGTGAAGCGTCTGCGCGTTGAGATTGGTGTGCGGGCTGATGATGTTCACGCTGTCAAAAAGCGAGTCGAGCGACGCATGGCGGGTGATCTGGAATTCAGCGGCGATTTCCTCCGGCCAGTAGTTGCCGAAGCCGTGGACTTCCATGCCGAAGGCGCGCGCGCGGCGGGCGACTTCCTGACCGATCCGGCCCATGCCGATGAGGCCGATCCGCTTGGCGAACAGCTCGCTACCCGTCTTGCGGTCCCAGCGGCCGGCGCGGGTGCCGTCAATGGCATAGACGAAATTTTTTGCCAGCGCGAGCAGCAGCAGGAAGGTGTGCTCGGCGACGGTGTCGTGATTGACGCCGGGGGTGAAAAGCACCGGCACTTTGAGCTCCTTGGTCGCGGGAATGTCGATCTTGTCGAGGCCGATGCCGTATTTCGAAATGATCTTCAAACGCGGCAGCGATTTCTCGATGACCGCGCGCGTAATTCCGTCGTCGCCGCAGAGGAAGGCGTCGAAGTCACCCGCGAGTTCGAGCATGCGGGCCTCGGACAGTGGGCCGCGCTCACGGACGATTTCCCAGCCCTGGGATTCCATCAGTGCATGGTGCGGGCCGGGAGTGTCTTGGTAGCTGCAGGTGCTGAGAAGAATGCGCATGGCGTTAGGAAATGGAATCGTGCGGACGGAATCAAGCGACTTGTATGCGGGGGATGCGGCCGCCGCGCATTTTTTCACTGCGGCAGGGTGATTTGCAGGATGGTGGAGTTTTCCACCGCCTCTAACGGAGTGGCGTCGCGGGGCAGGAGGATGAAGCTGCCTTTTCCGAAACGGCGGCCGCCTTCGCTCTGCAGTTGGCCATCGACGACGGAGATGATAGAAAACCGATCCTTTCGCGGATTGGCGATGGTTTCGCCGGACGCGAGGGATTTGCGATCGGTCTTAAAATACTCGCAGCTGGCGAGCGTGTCGCCGACGGGCACATCCATGGTCGGCTCGAAGTCGGTGAAATCGATGCTCGCGAGGGACTCCGCGACGTGAAGCTCGCGCGGTTTGCCGTCGAGGCCGGGGCGGTTCCAATCGAACACGCGGTAGGTGGTGTCGGAGTTCTGTTGGATTTCATGAATCAGAAATCCCGCGCCGATGGCATGCAGGCGGCCGAACGCGATGAAGATCGAGTCGCCGGGTGCCGGGGTGATAGCGTGAACGCAATCCGCGACGGTGCCGTCCATGATGGATTTCTCGAAGGCGGCGCGGGTGACGCCGTTTTTCAGGCCGACGTAGAGCTTGGCGCCCGGGTCGCAGTCGGCGATGAACCACATTTCGGTCTTGGGTTCGCCACCCAGCGAAGCTGCTAGATGGGCGGGCGGATGAACTTGGATCGAGAGCTCGTCGCGGGCGTCCAGCACTTTCATCAGGATGGGAAAACGCGGGTGGTCGAGAAAGCCGGAGCCGAAAACTTCCTCGCGGTGGTTCGTCCACAGCTCGTGCAACGAGCAACCTGCCCACGAGCCTTGATCGACCACCGACTGTTCCTGTTCGCGGTCCACGATTTCCCAGGACTCACCAAAGGGTTTTACAGAATCAGGCAGCGCGCGTTGATAGACGCGTTCGAGTTCGTGGCCGCCCCAGACGCGTTCCTTGTAGAGAGGCTTGAAGGTGATAGGTTCCACGGCCGGAGAGATAGGCGCTCGCTTGACCGTTGGCAATTCCCGAAGCCTCCTGGAATCCGGGCAACAAAAAGGGGTCGCACACTCATGCGACCCCTAATGTTTGTCATGAATCCCTTCATGAAACCGGGGACCTCTCCCCTCGACAGGAGAAAAGATGCGGGAAACCCTGGTTTTTGTCATGTCCCTAAGTAGTGGGACAACGCCGGAACCCAAGAGGTCAGGACAGATCGAGGAATCCGCGGCGGATCGCCTCGCTAACAGCGGCCGGCAGGTTGCGGACGTGGAGCTTGTCGAAGCTGCGCTTGATATACTCGGTGACCGAATGCGTGCTGAGGGTGAGTTCGTCGGCGATTTCCTGGCGGGTGAGGCCTTTGGCGGCGAGTTGCAGCACTTCGCACTCCCGGCCGGAAAGGGATTCCGCGTCGGGGATCGGGCTGAGCTGGCGGAAAGTCTGCAGGATCATGCCGGCGATCTTGGGATCGAGCGGGGTGCCGCCGGAGAGAACTTCTTCCAGCGTTTCCATCAGGCGGTTCGCGCTGCCTGCCTTGACCAGGTAGCCGTGCGCGCCAGCCTCCAAGGCGGCGAAAACCTTGGCCTTGTCGGTGAAAGCGGTGAGCACCAGCACCCGCGCTTCGGGCAAAAGCTCGCGCACCTTGCGGATGCCGACGATGCCACTCATGCCGGGCAGCCCGAGATCTGACAGCACGAGATCCGCCACCAGTCCGCTGCGGAAGGCCTCGAGTGCGTCTTCCATGGTGGAGAATCCGCCCACGCACTGGTAGCCGCCGCGCTCCTCAAGGACCATCGACACCGACTCGCGGAAATCGGCGTGGTCTTCGATGAGAACCAGCCGGATGGATTTTTCCTTCGAGGATGATGAAGCCATGAGGCATTGTGATAACGCATTTGCGGGCGTTCGCAAAGCCAAGCTTTATGGATCAGCCGCCGGTCTCCGGGACTTCCGCTCCAAGGGCACGGTGAGCTTGAGCCGCATGCCCTCGGCGGGCTGGGTCTCGACGCCGAGTTCCGCGCCCAGCGCCTCGGCCCGTTGGCGCAGCGCGCGCAGCGTGGCGGGGCGTTCCAGTCGCTCGGGATCGATGCCGACGCCGTTGTCAGCGATGGTTAGCGTGAAATGGCGGTCCGCCGCTACGGCCCGGATTTCCACCGTGGAGGCCTTGGCATGGCGGATGATGTTATGCAGCGCCTCCCGGAAAAACAGAAACAGGTGGCGGGTTTCCTCCTCGGGAAGCTCGGTCTGCCAGGCCGCCTCGTTCGCCGTGAATTTCCATTCCACCGTCTCTAACATGATCGAGCTGGTTTCCCGCAAATGCTCGACCGTGCCGATGCGGTGGTCGCCTTCCGGCCGGAGCAGCCAGACGATGTCGCGGACGGCGCTAACCGTCTCCGCGGCGATTCGCTGGATCCGCTTCAGCTCGTTGGACGGACCGGACCGTCCTTCTGCCAGATCGGCGATCATCTGAATGCTTCCGAGATTGCTGCCGACCTCATCGTGAAGGTCCCCGGCGATCCGCTCGCGCACCTTGATCAGCTCCCGATTCGCATGGATGCGGTAGCGGATGGGCAAGGCAATGATTAGAAACGCTCCAGCCAACCCGACAATCACGATGGTCATTTGCCCGGTGCGCCGCCAGCCAGCCACCAGGTTGGTGGCTTCGACGCGCAGCTCGTGGCGGCGGGTTTCAACCTGTAGCCGCCGGTCTAGCAGGGTCATCCACTCGCGGGTCGGGACAAGGCGTCCGTCCGGCCCGAAACCGTCGCTGAGCGCCGCGCCGCTCCAGTAGCGGCCGCCCGGCGCGATGATGTTCAGCATCCCATCCGAGGAGCGGACCAACTTGCGGAGTGCCAGATTTTTATTTCCAGACAGAACTTCCACTTCGCTCAAGGCGAAGAACGCAGGGTAATTCTCAAAGTCCTTCCACATCTCGACAGCTTCGATCCTAACGTAACGGGCGTGGGCGGGCGGAAAGGTGAGCTCTACCGGATTGTGTCCGGGATTTCTCATTTCGTGCTCCTTGACCCGCTGCCCGCGGGCAGCGGACGGGTCCGTTTCGGAAATGGAGACTGCGAGTTTTCTGGGGAAACCGAACCCGCTCGGCAGGTCGGAGGTGGGTTTCCTAGCAGGCAGCAGGCGGACGGCGTCCACTGTGACAGACTCGCCGAGGTCGATGGTCAGCGAGGCCGACTCCTTCGCGCTCGCCCGGCCTTCGGAAAGCCAGCCGATGTTCCGGTGCTCTCCGGCGGGAATTTCGGGAAAACCTAACGGCGTCTGGCCATCGACGAGAAACCCCGGGCTCCAGTGCCATGGTGCGGGGGGTGTCGAGCCGCCGAGACTGCGGACCTCGCTCTTGCGGGCGATATCGCGCTCGCCTTCGAAGGCGAACACCTCGGCCCAGGCATGGACGAAGCTGCCCTCGCCCTCGTAATCCGGGTGCAGCTGCCCGGCGGAAATTCTCAGGCCCGCAGCTTCGACTGCGGGAGAAATTTGATAGACGAACGGATGACCCTTTCTCACCGGGTGGCTGCTGGTGTTCCGTTCACGGGCGACGCTCAGGAGCACCTCGCCCTTGGCGTCTATCAGTTCCACAGTGAAGTTTTCCGGCATGCCGTATTGGGCGTCCAGGCCTCTGGCGTCGTAGCGTCGGCTGGGGACCAGCGCGACAAGGTCGACCAGCGCGGTTTCCGACCAGCGCACTTCGATTGCGTATCGCGAATCGCGCTCCGGCGTGGCTTGCGGGTGATTGCTGGCGAAGCCGCCGGTGCCGCCTTGGTCGTCGATCGGGATTTCCGGCAAGCCGTCCAGCCGGGGAGCGAGCTTTTTCAGCTCGCTTTCAATCTCCTTCAAACGTCCGGAAAACACTCGTGCCAAGCTCTCGTCCCAGCTGACATCAGCAGCAAACGTCATTTGAACTGTCAGTAAAAACAGGATCAGAAATCCGTTGATGCGGCTCATGTGAAGTGTCTAGAGCAGCGATCCCGGCGGGTCAAAGCCGGACTTCGGTCAGCCATTTCTCGCGGCGGAACCACGTCTCTTGGCGCTTCGCATACTGGCGGGTGGCGGCGTTGATCAGATCCTCGCAAGTGGCGCGGTCGATTTCCCCGGCGACAAGCCCGCGGATCTCGCGGAAGCCGATGGCTTTCTCACAGTTTGCCGAAACCTCCGCCAGCGCGGCGACTTCCTCCGGCGCGCCGCCGTCCAGCATCGCGCGAGTGCGGACGGCGATCCGGGCATGCAGGTCGGGTCGGGTCCGTTGAATGACGATGCCGCGGAGCTGCGAGGAAATTTCCGCAGTCTTGGCTTCCCAGCCGTCGCGCAGATCGGAGGCTTTTTGTCCGCTGAGAAGGCAGATTTCCAAAGCGCGGGAAACGAAGCGGCGGTTTTTCAAGGCGGTCCGCGCGGCTTCCAGCGGATCGAGCTGTTGGAGTTGGGCGACGAGATCTTCAAGCGTCCGCGCGTCCATCTCCACGCGCAAGGTGGCGTCGGCGGTTGGCAGCGGTGCGGCGCCGTGGGTGAGGAATTTCAGATAGAGTCCGGAGCCGCCAGTGACGATTGGAGTCTTCCCGCGCGACTGGATTTCCGCGATCACGGGCTTGGCGAGCTTCACGTAAAGCTGGGCATCCGCAGCGACGTCTGGTTCTAACACGCTGTAGAGATGGTGTGATACTTGCGCGGACTCGGCCGCAGACGGGGCGGCGCTGACGATTTCCAAACCGCGATAAAGTTGGAAGGCGTCAGCGTTGATAATTTCCCCGTCGAGCTTGGCCGCCATTTCCGAGGCGAGCGCGGATTTGCCAGAGGCGGTGGGGCCGCAAATATAGAAGGGCTCGGGAGTCATTCTCAGAACGGGAACTTGCCGCCGCCGAGACCTTTCATCATGTCTTTCATGCCGCCGGCGCCGCCCATTTGTTTCATCATGGCGTTCATCTTGTTGGGCGACTTCATCATCTTGCGCATCTCGCCGAACTGTTTGATGAGCTGGTTCACCTCCATGATCGAGGTGCCGGAGCCGGCGGCGATGCGCTGGCGGCGCGAGCCTTTGATGATCTCCGGACGGGTGCGCTCGACGAGCGTCATGGAGAGGACAATGGCTTCGGTGCGTTTGAGCTTTTTGGTATCGAAAGCGCCTGCGGGAAGCTGTTTTTTGATTTTGCTGAACCCGGGCATCAGTCCAAGCAGGCCTTCGAGCGGACCGAGATTCTGAATCATTTTCATCTGGTCGAGGAAGTCGGTGAAATCGAATTTTCCGTCCTGCATGCGCTTCATCGAGCGCGCCGCGTCTTCCTCATTCACCTTGCCGGCGACTTGCTCGACCATGCCAACGATGTCGCCCATGCCGAGAATCCGGTCGGCCATGCGGCTGGGGTGGAACTCGAATAGCTGGTCTAACTTCTCACCCTCGCCCGCATACTTGATTGGTTTGCCAGTGACGGCGCGCATCGAAAGCGCCGCGCCGCCGCGGGCGTCGCCGTCGAGCTTGGTGAGGATGATCCCGGTGATCCCGACGGCTTCGTCGAAGTGCTGGGCGATGGAGACGGCTTGCTGGCCGGTGGCGGAATCGGCGACTAACAAGGTTTCCCTCGGCTTGACGAAATCATGCAAGCGCTGGAGCTCGGCGATGAGGCGCTCGTCGATTTCCTGGCGGCCGGCGGTGTCGAAAATGAGCACGGTGCCTTGCTGCTTCTCGGCCCAGACGAGCGCGTCCTTGGCGACTTTGACGACGTCCGTCTCGCTGGCATCGGGCGTGTAGCAGGGGACGTCGATCTGCTTCGCGAGCATGGCCAACTGGTCGATGGCGGCGGGACGATAGAGGTCGCAAGCGATCAGCAGCGGGCGGCGGCCTTCCTTTTTCAAACGGTTCGCGAGTTTGGCGGAAGTGGTGGTTTTTCCCGCGCCGTTGAGTCCGCAAATCAGGATGCGGGCGGGCGGGTTCAAGT
>JAYSYA010000312.1:0-7433 GCA_043716765.1 Akkermansiaceae bacterium
GGCGAAGGCATCGTGAAACGCCTCCGGATGGCCGGCGGGAATCGTCGGCTCCGCCATCAGATCGGCAGGGATGTCGTCTGGCAGAAAGCCATCGCCTGCGGTGACCGCACCGCGCCAATAAACTCGGTCAGGTTGATTGGGCAGATGGATGGTCAGGCGCTCGGGATCCTCCTGGCGCCAACGCAAGGTGCCCTTGCTGCCGGAAATGTCGATGCCGAGATCGTTCTTGTGGCCGATGCAAATCTGCGAGGCGCGGACCAATGCCTTGCCGCCATTGCTGAGCTTGCAGTAAATGGTGAAGTGGTCGTCGAGCATGCGTCCTTCGACGAAAGTTTCCATTTGTGCGGAAACGTCGGTGATTTCGAGGCCGGTGACGTAGCGCAACTGCATGAGGGCATGGGTGCCGATATCGCCGCCGCAGCCGGAGCCGCCCGCACGTTTGGGATCGACGCGCCAACTGGCCTGCTGTTGGCCGGTGGCTTCCAGCTTGGAGGCAAGCCAGCCCTGGATGTAGTAGCTGTCCACCCAGCGGACGTCTCCCAACAAACCACTCTCGACAATGTAGCGGCTGAAGCGGGTGGTCCAATGGCCGAGGTAGGTGTGAGCGACCGCGAAAGGCACGCCGAGTTCGCGGGAGGTTTTCACCAATTCGTCCGCTTCGGTGAGGTTGAGGCAAAGCGGCTTCTCACAGAACACCGCGATGCCGGCCTTCATGGCTTTCATTGCAGGATCGAAGTGCACGAAATTGGGCGTGACGATGAGGATATAGTCGAGCTTCTCGTCATCGGGCAGGGTGGCATTGGCGGCGATCATCTCGTCGTAGGACGCATAGCCCTTGATCGGGTAGGCCCAGTTGGCGGCTTCCTCGAGGGCGATTGCAGGATCAGGGAAAAGCGCTCCGGCGACGATCCGGCGAGTGCCGTCCATGTGAATGGCCTTCTGATGGGGATTGACGATGAAGGCACCCTTGCCTCCTCCGACCAGACCGATATTGAGGGGTTTGTTGGACATGATGTGTTTGGTTGTATTGGTTAAGATTCTGCTAACACGGATGAGAATGGCAGGCTTTTATAAAGCGGCCGGGATGGACACAGGCTTGCCGGTAGCGGCCGACTGATAGATCGCATCGATGATCTGCATCAGCCGCAGGGCTTGGACCGGCGTGTTGAGCGGCTCGGCCTTGCCTTCGATGGCTTCGATGAAGTTGCAGGCCGAATGGCTGCGCCCCATGTCCGGGCAGGCCGTGGTGATGATCGTGCGATTGACCTTGTTGCCGTTTTCCTGGACGTAGAGTTCGCAGGTGTCGATGGCGGTTTCGTCGAACCCATCGCGGCCGAACAAGCGCTCAACCTTGCCGCCGGCACCGGTGCCTTGGAAGACGACGGAGACTTCCTCGCGCTTGACCATTTCCGCCCAAGAGACTTGGAGAGTTAGAACCTGGCCGGTCTTGAAGGTGACAAATCCGTGGGCGGCGGCCTCGACGTTGTTGATGCCGTCGGCGCGGTCGGGAATGCCCCACGGGCCTTTAAAATTCTTGTCGGTGATGAAGGTGTCGAAGGTGTTGGCGAGGACATGCGCCGGCTCCGGGTAGCCCATGAAATAGAGCGCGAGGTCGATCATGTGGAGCAGGTCGATGACCGCGCCGCCGCCTGATAGTTCCTTGGTGGTGCACCAGCCGCCAAAGCCTGGGATGCCGGTGCGGCGGATCCATTTCGCTTGCGCGGAGTTGATGGTGCCGACGGTGCCGTCGTCGCAGTAACCTTTCATCGCCTGCGACTCGGGACGGGCGCGGTTGTTGAAGTTGAACATCAGGGTCTTGCCGGCCGTGGCGGCGGCGGCGATCATTTCCTCGACTTCGGAAGCCTTGAGCGCGGGCGGTTTCTCACAGAAAACATGCTTGCCGGCCTTGAGACACTGGAGGGCGAGCGGCGCGTGGAATTTGTTGGGGACGATGATGCTGACGGCGTCGAGTTCCTTGCACCCGGCGAGCAACGCATCCACGGATTCGAATGCCTCGGCGATGCTCCATTTTGCTGCGGCCTTGGCGGCCGCGCCGGGTGCGGGATCCGCGACGGCGACGATTTCAGCGCCTGCCAGACGGAAACCCGCAGCGTGGTGTTGCAGCATTCCGCCCGCACCGATTACTCCGACTTTGGTGGCCATATGATTGAAGAAAAAAAAACAGCGGACGAACTAACGCCGCGCCGCTTTACGAGTGCCCGAATTTCATTCTTTCCCCTGCCACTCGCCGAAATTGCGGAATTTCGCGTAGCGCTCGTTGAGGAGTTGCTCGGTGGGCAGAGCTGATAATTGCTCGATGTGGGAAATCACCTTGTCGCGGAAAGCATCCGCGGTGGCTCGATGATCGTGGTGGGCACCGCCGGTGGGCTCGGCAATCACGTCGTCGATGAGACCGAGCTTCATGAGATCGGGCGCGACGAGTTTCATGGCCTCGGCGGCCTCGGGCGCGTGCTTGCGATGTTTCCAGAGAATCGCGGCGCAACCTTCCGGACTGATCACCGAGTAGTATGCGTTCTCCATCATGATGACGCGGTCGGCGACGCCGATGCCGAGTGCCCCGCCGGAGCCGCCCTCGCCGAGGACGATGGCGATGACCGGCACTTTGAGCAGCATCATTTCGCGGAGATTGAAAGCGATGGCCTCAGCGATGTTGCGTTCTTCCGCGCCGATGCCGGGAAATGCGCCCGGGGTGTCGATCATGGTGATGACCGGCAGGCCGAATTTTTCGGCGGTTTTCATCAGACGCATGGCTTTGCGGTAGCCTTCAGGATGGGCGCTGCCGAAGTTGCGCTTGAGGTTTTCTTTAGTGTCGCGGCCTTTCTGATGGCCGATGATGACCACCCGGCGACCTC
The DNA here is from genome assembly GCA_043716765.1 of Akkermansiaceae bacterium. Lineage (GTDB taxonomy): Bacteria > Verrucomicrobiota > Verrucomicrobiia > Verrucomicrobiales > Akkermansiaceae > Luteolibacter. Next base: position 2,874 of record JAYSYA010000312.1, read on the forward strand.
CAATGCGGGCAAAACCGCCGGGCATCGACGCGTCATCACCGATGTGACGGTCCCCGTGGAGTTCGCAGAAATCCGTGAAAGCAAGGGAGACGTAGTCGAGCATGAACGGGCGGTTCGTGTGACGGGCGATCTGAACGCGCTGCCACGGGGTTAGGTTTTTATAAATCCCGGCTCGTGTTTCGGCAAGTTTGGCCTCCATGGTGGAGATCTCTTCAGACAAGTCGATGTTTTGCGATGCCGACTTGGTGCGAAGTTTCTCGAGTTCGCGTTCGAGTTCGGCGGCGGGTTTTTCGAATTCGAGGAGCTGCATGGTTGAGGTCGGAAGATTCAGGATTCAGGGAGCAAGATGCAAGAACAGAGATAAATCGGTCACCCGAGGGCCTTTCGAAGCGCTGCGAGGTAGGATTTCCGCGAGAGTTCGTAGCCGCCGAACTGACGCAGGTGGCTGGTCATCCATTGCGTGTCTAGCAAGCCAAAGTTCTTTTTTCGCAAACGTTCCACGAGGGCGACCAGCGCGATCTTGGACGCGTCCGTCTTGAGCGAAAACATGCTTTCGCCGAAAAAAACGCCCGCCAGCGCGACGCCGTAGAGCCCGCCTTGCAAGCCGTCCGCATCCCAGCACTCGACCGAGTGCGCGTGGCCGGCGGCGTGGAGCGCGCAGTAGCTGTCAAAAATCACCTCGTCGATCCACGTCTCCTCGCGCGCCGCGCAACCTAGCATCACCTCGCGGAAGGCGGTGTCCCAGCGGACTTCGAACGGCCGGCGCTTCAAGCTTTTCGCAAGTCCGTGCGGGATGTGAAAACGCTCGTCCAACGGGATTAGGCCGCGGCGTTCCGGGGAAAACCACAGGATTTCGCCGTCCTCCGCCATCGGGAAGATCCCTTGCGCGTAGGCTTCCAACAGGATTTCCGGCGGGATGATCTTCGACATGCGAAGTGGGTTTGGTTAGTCGACGGCGTGACCGATGATCGTCGCGAAGGCGTTGTGGTCGTGGATGCTCTCGTGGTTCACCGCCTTGACGGTGAAGGAGAAAACGCGCTTGTCGGCGCGCAGCAGGGCGGCGGCGTTCCTAACGACGTCCTCGACGAAGACCGGGTTGTCGTAAGCCTGCATCGTGACGAAGCGCTCGTCGGTGCGCTTGAGCAGCGCATAAACCGGCGCGGAGCCGGACTTCTCGGCGACCTGGATCAAGTCCTCGATGAGGATCAACTCCCAGCCGCCGTCTTTCGCCTTCGGGCGGACTTCCAAGGTGACGTAGCCGCGCTGGTTGTGCGCGCCGTATTCGCTGATTTCCTTGCTGCACGGGCACAGCGTGGTGACGGGAACGGTAACGCAGAGGACGAAATCATCGATGGTTCCATTCGACGTTCCTTTAAAAACACAATCGCAGCCGACCTTGGCGGGCGAGCCGGAAACGGGCGCTTTTTTCGTGACGAAATAAGTGAACGCCACCTCGATGTGCGCTTCCTCGGCATCGAGGCGTTTTTTCAAATCGTGGAGAATGTCTGGCAGCGTGCGCATGGTCACCTCGCCCTCGTGCTTGCTCAGGACTTCCAGGAATCGGCTCATGTGCGTGCCCTTGAAATGATGCGGCAGATGGACGGACATCGAGATTTTCGCGACGGTGGGAAACGCTTTTCCATCCTGATCGAGCACTTGGATCGGATAGCGGAGATCGGAAACGCCGACTTGGTCGATGGCGATGCCACGGGTGTCGGGGGTCGCCTGGATGTCGGGCAATGCGGATTTCTTAGACATGATTCAGAGAGATTTTTCGTATTCCGCCCACGACGAGGACGTTTCCCAGACCCGCACGCGGACGAGCCGGACGCTCGGCTGAAGCGGATAGCGGGTAGCGGGTAGCGCGGCGTACGCCGCAAGGGCATTCTCCGTGTGGTCGAAAATCGTGCGGGCCATCAACTCGGTGGTGGGGTCTTGGTTTTCAAAGCCGATCACGCGGTCGCCGTAGCGTTCCTTGAAATCCGCATAAGCCGGATCCGCGGTGTTCATGCACATCGCGTGGTCGAAGCTGTCGAGCCAGTCGCCGACGGCGTCCTTAATGATTTTGAAATCACAGACCATCTCGTTGCCATCCAGCTCGTCCGCCTCGATCACGAACTCAACCTTGCGGGTATGGCCATGGGGGAACCGGCACTTGTCAGGGTGCTTGGTGAGCATGTGGCCGTTTTCCACTTCGAGGGATTTGCAGATTCGGTAGGGCATAGAATGAGTGTGGGCGAGAACAAGACTCCAAAGACAAGAGACCAGAACCAAAAGGAAAAATAGTAAAAAGCAGGCCGGAAGACCCTTATTCCCTGAGATTCCCACTGAGGAAGATGCCTCATTGCGCCATTTTTTCTTCACGCCCTGTTCGAATCCTTCCAAAGTCAGTCAGCACGATTCCGCTCGGAGACATTCCATCGCCTCAGTCCCTTGAGCTAATGAATATGAATTCAGAAAAATTCTTGCTGACCTGTCTCCATGCCTACCCAACCTCTGCTCGACGACACCTTCCTCCGTGCCCAGTGGGGCGCTGAATTCGACAGCTTCCAAGCCAACTCGGCATCCGTCGAACTATTTGCACGTCTCCGCGCATGGGCTGGCCGCGACCGACTCAATGAACGATCTTCCGAGGCCGCCTTCATCCAGCGCTTTTTTGTAGAAACGTGGAACTACCGCCAGCAGGGCGAGGATACGCCAGGTTACTCGTGCCACCCGCAACGGGACGTAGCCGGTGCTGGGCAAACCGGCGGCACCGGCCAAGCCGATCTCGCGCTCGGCCGCTTTGGTGCCGGCGGCGACGCTGTCCCGCAGATCCTCTGCGAATTCAAGGACATCCGCTCCGGTCTTGATGCCAAACAGGCCCGGAAAGGCAACAACCGCTCACCCGTCGAGCAATGCTTCGACTATCTCCAGTCCGCTTGGCAATCCCGCGACCGCGACTGCCTCACCGAGCCGTTCTTCGCGCTCGTCACAGACATGAATGAATTTCGCCTCTACGCCCGTCGCCTCGGGCGCGGCCAATACCAACGCTTCATCCTCTCCGGTCCCGACACGCCCACCGAGCCCACCCTGCTTTCGGAAACCCCGGCCGGCGCTTTCCGCCGATTCGTCTTCTGGCGGCTTTTCCAGCCCGACATGTTGCTCGCCGACCGCGGCACTCCACCTCTCGACCGCCTGCTGCGCGACCAAGTCGTCCGCGAGAAAGCCATCGAGAAGGATTTCTATCGCGAATACCGCGACTACCGCGAATTCGTCTATCGCTCACTCGTCGAAGCCAACCCCAACTTCACCGGCACCCGCGGCCAACTCGTGCGCCTCACCCAGCGCTTCCTCGACCGCTGCATTTTCATCCTCTTCTGCGAGGACATGGGCCGCGTCCTCCGCTACCCGCCCGCGCTGCTGCGGGACATCCTGATCGAAAAAAGCCAAAGCCGTTTTTACGATCCCGAAGGCTCCGGCCCGTGGGATGAAATGCGCAACCTCTTCCGCGCCATGCGCGACGGCGGGAACTTCGGCTCCCACGCCATCGACAAATTTAACGGCGGCCTTTTCGAGCAAGACCCCGCCCTCGATTCCCTCCACATCCCCGCCAAGGTCTTCTGCGCCCACGGCCAGGCCACCGACCAGCTCTGCCACAAGCGCACCCTGCTCTACTTCTCCGCCGCGTACAACTTCGGCCTCAGCTCCGCAGCCGGCGAACGCGCCATTTCGCTCTACACCCTCGGCCGCATCTTCGAGCAATCCATCACCGAGCTCGAAATCATGGAGGCGGAGGCCGACGGCCGTGTCTCCATCAACAAACTCAGCAAACGCAAAACCGACGGCGTCTATTACACGCCCGAGTGGACCGTCAGCACCATCGTCGAGCAAACCCTCGGCGCTCGCCTCGAAGACATCAAATCCGGGCTGGGTTTCAATAGATTGCCCGCTCTTAATCAGGACGACATCAATCAGTATAGAAAGTTCATACTGCCTCTAAAGGTTAAGCGAAGAGAAGGTATCCGTGGAACAACTGCTCCCGTTGGCGGAGCATGGATGAAATTTCTCAACGACTATCTTTTCCACCTCCGTCAGATCCGAATCGTCGATCCCGCCTGCGGCTCCGGTGCATTTCTTATCCAGGCGCTTAACCGCCTTGTCGAAGAAACCCGCTGGGTCGTCGCCGAACAGGAACGCATAAGTGGTCAGGTCGGACTCTTCGATCAGGACTCCGTCATCCGCTCCATCCTCTCCCACAACATTTACGGCGTGGACATCAACCAGGAGTCCGTGGAAATCACCAAGCTCGCCCTCTGGCTCCACACCGCCGCCCCCGGCAAGCCACTCTGCTCGCTCGATCACAACATCCGCTGCGGAAACAGCCTCGTCGGCCCCGACTTCGCCGCCTTCTACAACCAGCGACACCAAACCCTCTTCGCCGCCGCCGACCCCAACGAACGCGAGCGCATCAACGCCTTCGACTGGCACGCCGCCTTCCCCGAAGTCTTCTCTCACGGCGGCTTCGACTGCGTCATCGGCAATCCACCCTACATCAAGCTCCAGAACTTCCGCAGCGCC
>JAYSYA010000313.1:0-2523 GCA_043716765.1 Akkermansiaceae bacterium
TTGGAAACGAAGCTTCTGTTTTTCGCCGAGGGCGACGGAGTATTCACTCTTCTTTTTACGACCGGCACGGACGCCGTGCTGGCCGGGTGGGAAGTTGCGGCGTTCAAATGCCTTGGAAGGGCCAAAGAGAGAGACACCGAAACGGCGGCTGATCTTTGCGCGTGGACCTGTATAACGTGCCATATAAGAATTTCTAAAAAGGTTAGATTAAACGCGGCGGGCCTTTTTAGGGCGGCAACCGTTGTGAGGGATCGGAGTCACGTCACGGATCGAGAGGATTTCGAGGCCGAGACCTTGGACGGCACGCACGGCGGATTCGCGGCCGGAGCCTGGACCCTTCACGCGGACGTCAACTTCCTTGAGACCGTGTCCCATGGCTTGGCGGCAGGCGTCTTGCGAAACCACCTGGGCGGCGTAAGCAGTGCTTTTCCGGGAACCCTTGAAGCCCATCTTGCCGGCGCTCGACCAACCGATGGCATTGCCACTTGGATCCGTCACGCTGACGAGGGTGTTGTTGAAAGTGGCGGTCACATGGACGATGCCGCGAGTGATATTCTTCGAGCCCTTAGCTTTGTGAATCTTGATCTCTTCCTCGCCTCCGCCGATTTCGGCGAAGATGTCGCGCTTGACGTCTTTTTTCGGTGCCTCTCCAATTGGAGGAGTGGCGGCCGCGTCAGGTGCAGGTGCAGGAGCAGGAGTGGTGGCGGGTGCTGGAGCTGCTACGGGCTCAACCGCCGGAATTTCGGCGGAATTTTGGTTGGTTTCTTCAGACATGATTACAAAAAATTACTTCTTCACGCCGACCGTCTTCTTCTTGCCCTTGCGGGTGCGGGCGTTGGTGCGGGTGCGCTGACCACGGACCGGCAAACCGCGCTTGTGGCGGATGCCACGGTAGCAGTTGATGGACGTCAGGCGCTTGAGCTGCGATTGGCGCTCACGACGAAGGTCACCTTCGACGATGATCGACTCGGACGTGATCACCTGGGCGATGCGGACCAGTTGGTCCTCGCTGAGTTGTCCGGTGCGGATGTTGGGGTCAACTCCTGCGTGCTCGAGGATCTTTGCCGCCGTGGGGCGACCGATGCCAAACATGTAGGGCAGAGAAGCTTCGATGCGCTTCTCATTGGGAATTTCAATGCCTAGGATACGTGCCATGATGTGCGTGATTTCGCGTGACCACGAGAGGATGTCCAGACTTCTCTGGCGACTCCGCGGGGCGGGTGATTTAGCAGACCGCGGAGGGCTGGCAAGCGGGAAATGGAAATTTTCTGAGGTTTTGCTCCGAAGCGGCGTGGCGGCGATCACCGGTCGCCGCGAAGGGTGATGGAAATGCACTTCCAAACGCAGGGTGCCGGTGCGGAGTTCGGAATGGTCCGGCACGGGAATCGTTGTGGTTCCGTCATCCTCCCGGACTTTTGCATCACCAGGTGGCTGCCGCGCTGGCGCACCTGCTGGAAGCCATGCGCTTCCAGGATCCGGCGTGCGTCCTGCCCGGAGAGCACCGGAAGTTTAGGCAACCTGCACCTCCATGGACGAAATAAACGACTCGCTGGCCATGCGCTGCCGGACTTCTGTCTCGGATGCGCACTCGAGAACCAGCTCCACGGCCTCCTTCAAGTTCGCCTTGGCTTCCTCCACGGTCATGCCCTGGGATGCCACGTCCACCTCCGGACACAGCGCAACGAAGCCGCCATCCTCACGTGTCAAAATTGCGGTCAGGGTGTGTCTCATAACAAATAAATGCTTCCTCAGGATCACCGAGACAAGGCCGATGATATTGAGTTGAAAAAACTTCGTCCGCCTGCGGCGGAGGGGAGCACACGCGCCCTCGCGTGTGCCGGGTCGCGCCCTCGCGGCCCGGCGGCCGTGATGCCCTGTGCGACGCTCCCTTTTGGATCGACGCCCGTTTTCAGCGAGGGCGCTGAAAACCCCACGCGGGGGCGCGTGGGCTCCCAGAAGAAAAAGGACAAAGGGATAAAGGACCAAAGGGGAGGACTAGCGTTTCCGGCGGGCGAACATCACTCCGCTGGCCAACATCATCAGGACAAGGGACGTTGGTTCAGGGACACTGGCGACTCGGAACCCCACGAAGCTGCTCTCGCCCGCGGGGCCGCCGATGAAGCGGTAGGATGCGGGCAGGATGCCCGAGCTGCCGTACCACGAGCCGCCCCGCAGCCCGCGCGACGAGCCGGAAATCACCGCATCGTTCCATTCATAAACGTTGCCGGCCTGGTCGTTCGTCCCATAGGCACTATCAGAATTCAAGCCATACGCACCAACATCGGTTAACGCGTTGCCAGTGGGGAATGAAGCACTCCCAGAACCCACATAATCCCCGTCATAAAAGTTCGCCGAGTTGGCCACTCCCACCGTGTTTCCGGCGACCGTGTCACTCTGCGTCGCCTGCGCCCAGTAGCCGCCGACACCGGCCCCGCCCTTATTCGGGTCGTAATAAGCGGCCTTGTACCACTCGCTCTCCGTCGGGATCCAGGCCTTGGCACCGCCATTTTTGGCGATGACGCC
>JAYSYA010000314.1:0-2512 GCA_043716765.1 Akkermansiaceae bacterium
CTCACTCGCCACTTTCACCGCCGGAGCGGTGACCCCATCGGGACACCGAATCTATTCGAAGTTGATCCCGGGCATTCAAAACGGACCCGATGGATTCGCCATCGTGATTCATGGCACCGTTGCCAGTTTCATTTCCTACGAAGGATCATTCAATGCGGGCGGAATGACTTCCACCGACATCGGCGTGCGCCAGACGACCACCGAGACCCGCGGACAGGCGTCAATTGGTTTAGCAGGAAGCGGCGGCAGTTCTTTCAACTTTACTTGGGCGAAATTCAGCGGCTTTCCGCACTCGCCCGGCTTACCGAATCCGGGCCAGAGCTTCACCATTCCTTCGCAACCGCAGGGAATTTCATTCGACAACCTGCTAGTCACATTCCTCGTCGACTCGGACGGCGACGGCTTCACCGACGCAGACGAGCTCGTCTTCGGCACGGATCCGCTCGACGCGCACTCGCGGTTCTCCATGAGTCTGTCGTTGGCTCCCGCGCGGCTTTCATTCCCGACGCTGCTAGGCCGCAGCTACACGGTGGAGACCAGCGCAAATCTATCTGTGTGGCAAGGTCTCGCAGTTTATCCCGGGAGCGGAGTGGAACAGGTCGCAGACCTGCCAGTTTCGCCATTGGAGACGGCGCGGTTCTATCGCATCCGCGTCACGCTGCCGTGAGTCGTCCACTCACCCTTGCTGGGCGCGCAGCGTTTCCAGATAGCTTTCGAAAGCGGTGAGGAAAAGCTGACGCGCCTGCGGGTTCCGCGTAGTTTTCGCGGACACCGAAAAGCCGGCGAAGGCGGACACGAACATCACCGCCTCGGCCTCGGGATCAATCGCCGGATAGATCCAGCCCGCCGCCTTGCCGCGCTCGAAAAATCCGGCGAGGGCGGCGCGCCAAGCGCTGAAAACTCCTTCCAACGCATCGGCCAGCGACTCGTCCCGCGCGGCCGTCTCGGCGGCGACCGCGACAAGCGCCGAGGTCGCGTCGCCCGCCCGGAGCTCCTTGCAGCGCTGCCTGCATAGGTCCCGCAGTGCTTCGAGCGAGGTGGCACCGGCCAGAGGCGCGACCCAGTCCCCATCAATCCCCGCGCCCAGCCGCTCATCGACCCAAGCCACGGCAAGAGCCCGCTTGTCAGGGAAATGGTGAAACAGCGCCCCCTTCGTCAGTTCCGCCCGGCTGACGATGCCGCCGATGCCGCTGGCGCAGTAGCCGAGAACGGAAAACTCCGCGTCCGCCGCGTCCAAAATGGCCTGCCGGGTCTGCGCCGGCTGCTTTTTGCGTTGCTTCATAAAATAGAAATACCAACCAAACGGTATGCACTCAAGCGAAGATTGCCTGAATTTCAGGGCAGCCGCTCAGTAGCCATCGGCCAGACGCGAGACCAAGGCGGTGCCGGCGCGCGCAAAAGCGTCTGGCAGTGCGTTGTTGCGGGCGGTCTGGAGATTGGACGCCGCGAAAAACTCGCTGCTCCCCTCAGATCTGCCCGAGGCGAGCACCTTGGTCGGGTCCCTCGCGTCGCGGAGTTCCCAATCGATGGACACGGTATTTCCAAGATCCTCCGGCCGGAAGACATCGAACCTGTTACCGCGGAGATTCTTGTAGGAGATCCTTCGGATATTGCCTTGCAGGATCGCGTCGGCGTTGTCGGATTTGGCGATCCGATAGGTCCCGTCTTGCACGAAGGCCGCAGCGACGGCGGAGGTGGCGACGGCCTCGGCGCGCGGAAACAAGGTGGAGTTGGAAAACATCGGCACCGCGATGGTTTTCACCCGCGCCATGGATCTCGGCTTGGTCTCGCCAAGGTGATAGCCGCCGCAGGAAACCAGCAGCAGCGCAGGAGCAAGCAGGAGGGAAAATTTCATGGTTCCGGGAATCATACGGACCTTATTCGCCGAGTTCCTTCAGCCGGGCGCGAGCTTTGTCATAAAAAGGGCCGGACTTCGCGCGGCTCATGATGTCGCGGTAGTAAACCTTGGCAGATTCGGTCTTGCCGGTTTTTTGATAGAACTCGGCAATCTTATAAGAACGCTGGAGATCGCGGCCTCCGAGACTGGCGATCAGCTTGCGGGCCTCGGCGTTGCGGGAGTCGCCGGGATACTGAATGAGATAGTCGCTGAAGGACTCGCGGGCGAGGTCGAGGTTCGCTTGGTTCTGATTCCCGCGGTCCGCTTCCGTGGTTAGAATTACACCGACTTGGAAAAGCGCTTCGGGAGCCTGGGAGCTTGTGGGTTGGTCGCGGACCAGCAGGCGGTAGGCGGCGATCGCTTCCTTGGACTTTTTCTTGGTCTCGTAAAGCTGGCCGATCGTGAACTGCGCCTTGGCCGCAGTGGCGGATTTCGGCGCGTTATCGCGAACCTTCTCCAGCATCTCGACGGTCTTATCGAGCGAGAGCTTGGTTTTGATTCCCAGCATGCTGGATTTCACCTCGCCATCCGCAGCGGACTGGGCCATCGCGGCCTGGCGGTTGAGAGCGGTGGTGTAGAGGCCGCTGCCTTGAAAGCGTTCGAGAAATTGATCGT
>JAYSYA010000315.1:0-22425 GCA_043716765.1 Akkermansiaceae bacterium
TTTTCCGCCCGCTTCGCGACACACGACCCGTTCGTCTATCGGTTAGGACTCCAGGTTTTCATCCTGGCAAGAAGGGTTCGACTCCCTTACGGGTCGCCATTTATAATAAGCCTCCGCTTCGCGGGGGCTTTTTGTTACCCAAGTCTGTCGCAATTTCATTTCTCCAAAGTGACAGCTCTCCAAAAAGCCGATTCCATCCAAGCTCGCAAAGGCGGCCGCCCGATCGCGGCGCTGACGGCCTACGATTACCCCACTGCCCGCCTGCTAGACGAAATCGGCGTGGACGTGCTCCTCGTCGGCGACTCGCTTGGCATGGTGGTTCTCGGTTTCCCGGACACCACCCACGTCACGCTCGATCACATGCTCCATCACGTGGCCGCCGTCGCCCGCGCCGAGCCACGGGCGCTCGTCGTTGGCGATTTTCCCATCAGCACTTACGACACGCCGCAGCAAGCGCTCGAAACCGCCCGCCGCCTCGTCGCCGCCGGAGCGGAAGCCGTGAAGCTCGAAGGCGGACTGCGTCAGGCGGAAAAAATCCGCGCCATCACCGCTGCCGGCATTCCCGTGCTGGGCCACCTCGGCATGCTGCCCCAGCGCGTCCTTGAAGAAGGTGGCTACCACAAAAAAGGCAAAACCCCCGAGCAAACCGAAGCCCTCCGCGAAGGCGCGCAAGCCATCATCGAGGCCGGCGTTTTCGCCATCGTCTTCGAATCCATCATCCCGGAAACCGCCCGCCAGCTGTCCGCGTCGCTCACCGTCCCCACCATCGGCATCGGCTGCGGGAATAACAACTGCGACGGCGAGGTCGCCGTCGTCACCGACCTGCTAGGCTCTTACCCGTGGTTCGTTCCGCCCTTCGCCAAGCCCGAGGCCGACGTCGCCGAGATCACCCGCCAAGCCGTCGCCCGCTATGTTGCGCGCGTGCACAATGCCTGAATGTGTCCCGACGGTCTCAGTTGGAAAACCCGCCACCGTGCTTCTCTACCTCCACATCCCCTTTTGCCACCGGGTTTGCCCATACTGCTCGTTCTACAAACACACCCCGGGCGACACGCCCATCGGTAGTTTCGTAGAGGCTATCACCGCGGAAGCAAAATCCCGGATCACCGAAAATCCCCGCACCCTCTACCTCGGCGGCGGCACGCCAAGCATGCTCTCGCCCGGCCACCTCACCCGACTCTTTACCGCGCTCCACGACACCGTCGATTTCTCGCAACTCGCCGAAGTCACCCTCGAGGCCAACCCCGCCACCTTCGATGCCGCCAAGGCCCGGCTCTTCCGCGAGCTCGGCGTCACCCGCGTCTCGTTAGGCATCCAGTCGTTCACCCCGCATGTCTTGGAAATCCTCGGCCGCGAGCACAGCGTCGCCCAGGCCAGCGAGTCCGTTAGCATCCTCCGCGAGGCGGAAATTCCGTCCATCAACATCGACCTGATGTTCTCCATCCCCGGCCAATCCAAGGACGACTGGGAAGCCACCTTGCGCCACGCGATTTCCCTCAATCCCGACCACATCTCCGCTTACAATCTCACCTACGAGGAGGACACCGCTTTCTTCGAGTCCCTCCGCCGCGGCGAAATGCGCGAGAACGAGGACCACGACGCCGAATTCTTCCACCTCGCCGACGAACTCCTAACCGCCGCCGGTTTCGACCATTACGAAACCTCCAACTACGCCAAGCCCGGCCACTACTCCAGCCATAACCAAGGCTACTGGCGTGGCGAAGACTACCTCGGCCTCGGCCCGTCCGCGGTCTCCACGATTTCCGGCACTCGTTGGAAAAACGTCGCCGACACCGCCCGCTATCTCGCCCAAGTTCAATCCATCGGCAACGCGCTAACCGAATCAGAAACCCTCGACGCAGAGGCGCGCCGCCTTGAGCGCATCGCCCTCGGACTGCGCACCCGCGACGGCATTTCGCTGTGCCTGCTCAGTCCGGAATCCCGCCAACGCGCCGTCCACCTCGCCAGCGAAGGCCTCGCCCGCATCGAAGGCGAACGGCTCATTCTCATCCACCACGGCCGCGCGCTGGTCGATCCCATCGCGGCCGAGCTGGTCTAGTGATCAAATTTTTCGTTGGCGAGTCTTACAGTCCAAGCGGATAGGTTTCAGGTGCCTCGTCCCCCGCCCACTCCGCACTCCGCTCCAGCGGCTCGACCGCCCGCGTGACGTCGAAGTGCAACACTGCATCGAACTGACCGGCAAGGTCGGCTTTGAAATAGTGGCTCTGTCGTTCGGTTTCCGGCAGATAGACCACCCCGATCGCCCGTTCGAGCCGAGGTTCCCGCAAGGCCTCGACCGCCGCACCGTCCTCGGTGAGATCGAGCCAGAAGTTCGGAATTCCTACCTGATGGAAAAGTTGCTCATAGCTGCCATCAACTCCCGGGCGCACCTGCTTCTGCTCGGCCGGGAGATGCCAACCGGAAGCAGCGGTCACGGTTCCCGTGTAGGTCGTGAAACCAATCAGCTTCGACTGATAGGGAAACGCCAAGCGCACCAACTGGCCGAGGTTCAATTCTCCCCGCCGTCCCATATCCGTGGCGCGGGCATCGCCTATATGCGAGTTATGCGCCCACACGACCACCTTCGAGTTCCCGTGGTGGGACTGAAGATGGGCCACAAGCTCCACCAGCGTCTCCATCATGTGCTCGTCGCGCTGGTTCCATGACGACACATTCGAACGGAACATTTTTCGATAGTATTGCTCGGCGTTTTTCACCAACCGGGCGTTCTGCTCCGCGAAGAAAAACTCATCCGCCGAGGCTTGGCGGTTGAGCGACATGTATTCCACTTCCTTGGCCCGCAAGTCGGTGAGTTGTTGAATCACCTCGGCGCGGCAGCTGTCACCCACGCCCGTTCCGACCATTAGACCGTAGTTCTGCGGATCCTTTCCATAACGGTTAATGCAGCTGTAAAGAGCCCGCGCCTTGGCCGCTTCCTCCGGATCCCTGCGCTCCAGGTAGGCGATGACTTCGTTCATCGACTTGTGGAGACTATACAAATCCAAACCGTAGAACCCGACCTGATGATCCAGCGAATAGACGTGTTCGTTGTGGTCGCGCAACCAACCGATGAAATCGAGCACATCGGCGTTGCGCCACATCCACGCGGGGAAACGCTCGAATCCGCCGAGAGCGTCCACGCTGTCCACATCACCGGTGTCGCCGCGCACATAACGGTTGACCCGATAGGCGTCGGGCCAATCGCCCTCCACGGCCACCGCGTTGAATCCCTTATCAATGATGAGCCGCTTGGTGATCTCAGCGCGCGCACGGTAAAACTCGTGGGTCCCGTGGGACGCCTCCCCTAGCAGGACCACGCTCGCCCCGCCGATCATTTCGAGAAGCTCATCGTAATCCTCGGACACCGCGGACAAGGGCTTGGCATGCTCGCGGATGCGGTGGAGCACACTCTTGCCAGTGACAACTTCTGCCATCCTCGCCATGGGAGCGGCAGGAGGTGGATTTGCTTCCCGTAGCAGGAAACGGACTTCCTCGTCGGAGATCTGCGAAAAATCATCATACCACTGGCCGACGGCGACGAACGGCTCGGGCTCAAGCAACGTCACCACATCATCGGCCTCCTCTCCCAACCGCTCGACCGTCGAAGGCGGAGCGACAGGGACCGCGACGATGATCCGCCCCGCTTTTTGAAAGCGCAGCAATTCAACCGCCGCCGACATGGTCGAGCCGGTGGCGATGCCGTCATCCACGACGATCACCGTCTTGCCGGCGATGACCGGTGCCGGACGGGAGTCGCGGTAAAGTTTCTCCCTGCGCACAAGTTCCTCGGTCTCCCGCTTGATCACTGCTTCCACTTGTTTTGGGCTGAGTTGCAGCATCGCGATCAAATCGTCGCTCAGCACCTGCACGCCACTGGCGAGCGCACCCATCGCCACTTCCTCGTGGCCCGGGACGCCGAGTTTCCTGACGAGTAGAACGTCCATGGGCTGGCGCAGTGCTTTGGCGATCTCGGCGGCGACGGGCACGCCGCCTCTCGGCAAGGCGAGGATGACCAGATTCTCCTCGGCGGCGAACTTGGAAAGCGAATCCGCCAATTGGCGACCGGCATCCTCGCGGTCAGTGAAAGTGCGTAAGGTGATCGTGGCATTCATGGTCTGAGCTTTCCTATTGGTAAATGTTAGTCAGATGGCTCTTGAACCACCCGGCGGCGAGTGCGGCTACATGCTCCAAGGCGTCCGGCTCGGCGAAAAGATGGGTGGCTCCGCGGACCAGAATGATCCTCCTCAGGCCCTTCAAGCGCTCCAGCGCCTCCTGGTTCCACTCGACAACCGGGTGGTCCATCTCGCCGACGATCAGCAACGTCGGCGCTTTCACCCGCCCCAACGCATCCCCCGCAAGATCGGCGCGGCCGCCACGGGAAACCACCGCTTGGACCTGCGGAATCTTCGCGGCCGCGACCAGAGCCGCCGCCGCGCCCGTGCTCGCGCCGAAATAGCCGATGCCGAGATTTTTAACACTCTCCTCCCGCTGAGCCCAGCGGGTAGCGGCGATCAATCTCTCCGTGAGAAAAGGGATGTTGAACCGCAGCTCGCAAGTCTGGGCCTCCGCCACCGCTTCTTCCGGCGTCAGCAGGTCGAACAATAAAGTCGCCAGTTGCCTGCGGTGCATTGCTCCGGCGACCAAGCGGTTTCGCGGACTCAAGCGGCTGCTGCCGCTGCCGTGCACAAACACGACCAAGCCCGTGGCTCCGGCCGGAATGGAAATATCACCGTGAAGCACCACATCGGAACAAGGGATGCGGACTTCGTGTTCACTGAGAGTTGATAGGTAAGCGTTCATCGGAATTGTTAGTTTTCCCGGAACGAAAAACCCCAGGAAGCGAGCCGTAAAACTTACCATGCCTCCGTCTTTCGAGCAACAACTCAAAGGGTCGTTTTCAAAAATCTGCCGTCGCCGCGACCTGTCGCCAATTTTTGCGCGGGCCCAACATACTCATCGCTACAGGCAGCTTCGCAAACTGCCTTGGGCGAAATGCTAACCATCGACGCAATCTCAGCGGTTCTCCGTGGCCTCCTGCCAGCGGCGGATGACGGTGAGCACCGTTTGATCCGGCTCGACCGGGCCGTATTCCTTCTCGAATCCCCCACGCCGCAGTGTTTCCCGGACGCCGCTGTGGGCTTCTGCCAGACGGAAGCCCATTCCCCGCCCGACCACCGTCTGGCGGATTGCAGTGAGGAGCTCGACCCCTGCCAGATCAAGTTGGGGCACGGTTCCCAAGAAAAAGACCACTAGCCTGACGTCGTTGCCGCTGGAATTGAGCAGGGTGAAAAACTGGTCACTGACGAATTCCGTATTGAAGTAAAGCAGCGCCCCGTCGGCGCGGAAAATGAAAGTTTGCGGGATGCGCTCGTTTTCGCGATGGCGAATCATGTCGGCGAAATAGTCGGTGCCGGGGACGCGGCCGAGCTCGGTGGTGTGCGGCCGCGCGCCGCGGCGCAGCAACAACAACACCGAGAGAATCGCCCCGAAAAGCACTCCCATGAGCAAGCCGGATCCGAGCACCCCCAACAGCGCCGTGAGCGCCACCGCAAACTCGCCGCGGCTGAAATGCCAGACCTGCCTTAACGCGGTGAGCTGGAACAATCCGGTGACCGCGACGAGCACGATGGCGGCCAACACCGGCTGCGGCAGGTAGCGCAGCATCCCTGACAGATAGACAGTCACCACCAGCATCAGCGCCGAGGCGATGAGTCCGGACAGCGGCGTGCGCGCGCCTCCCGTCTCGTTGACCAGCGACTGCGACATGCCGCCGCTGGTGGGGAATCCTTGGCCGAGGCCTGCTGCTAGATTTGCCCCGGCGAGGGCGAGGAATTCCTGATCACTGTCAAGCCGGTAGCCGTGCTTCCGTGCGAACATGCGGCCGACCGCTGCGGTTTCTACCGCGCCGAGGAGAAAGCACGCCATCGCCAGCGGCAGTAAGATGTTGATATCGCTCCAGCGCAGGCCCTGCAGCCCGAATGCCGGCCACCCCCGCGGCACCTCGCCGAGCAATTTCACGCCATGCGCGCCGAGGTCGGCAGTTGCTCCGAGCACGAGGCTGCCGACCACCACCAGCAGCCCGACAGGTTTGTTTTTGAGGAGTTTTTTCCCCAAAAGCATGATGATTAGCGCGCCCGCACCCACCGCGAGCGACGCCGGGTTGGTGTCGCCCGCGTGGCGGATGAAATGGCGGGAGCGCTCCCAGAAATCGCCATGGGACCCTTCGAAACCACATAGTTTCGGCAGCTGCGTGCTGGCCAGGTAGAGCGCGACGCCGGTCTTGAATCCGAGCAGCGCGGTCTCGGAAATAAAGCTCACGATCCCGCCCGCGCGGACCAACCGGGCGAGCAAGGCGAGTGCGGCGACCAACACTGCCGTGCCCGCCGCAAGCGCGGTGTAGCGAGCCGGATCGCCGCCAGTGATGGCACCTAGCGAGGAACCGACCAGCAGCGAAATAGCCGAAGTGACTGTGACCGAAGTCTGCGGCGAACTGGTGAACAGCCAGAATACCAGACCGGAAAAAATACACGCGTAAAGCCCGGCCTGGGGCGGCAGCCCGGCGAGCGAAGCGTCGCCGATCCCCGCCGGCATCAAATAGGCGCACAGCGTGATCCCGGCGACCAGATCGCTGCGCAGCCACGCGAACTGATAGCGTTGCAGCCAGCCGACGGCGGGGACATGGCGCGCCAAAGCGGACCTCCACGTCCGCGAGGCGGCCGGTGATGGCGAATCCGTCACGATTCCGCTTTCTGATCCTTATCCTTGCCCTCGAGCTTGCCCCGCGCGGCATCTAGCAGGGCCATCTTTTCCGGACTCACCTTAGGGAACTCCAGTTTGAGATCCTGAATGGCGGTGGCGATGATGTCCGCCACCAAGGCACGGGCGACGTATTTGCGGTCCGCCGGGATGACATACCACGGCGCGCGCTTGGTGCTGGTGGCGGAAATGGCGTCGGCGAACGCCCTCTGATAGGACTTCCAGTGCTCGCGTTCCTCGAGGTCCGCTTCGGAGAATTTCCAATGCTTCTCGGGATGGGTCAGACGCTCGAGGAAACGCCGCTTCTGCTCGTCCTTCGAGACGTGGAGGAAGAACTTGAGCACCAGCGTGCCGTTGCGCGAGAGGTGCTTTTCGAAGTTGTTGATGTCCTCGTAGCGCTTCTGCCAGAACTTGCTATCCGGCGCGGCGGGCTGGCCCGGTCCGAGCCATTCCGGGTGGACTTTGACCACCAGCACGTCCTCGTAATAGGAGCGGTTGAAAATGCCGATACGGCCGCGCTCAGGCAGCGCCTTCATGTAGCGCCAGAGGAAATTATGATCCAGTTCCTCGGCGGACGGCTTTTTAAAACTGAAGACCTGGCAGCCCTGCGGATTCACCCCGGACATGACGTGGCGGATGGTGCCGTCCTTGCCGGCGGCGTCCATCGCCTGGAAAATGAGCAGCACCGAGTGGGTGTCGCTGGCGTAAAGCAACTCCTGCGCGGAGTCGAGATGCTTGCGGTTTTCCTCGAGGATCTGCGCAGCCCGCTCCTTGATCGCGTCGGTGCCGAGTTCCTTCGCCTCGTCGGTTTCCGTCCAATCAGTGACGTAGTCTTTTAGATTCACCTCGCTGCCGGGGGCGACGAGGAATTGTTTGATGAGTTTGGGCTGGATCATGGCGGTGTGGAGTTGATGGATGCGGGAAGAACTTCCAGCAAACCGAAGCACATTTCCACGCGGCGCGGCGGGATGTAAAGATTCAAAAGCGCCGCGTCAGACGCCCATTTTCGCGGGCTGGCCGGTGAGCTCCACCACCGAGCGCCAGAGGTCGACCACCATGCCGGTCTTGCCCGCCATCCCGGCGTGGACGGCGTGGCGGCCGAGATTCAGGCAGAAAACCAGGTCTTCGGCGCGTTGTTCGATCACGTCCAACAGCCCGTTAGGACAGTCTAGTTTGAAAGGCACCTCGGGGATGAGCACCGCGTTCGCCTCGCCAGTGACCAGCGCGGCCGAGCACGCGATGAATCCGGAGTCCCGGCATCCTCGCCTTTTCGATAGTTCGTCCTGACGCGGACCACGTCCCGCTCGTCGGCGGCGATGTAAGTCAGGTTGTATTGTCGATAGACGGCCCGTCGTATTATACCGCGCCGAAGGCCCACGCAAACCCGCCGACGACGAGCAAAACCACCAACGCGTAGCCGAGCCAACGGAGTATCTTCATAATTTTTCGCAATAGGTGAGCCGGGAAAAGATGCTGACCTGATACAGGCCGGTGGCTCAGAATTTGCCATCAGATCCCTCCGCCGACTTTCGCGCGACCGTCAATCCGCGAGGTCTTCGTTGAAGTAGATCTTGATGAACTTCATTTTCCGTTCCTCGTCGAAGCCGTGCTCGAGGACCGCGTCCGGCTTGGCGGCGAGGGCGGGCTTGAGGCGGATTTCCACACCGGTATCGAGCTTCATCGAGGTGCGGATTTTCTTCTTCGTCTTGCTGACGTCCTTTTTGGAAATCTCAAACGAGTCGTCTAACTTGTGCCCTTCCTCTTCCTCGATTTTCGAGCGGTGTTCGGCGAACCTCGCCTTGGCTTCCGGCGTCTTGAGCACTTCGTCCTCGAATTCCTGAAGACTGAAATTTGCCTTCTCCTCGAAGTAGGTGATCGCGGCGTTCGAGTTGTCCCACGGCGGCGTGTCGGCGGCGGCGGCTGGCTTTTCCTTCTTCTCCTTCGCCACGAAGGCCACGGCCATGCCCGCGTATTTGTTCGTCAGGAACGGGCTGTCGGTGATGGGCACGACGCCGAGGAAATCGCGGACCCAGAAGCGCGAGTCCGAGCCGGTGCGGTCGAAGGTGAGGACATAGTAACCTTTGTTAGCGAGATGGTTGAGAATCAGGCAGCCCTTGTCGATTTTCTCGGGGTTGATCCCCTGCTCGGTGTGGAGTTCGAGATCGCCGTCGCGGGTGGAAATGCTGAGGAAGGGCACCACGCTCTCGGACTTGAGGATGCAGAGACCTTGGGTGAGCGCGCCGTCGATATCGATGTCCTTGACGAGGGAAATGCAGAGGTCGCCGGATTTGATGTTGGGGTGGTTCGACTTGGCGTAGAGGCGTTTGGCGATGTCGCAGCCTTTCTCCAACAGTCCGTCGTCGGAGGCGAAGATGGCGGCGGCGCAGGCGTTCATTTCGTGCTGGTCGAGCGACGAATGATGGCTGAAGCGGTGGGCGGTGAGATTTTTGAAGGGCTTGAGAAAGATCGCGGCAAGCGGCTCCTGGTCCTTTTCCTCGATTTTGAAAACCTCCTTGGAAGTCTGCAGCGGCTCATCGCGTTGCGGGTGGCCGACTTTGGCGAGCACCAGCCCGGTGGCGGTGGCGGAAGTGAAACGAATCTTGGCAGACATGGGGGCAGGAAACTAGGCAGGCCGCGCGATTTGGAAACTCCCAAATGCGGAAGATGACGGCGCGAGGCTTCGCAGGGATTTTCCGCAGCCCCCATCAAAAATCAAAGGTCGCCTGCGGGCCCTTTTTCGCCGGAGTCTCCGCTTCCGTCCCCTCGCGCAACCCGACTGCGGAGTAGCGGATGAAGCGGCTTAAGGTGGCTTCCATGGTCGGAACTCCGGACGCGCCACGCGTCACACGATGAAGCATGTCCTGATGGGTCAGCAGATGAATCATCCCGCCCACCATGAAGTGCATTCGCCAGATCAAATCTTCTAAATCGACTGTTGGAAGCGCCTTGCCAAACGCCCGCATGAAACGCTCCAGCACCTGCCGGAGTTGCTCCTCGACCGGGGCCGGCAAGCCATCCGCCTGCTGGGTGAAAATCCGCCCGATCAACTTGTAAAACAGCCTCTCGGACAGCTCGGATTTCCTCACCTGCCTGACCAGTGGCCGCACCAGCGCGTCGATAATTTCCTCCAGCGGCGGGGCTTTCCCCGACCATTTCCGCTCGGTCGCCTCCAGTCGGGCAATCCGTTCTTCGCTGACGGGAAGCATGTAGCGCATCATCACCAGCGACAACAAACTCTCCCGGCTGCCGAAGTGATAATTGACCGCCGCCACATTCGTCTTCGCGAGCTGGGTGATGTCCCTCACGGAAACCGCCTCGAATCCCTTGTCGGCGAACAACTGTTCGGCAGCATCCATTAACTTCTTTTTCGATCCGGATTCAGGGATGGTCACTGCGCGCATAGGTGGGCCGAATCAAGCGAATGAAACTTTGATGTCAAACGAACGATTCAAAGACCCGAAATGCGTCACGCCCCACTTGCAGAAACGACACTCGCGGCACTCCGGATGTCGCAGCCAGGTTCCGCGCGCACTTCGGCCAGCTTAAACAAATCGCATTTTTTGAATCAAAACCCCGGCAGAACGTTGATAATTTAATAAAATCGAAATTATTTTAAAATTTATTGAACGGATTACTAAATATTATTGTCACCCCACGCGATCGCGTGTAGTTCGAAGGCATGTCCCTAACCCTTAAACTAGCCACACCCCGCCGATTGACGAACGCCTTGAACGTCGGCCTCTTCACCGCCAAAGGCATCAAGCGCCTTCTACACATCACTTTCATCAGCGGCCCCTGGCTTCTGTTGACCTCGCGCCTCAGCGCCAAAGCCGCCTCGTTGATGATCATGCTCTGCGTGCCGGCTCTGCTGTTCTGCGCGCTGCTGACAATTCCGGGGTTTTTGTTCGAATCCCCAGAGCAGAATGCATACTACCAGTTTGCCAAGGCGCTGGATCAGGATCCGACCCGCTGGATCATCCTTGCAGTCACCGGACTTTGCACCCTGACGGCGCTCGCGATCCCGGCAACCACCGTCCGTCCGAATATAGCGGTGCGGTATTAATCCGGCTGGGCGGCGAGATTTCCAGCGATTTGGTCGCTAGACCGGGGAAGTCTCCATACGTATGCTCCGGGTGCCGCGCCGCTTCTTCATCTTTTTCTGCCTGCCTACCCTCGGCCACGCCGAGGAAAGAATCAGCTACGACGACCACGTTTTCCCGATTTTACAGCAGGCCTGCCTGAACTGTCACAATCCGGACAAAACCAAAGGCGGACTCGATCTCTCGTCGTACGCTGCCGCGCTCAAAGGCGGCTCCGGCGGTAAAATTGCCGAACCCGGTGATGCCGCCTCCCCCCTGATTTTAGCCGTCGAGCAGACCTCCGAGAAAAAAATGCCGCCCGAGGGCGACAAACTTTCCGCCGCCCACATTCTCACGCTCAAGCGCTGGATCGAGGGCGGCCTGCTTGAAACCCAAGCTTCTACCGCGCGCAAATCGTCGAAGCCAAAATTCGAAATCGCCCTCCGCTCCGACCCCGCGGCGAAGCCCGACGGACCTCCGCCGATGCCCGAGCACCTGCTGCTCGAGCCACCCGTCATCACCGCCCGCCCTGCCGCCGTTCATGCGATCGCCGCGTCGCCGTGGGCTCCGCTTCTGGCAATCACCGGGCAGCGCCAGATTCTCCTTCATCACACTGAAACTTTGGAACTTGTGGGAATTCTTCCGTTTCCCGAGGGCGAGCCGGTGTCCTTGGCATTCACCCCGGACGCCCGTTACCTGATCGTCGGCGGCGGCGCGCCGGGCAAGTCCGGCGTGACCGTCACCTTCGACCTCATTACCGGCGCGCGTCTGCTGAGCGTGGCCAAGGAATTCGACACCATCCTCGCCGCCGACATTCGTCCCGGCTTCGAGATTGTCGCCACCGGCGGGCCGTCGCGACTGCTGAAACTCTGGAACACGGAAACCGGCCAGCTCGTCAAATCGATCAAAAAACACACCGACTGGATTACCGCGCTCGACCTCTCCAACGACGGCGTGCTGCTTGCCAGCGGCGACCGAAATGGCGGCGTCTGGGTCTGGGAAAGCGAATCTGCCAGCGAGTTCCACACCCTCCGCGGCCACCAAGCGGCCATCACCGCCGCGGTCTTCCGCAGCGACTCGGACATCCTCGCCACCGCCTCCGAAGACGGCACCGTCCGCTATTGGGAAATGACCGGCGGCAGCGAGGTCCGCAAGAACGACGCCCACCCCGGCGGCGTCACCGCCCTCGCCTTCGCCCGCGACGGCTCATCAGTCACCAGCGGCCGCGATGTAAAAGTGAAGCTCTGGAAGCCGGACTTCAACCTCGCCCGCGATTTGGCGCAAAACCTCTCCGCCCTTCCTACCGCCGTCGCCTTGGATTCCGAGGGCAAGCGCGCTTTCGTCGCCGACGCCCAAGGCCGCATCCGCGTTTTCCAAACCACCGACGGCAAAGGCGTCGGTGAAATCCTGGCGAACCCTCCAAGTATCGAAACCCGACTCCAAACCCTTGCCGCCGAGATCGCCAAACTAGCCGCCACCGAGCCTGCAAAACTCGCCCCGCTCAAGGCCGCCGCCAAACGCTGGTCCGCCGCCGCCATCAACACCAAGGCGCTTGCCAGCCGCCGACAAGCCGAGGAATTCGCCATCACGCTCGATTCATCCCAACTCAGCTTCACCCAGTCCGCAGACAAAATCACATTTCAAGCAAGCGCTTTAAACCAAAAGCGCAAGCAGCGTGAACAACTTGCCAAGCAACTGAAAACAAGCGGTTTAAGCGGTGAAGTTACCGCAGAAATCGAAGCGACTTTGCACGCGCTCGAAATCCAAATCGCGCGTCAGCGGGCAGCGTTCCTGCAAGCCGAGAACGAGACACTTCACCAGCACGACTCCATCGAACGCCTCGCCCCGCTCGTCCACCGCTTAAACGCCGAGTCAATTTCCCTCAGGAAATCCTACCTTGAGCAGCTGAAGTAAATCGGCGGGAAACCTTATTTCTTCCGGATGTGCCAGATTTCGACGAGCTGGTTGCGCTCGGGAACGCGGCTGCTGAAGCGATCGGTTTGGCCGAGATAAACGGCTTGGGTGAGTTGTTCGGGTCGCTTGACCGAGGAAACCAACTGCGCGGCTGCCGTCGCCCGCTCAGACGAAAGAACGCGGTTGCTGTCCACATTGCCAGTTTCCGAGGCGTAGCCGATGGCGAGGATGAGATCGCCATCAGGGATTTCCGCGACAAGATTGCGAACCGCCTCGTCATCGGCGGTGGCCAGCGTGCTGGAGCCAGTGGCGAAG
Source organism: Akkermansiaceae bacterium (assembly GCA_043716765.1). Taxonomy (GTDB): domain Bacteria; phylum Verrucomicrobiota; class Verrucomicrobiia; order Verrucomicrobiales; family Akkermansiaceae; genus Luteolibacter. The sequence continues at coordinate 13,065 of JAYSYA010000315.1, forward strand.
CTCAGGGTTTTGAGAACATTGGCACCCAGTGCCACGGCGAGGCTGCTGTAAGCGGAGGAAATTTCCGAGTCAGGCTTGTTTTCCAACTCGCGGAGGTTGCGAAACAATTGAACGGCGGCGGGAAGCAGTTCGTTTTCAGAAGTGGCAAACAACTTGGCTTTTGAGAGGTCGCCTTCGAGTTGTCGAACTCGGGCTTCGAAAAATTCCTTGGCACGCTGGGTTTCCTCGAACTGGCGCTTGAGGTTTGCGTAATCGTCTGCGGAAACCCCGGAGTTCTTCTGGCGGGCTTCGTTGAGTTCGGTGGCAAGCGCGTCGCGCTGGGCTTTGATGTCCGCCAGATCACGGCGAATCAGATCGATATCCGAGCCGTTGACCAGGGCGCGCTGGAGCTCGCCCTGAAGGCGGGTGATTTCTGTCGACAGGCTCTGGCGGAGTCTTTCGAGGCGGAGGATCTCGGCATTGCGGGCGGTGAGTTCGCTGTCCTTTTCCGCGAGCATTCGCTGATAGCTGGTAGCCAGCGCGACAAGCGTGTCGGCGTCCTTTTTCATGCGGCCGGCGACTTCTTCGATCGGCTCGGAATCGCCTTCGACCGGGCGCAGGCCCATCGCGATGCGCTCGCGGTTGTATTCGCTGCGGAGCGCGTTGGCCTCCGCCTGCAGCGCCGAGACATCGGCACTGCCCGCATTGGAATGCCAAGAGCGGTTCTTGAGCACCATGACGATGAGCACTCCTAACAAAGCGATGGTCACGAACGCCAACGCGACCGCGGGAGGCAGGCTGGGCTTTGAGCCGGAAATCCGGGCTTCGACAGGTTGTTGCTCTTGGTTTGGCGATTGCTCATCCGGCATGGCGGGAGGTTGGCCACCCCGCCCGGCCGCTGTCAACCCGCCGCTTTGCTCAGGGAAGGCTCAGCAGGCGCAGGAAATCCACCGGCTGGTCGAAAAGGTAATCCGGCTGCGAGGCGGCGAGCGACTCGCGGGAATTGAAGCCCCATGTGACGGCGGCGACGGGCACGCCGGCTTTCTGTGAGGCCTTCACGTCGCGCAGCTCGTCGCCGATGTAGAGCATTTCTCCCGGCCGCAGGGAGAAGGTCTTGCAGATGGCTTTGAGATGCTTGGACTTGCCGGTGAGCTTGGAGGTCGAGGAAATGAAATCGAACTGCTCGCGCAGGCCGTGGGTCCGCAGGAACAGATCGACGTTGGCGGTGGTGTTGGAAGTTAGAATCCCGAAGCTGCGGACGTGGCGACGCATCTCGAAGAGCACTTCCGTCATCCCGTCGATGACTTTCAGCTGGGTGATGTTGCCGCGCATCATGCCGGTGCCGCGCGAAATCAAGGCAGGCACCCGGCGCTTTGGGATGTCGAGGTGATCGAGCAATTCCTTGAGGGATAGATGGCGCAATCCGTCCAGCTCATGCGCGGCGACCTCGCGGATGCCGTAGTCCGGGGCGATGAGGTTGAAGATCCGCCGGGTCTCGCCCAAGGTGTCGGCGATGGTGCCGTCGAAGTCAAAAACCAGGGTGTTGTAGGTCATCAGTAAGGCGCTTAAGAACCACGCGGGGCCGGCTTAGACCAGCGGCAAATTCGGATGGATGTCGCCTTGGAGCGGCGAGCTCTCGCCGGCGAGGTGGCGCAGCAAGGCGGCGAAGGCGATCATCGCGGCGTTGTCGGTGCAAAGAACCGGAGTGGCCACGGAAATTTCTAACCTGGCGCGGCCGGCTGCCTGTTGGAAAGCCGCGCGCAAGGCTTGGTTCAAACTCACACCGCCGGACAGGGCGATGCGGCGGCGACCGGTTAGCTCCGCGGCGCGCAGGGTTTTGCGGACCAGAATGTCGATCACCGCCTGTTGGAACGAGGCCGCAAGATCAGCCACGGGTAGCTCGCCGGTTTGTTTTTGGAGGGTGTAAAGCACCGCGGTTTTCAAGCCGGAGAACGAGAAGTCCAGATGCGGCTCGTGAAGCATTGAGCGGGGAAAATTGTAGGCCAGCGGATTGCCGCCGCGGGCGATTTTTTCAATCTCCGGCCCGCCGGGGTATGGCAGACCTAACATTTTCCCCACCTTGTCGTAAGCCTCGCCCGCCGCGTCGTCGCGGGTGCCACCGAGTTTCCGATAGCGCCCCGCGCCCTCCACATCCAACAGCAGCGTGTGACCGCCCGAGACGATCAGCGCGACATGCGGCGGCACCGATGTCTGATCGAGAAACGGCGAGAGCAAATGACCTTCCAGATGGTTGATCCCGAGAAACGGCCGCTTCAGCGCGCAGGCCATGCCCTTGGCCGCCGTGCTGCCGATCAGCAATGACGACGCCAGCCCCGGACCAGTGGTGGCGGCGAACGCGTCGATCTCGTCCATCCGCACGCCCGCGTCTAGCAGCGCCATTTCCACCAGCCCCCGCAGGTGCAGTGAGTGGTTGCGCGAAGCGAGTTCAGGCACCACCCCGCCGTGTTCGCGGTGGAGCGCGATCTGCGAGTTGATTTCCGAAGCGAGCACTTCTGTCCGCTCGCCGGCCTCGCCGCGGACGATGGCCACGGCGGTTTCATCGCAGGAAGATTCGATCGCCAAGAGAAGTGCCACGCGCGGGTTCTTAGTCCAACTCCCCGCCCCCAACCGAGAAAAAACCGCATTTCGCGGCGCAGAACGTGTTTTGCCTGTCTCAGCCGGAAGCGGAGCCAATGACCCCGGCTGAGACAGCCGGGACTTTCCCTGCGAGCCGCCCATCCATAGAGAGTCATGTCATCTCGACCGGCCTTCTCCCGTTTCGGTGGGGCGTATCTCGAGCCAGACCGCTGGCGGGAGGTTTCGATCCGACCCATTCCGAAATTTCCCTCGCTCCGCCGCCCCCGCATTTCCTAGCTTCTAGTAACCTCATGCTGTCCTGGAGCGAAATCCGTCACCGATCCATCAAGTTTTCCCGCGAGTGGAAAGGCACCACCTCCGAGAAATCCGAGCGCCAGACCTTCTGGAACGAGTTCTTTGACATCTTCGGCATCAAGCGCCGCGCCGTCTCCTCCTTCGAGGAACCGGTGAAGAAACTCTCGGGAAACTGGGGCTACATCGACCTCTTCTGGCCGGGCCGCGTCCTCGTGGAGCACAAATCCGCAGGGCAGGATCTCGATAAAGCCCACGCCCAAGGGATGGATTACATTCGCGGCCTCATCGATTCCGGGCGGCAAAAGGAATGCCCGCGCTTCCTCATCGTCTCCGACTTCAAGCGCATCGCCGTCCACGATCTGGAACCGGAACAAGACCCAGACCTACCAATATTCAAGCGGCTTCCGCCGTCCATCGAGTTCCCATTGCAGGATCTCCACAAGCACATCCGACGTTTCGCCTTCATTCCCGGCTACAAGCAACACAAGCTCAACTCCGAAGATCCCGCCAATATCGAGGCCGCCGAGCTCATGGCCAGCCTCCACGATGCGCTCCTCGCCGGTGGCTTCTCCGGCCACGACCTGCGCGTCCTCCTCGTCCGCCTGCTCTTCTGCCTCTTCGCCGATGACACCGGCATCTTCAATCAGCAGGACTTCAAGCTCTTCATCGAAAACCGCAGCAACGGCGACGGCTCGGACACCGGCCCCAAGCTCGCCCGCCTCTTTGAGGTCCTCAACACCCCCGAGGACAAGCGCCAGGCCAATCTTGACGAGGACCTCGCCGCCTTCCCTTACATCAATGGCGACCTCTTCGCCGAGCGCATCTCCTTCGCCGACTTCAATGCCCAGATGCACGGCCAGTTGCTCAAAGCCTGCTCCTTCGAATGGGCCAAGATCTCGCCCGCCGTCTTCGGCTCGCTCTTCCAAGGCGTCATGGACCCCGTCGAGCGCCGCCATGTCGGTGCCCATTACACTGCGGAGAAAAACATCCTCAAACTCATCCGCCCGCTTTTTCTCGATGAACTCCGCGCCGAGTTCTCCGCCGCCAAGGCCGACAAATCCACTCGCCGCACCGCCCGCCTCGCAGCCCTCCACGAGAAACTCGGCACCCTCCGATTCTTCGACCCCGCCTGCGGTTGCGGCAACTTCCTCGTCATCACCTACCGCGAACTCCGCGCCCTCGAACTCGAAATCCTCCTCGAGCTCCACCGCAACGAACTCAGCGAAACCCAGCACGAGTTCTCCTTCGACGCCAGCAGACTCTCCCAAGTCGACGTCGATCAAATGTATGGCATCGAGATTGAGGAATTCCCCGCCCGCATCGCCGAGGTCGCCCTCTGGCTCGCCGACCATCAGGCCAACATCGCCCTGTCAGAAGCCTTCGGTCAGCTCGTCCGCCGCATCCCGCTCAAGAAGTCGCCACACATTGTTTGTGCAAATGCGCTGCAAACCGATTGGAAAACCATTCTTACAGCGGAGAAATGTAGCTTCATCTTGGGGAATCCGCCGTTCATCGGCAAACAATACATGGCTCCAGAGCAAAAGGCGGATATGCAAGCCATCTGCGGCCATGTGAAAGGAAGTGGTGTCTTGGATTTTGTGACTGGTTGGTATTTTAAAGCAGCGGAATACATGCGTGACGGAGAGACGCGTTGCGCTTTCGTTTCTACCAACTCAATCGCCCAAGGAGAACAACCCGGAGTCCTGTGGCATGAACTATTCTCGCGCCACCGGATGAAAATTCATTTCGCCCATCGCGCGTTTCCTTGGGAAAGTGAAGCTCGCGGCAAGGCGCACGTCCACTGTGTCATCATCGGCTTCGGCTCCGGAGAAATTCCAAACAAACGCATCTTCGATTACGAGTCGAACCCGGAAAATCCCAGCGAGGTTGCTGTTTCCAACATCAATCCCTACCTGGTGCAAGGCGGCGACGTCGTCCTAACCAAACGCTCCTCACCGATTTGCGCCGTTCCGGAAATCGTCTTCGGCTCAATGCCTAACGATGGCGGCAACTTGCTGCTTTCCCCGGCGGACAAACATGAACTTCTCCTTGTGGAGCCGGACGCCGCGAACCTCATCCGCCCCTTCATCGGCTCCGAGGAATTCATCAACGGCATCGAACGCTGGTGCCTTTGGCTCGAAGGCGTCAGCGCCTCGAAGCTCCGCAGCCTGCCCACGATTTTCAAACGCGTCTCCGCCGTTAAACAACACCGCCTCAGCAGCACCCGCGCCGCAACCCGGCAACTCGCCAACAAACCGACGGAATTCGCCGAAAACCGGCAGCCCCACTCCAGCTACCTGCTCATTCCAGGAGTATCTAGCGAAAACCGGCCCTATGTCCCGATTGGTTTCATCCGACCGCATGTCGTCGCCAGCAATCTAGTGAACATCGTTCCGGGAGCCTCTCTCTATCACTTCGGCGTGCTCACCTCCACCATGCACATGGCTTGGATAAAACACGTCTGCGGGCGTCTGGAAAGCCGCTTTCGTTACTCCAATCAAATCGTTTATAACAACTTCCCCTGGCCGGAAAACATGTCGGAAAGCAACTTCACTAGGGTTACATTCCTCGCCCAGCAGGTCCTCGACACCCGAATCGAATGCAGCGACGGACGCCATGGCTACCTACCCGTCCGCAAAAAAAGCGCCGCTTGCACCCTGGCGGATCTCTACGACCCCATCGCGATGCCGCCGATGCTGGCGAAGGCCCACGAGCAGCTCGACCGCGCCGTGGACCGTTGCTACCGCAAGGAGCCATTTCTCACCGACCGCCAACGCGTGGAATACCTCTTCGCCCTCTACGAGCAACTCGCCGCCCCGCTCGTCGCCAAGCCCGCGAGGCAGAAGTAAATGGGGAGTGCTCCGCGCCTTTCCATTTCGCCACGCCTCGGCAAGTGGACAAAAATGTCCACTCTCCTTAATTGACCCCGGCTGAGACAGCCGGGACATATTCTGGATCACGCCTCTTCCATCGTGTCGCCGACGATCTGTTCGGGATCGATGTCCATGCGCTCGTAGGAGGAAATCGCCGCGCGCACCATCGCCACGGCGCTCTCGTGCTCGTCGTGGATGACCTGGACTCCCAGATCGCGGAGGCGCATGACTTCGGCGTGGTATTTGGCGCGGCCGAAAATGAAGATAGCGCTGTTTCTCTCGCGGACGAGCGGGACGGCGATGCAGGTCGCGGCCACCGAGGGAAAGGTAAACGCCACCAACCGCGCCCGCTCGATGCCCGCGAGGTCAAGCGCCTCGGCGTGGGTCGCATCCGCGAACAGAACCGGCTGGCCTTCCTTCTTCAAGGCGCGGACGGTGTCGGAATTCAACTCCATGACCAGCGTCTTGACGCCACAGCGCTTGAGGGCAGCGTTGAGGGATTTCCCCACCGGGCCGTAGCCGCAAATGATCGCGTGGTCGGAAATCTCCTTGATGGCTTTGGCCGGCGTCATCGACTCGGGCGCAACCTTGTGCCCTCCGAAGACGCCCTTGTTTTCCAGCCATTTCCCGAGCGGACGCGAACCGCGCATCAAAGAAGGGACCGCCGCCATTGTCACCGCAGTGCAAACCAGCAGCATTTGCTCGACGAGCGGATCCAAGGGCCGGTAGCCGCCGGCCTTGCCGATCAGGACAAGCGAGAATTCCCCGGTGCTCGCCAGACTGCCCGCTGCGAGCAGCGACGCGCGCCCCGGCAGCTTGATCCATTTCAACACCGTAAAAACAATCCCGCCCTTCAGCACTAAAATGATCAAACTACCTAGCAGCACCCGGTGCCAGTCCGAGACGATCACCGACACGTCGATGAGCAAGCCCACCGAGATGAAGAAAATCGCCAGGAACAAATCCTTGAACGGCAGGATGTCTGATAGGATCCGGTGGCTGTAAATTGACTCGCTCACCACCAAGCCCGCGGCAAAGGCCCCGAGCGCGAGTGATAAATTCAGCGCGCCCCCGGCGAAGGCCACCCCGGCGCAAAGCCCGATGACCGTGAGCGTGAACAACTCGCGGCTGCGGGTGCGCGCCACCGCGTTGAGCAGCGGCGTGAGTCCATAGCGGCCCAACAGCCAGGCACCTACCAGAAACAACCCGCCCTTCAGCAACGCCTCGCCCATCTGCCCTGCCACCGAGCCCTCGCCCTTGCCGTAAAGCGCTGGCATCATCAGGAAAAACACGATCACCAGAATGTCTTGGAACAGCGCGATCCCCAAACTCGCGCGCGCGCCAGGATTGTTTGCCTGGCCGAGATCCTGGAACGACATCATCGCCACCGCAGTGGAACTCAGCGCCACCGCCATGCCGAGCACGATGCTGTCCGCCACGGGAAATCCCCACGCCCTCGCCAGCAGCCCGACGATCCCTGCCGTGACGCCCACCTGCAGACCGCCGCCGATCAGCGCCGTCCGCCACAAGTGCTTAAGCTCGCTGAGTGAGAACTCGATGCCCAGCGTGAACATCAGCAACACCACCCCGATTTCCGCGAAATTGGTGAGTACCGGATCGTCCTTGTCCAAGCCGGTCGCCCACAGCAAACCGAAGTTCCCGATCAGCACACCGCTCAACAAATAGCCCACCAGCAGGCTTTGTTTGAACTTCACCAAGATCAGTGAAATCAAAACCGCCAGCGCCAGCACCAGGGTCAACAAAGCGAACAGTGGCGAGATATTCTCCACTCCGCCCGCTAGAAACATTCCGGGAAAAACCATCACCGCGAGCGTTCCGGTTTCTCGGCGGATGGCAAAGAACAAAACGCCCGCTGGCCCATGGTCTCGAAAATTTCCCGGAGTTTGAGATCAGGGTTATCGGCCGAGGCCTCGGGATGACCCCGCTGTTTCCCCCCCCTGCCCTGCCCCTCGCCTTGATGATGGCGGGCGCCGTTCGCTTTTCGACTTTCCTGCGATTCTCAAAATTTGTCCGTTTCAGTTGGTCGGCGGACGCTATAAGGACCCGGCCGCACCCGTATCAAAACCCATTCGATTTCTTTATGCACTTTAAAGCCCTCGTCTGTTGTCTCACGCTCTGCAGCGCCACCCTGCACGCCCAGCAGAACGTCACGGTGGCGGCAGTAGATCCGGTGGATCGGCTTGCGGGAAGCACGCTGCTCGGTGAGTGGGCGACTGCTGGAAATCCGGACGGCTGGATCGGCGCCGATGTCACCGGGCTCAGTGCCGCAGGCGGTTTTCTCACCGGCAGCGACGCCTCGGCCACGCTGAACGCGTCCATCAGCCTGAGCGCGATCGCGAGCGCTCCAGACCTTGATTTTGGATTCAATGATTACCTGCAAATCCGCTTGAAGCTGCCCGCATCCTACGTCGGTGATGTTAGGATCGAGTATGGCACCTCGGTGAATCCCGGCTTCGCGCCGGCACGGCTATTCGTGCTACCGGCGGCCAGCATCGTGAAGGACGGCGCGTTTCATACCTATCGGCTGGAACTCGGGCTGGAAGTTTTCTGGCGTGACGCGCTGCGGGATCTCCGCATCACCCCGCTGCTGGCTGCCACCGGCGAGTTTCAAATCGACTACGTGGAAGTCGGCGACGTGGCGGGCACCGCTCCCACCCTCAATCTGGCCACCAATTTCAAAGCAGGCCTAACTGACTCTAACACCATCCGGCTTGAGAGCAAGCACATCTGCGTGTGGTGGGATCCGGCGAACGCGGCGTTCACCGCCATCCATGCCCGGCGCGTGTTGCGGATGTGCGAGGAAAGCTATCAGACCTTTTGCAGGAAACTCGGCTACAACGAGCCGTTCCGCACCTTTGACTCCACCACGAGCCCGCGCTTTAAGCTGAATTTCCTGACGTGGTATGACGGCTACTGGGCGGGCGGATTCAACGACCGGGCGCACATGAATGTGGGCACCAGCGGGCTGGCCGACGAAGGGCCGGGCAATCCGGTGCCGCATGAATTCGGCCACTGCATCCAGATGGCGCAGTCCGGCCGCCTCGCCGGCGGGCATTGGGAAAGCCATGCGAACTACCTGCGGGCGCAGCGGAATCTGCATTTCTTCGCCACCATCACCAATGCGGTGCCTGCCCTCGACAATCTCACGGGAAATTCCAACTACCGCCCGGACCACAACCGGCATATCTATGCCGACCAGCGCTACTATCTCGGGCTCGACGACTACGGTACTCAGTTCGGCCTTCCTGCCAACTACGCCGCGACGATGTGGCGCGATGGAGCGAGGGACCAGACGATGATCCAAAAACTCGCCGCCGCCCTCCCTGCGGGCACCTCGGTGAAAGACGTGGCTTGCGAGTCGTGCAAGCGGTGGCCGATGCTTGATTTCGTAGAGAAAACCCGCATCCGCGCCGAGCACTGGGGCAGCACGGCGAACCGCGCGGCCCACTTTTGGGCACAAGGCGCCCAGCTCATCCCACTCCAGGACAAGCCCGGCTGGTGGCGGGTGCCGCTGGAGCGTGCGCCGGACCGCTGGGCCTATCAGATGCACAATCTCACCGCCAGCGCCGGAGCCACCATCACCGGGGAAGTCCGCG
>JAYSYA010000316.1:0-7312 GCA_043716765.1 Akkermansiaceae bacterium
CGCGAGGGGAAGGAGTTCATTCACCCGTGCTTCCATGCTTGTGCGAACCTATCAGCGGGCTAGAAGGTCTGGCAAGGCTGGGAATCGGAGCGAGACGCCCCGGCAACGGTCTGGAGCAGGATGCTCCAGCCACATTCAAAAAAGGAAATAACGTTGGGCCATCGGCAGCACGGACATCGGCTCGCAACGCAGTTCGCGGCCATCGGCGGTGACCGTGTAGGTGTCCGGATCGACGGTGATCTTCGGCAGGGCATCGTTGAAGGGTAGGTCGCGCTTGGTGATGGAGCGGCAGTTTTTCACGGCGACGAGACGCTTGGTTAGACCGAGTTCACCGAGCGTGCCGGATTCGAGCGAGGCGGCGCTAACAAAAGTAACCGAGGTGGATGCGATGGCCTTGCCAAAGGCCCCGAACTGCGGCCGATACATCGTCGGCTGCGGCGTGGGGATGGAGGCGTTAGGATCGCCCATATTCGCCCAGGCGATGAGGCCACCTTTGAGGATGGTCTCCGGCTTGACTCCGAAGAAGGCCGGCTTCCAAATGACGATGTCCGCGAGCTTCCCCACCTCGATGCTGCCAACTTCATGGCCGATGCCGTGGGTAATAGCGGGGCAAATCGTGTATTTCGCGACGTAGCGGAGGGCGCGAAAATTGTCGGCGGCGGGATGGGACGGGCCTTCGAGTTTGCCGAACTGTACTTTCATCTTGTGCGCCGTCTGCCAGGTGCGGGTGATGGTTTCACCGATGCGGCCCATCGCCTGGCTATCAGACGACATCATTGAAATCGCGCCGAGGTCATGGAGGCGGTCTTCGGCGGCGATGGTTTCAGGACGAATCCGGCTTTCGGCGAAGGCGACGTCTTCCGGGATGCGCGAGTCGAGGTGATGGCAGACCATGAGCATGTCGAGATGCTCGTCGATGGTGTTAGTCGTGAAGGGACGCGTCGGGTTGGTGGAGGACGGCAGGACATTGGCCTCGCCACAGACGCGGATGATGTCGGGTGCGTGGCCGCCGCCGGCACCTTCGGAGTGATAGGTGTGGATCGTGCGCCCTTTGAAGGCGGCGAGGGTGCTTTCGACGAAGCCGGCCTCGTTGAGGGTGTCGGTGTGAATGGCGACCTGGATGTCGAACTCATCCGCCACGGTTAGACAAGTGTCGATGGCGGCGGGCGTGGTGCCCCAGTCTTCGTGCAGCTTGAGTCCGATGACGCCTGCCAGAACCTGCTCGCGCAGGGGTTCCGGCGAGGAGCAGTTTCCTTTTCCGAGGAATCCGAGATTGACGGGAAACGCCTCAGCCGCCTCTAACATCCGATGGATGTTCCACTTTCCCGGCGTGCAGGTGGTGGCATAAGTTCCATGCGCCGGGCCGGTACCACCGCCGATGAGGGTGGTGACGCCACTGGCGATGGCATGCTCGATTTGCTGCGGGCAGATGAAATGGATGTGCGTGTCGATCCCGCCGGCGGTGACGATGCAGCCTTCGCCCGCGATAACCTCGGTAGCAGCCCCGATGGTCATGGTGATGCCGTCTTGCAGCAACGGATTTCCCGCGTGACCGATGCCGACGATGCGGCCGTGTTTGATGCCGATGTCCGCCTTGATCACACCTTGCGCGGCGTCGAGGATCAGCGCGTTGGTGATGAGGAGATCGAGCGAATCCGCATCCAGTGCCAGCGGGGACTGAGCCATGCCATCGCGGATGACCTTGCCGCCGCCAAATTTCACTTCGTTGCCATAGCCGCCGGCTTCGGCGATTAGATCGCGCTCGACCTCGATGAATAGCTCGGTATCGGCGAGCCGGACCTGATCACCCGTGGTGGGTCCGAACATGCCTGCGTAATTGGCGCGGGTTTGTTTCATGAATCAAGCGGGCCGTTGACGAGATTGTTGAGACCATGCACTTCGCGACTTCCGGCAAGCGCGACCAAGGGGATTTCACGGGTGTCTCCGGGTTCGAAGCGGATGGCGGTGCCGGCCGGGATGTCGAGCCGGAACCCACGGGCGGCGGCGCGATCGAAGTGCAGAGATGAATTTACTTCCGCGAAATGGAAGTGGCTGCCCACTTGGACGGGGCGGTCGCCGGTGTTGGCCACCACCACATTCAGCTTCACCAAGCCGGGATTCAGGATCAAATCCGGCGCGCCTAACGGGGTGATGATTTCGCCTGGGATCATCTGACGGGATTGTGAACGGTGACGAGCTTGGTGCCGTCCGGGAAGGTGGCCTCCACTTGGACGTCGTGAATCATCTCGGCCACGCCTTCCATGACTTCATCGCGGAAAATCAGGGTGGTGCCGTAGCTCATGAGTTCGGAAACAGATTTTCCATCGCGTGCGCCTTCGAGAAGCTCGGCGGTGATCAGGGCGACAGTTTCCGGGTAGTTCAGTTTAAGCCCGCGCGCGCGGCGGCGGCTGGCGAGGTCACCGGCCACGACGATGAGCAGCTTTTCTTGTTCGCGCGGGGAGAGATGCATCGGCGCGGACGATTAGAGAACGGGGAGCAGGCAGAGCGAACCCAACGCTGCGGCGAGGGCGCCGATCCGGACACCGCGTTTTCCATGAAGGCAGGCAACCGCGACACTTGAGATGAACAATCCCGCGAGGAGGTAATCGAAGGCTCCATGCGAGTGGAAAAACGCGGCTCTCAAAAAATCAAACTCATCGGTCTCATCCGGGTGGTAATGCCCCGGATGCGCGAATAGCAATGAAGGACATAGACAAACTCCCGCGGAAAGCGCGCGGGCTGCGGATTGGATCCAATCGAACGGATGGAAGATTTTCATAAGCGGATGAAGAGCTAAGCTGGGAGTTAGCAGCGCTCATGCCAAGCGAGTAATGAAAAAACCATGCCCTCCGGAAAGGGCATGGTTTGATAACCGTAAGCAACCGAAAACCAAATCAGTTTTACTTGTAGGTACCCTTCAGGAATGGCTCGCCGACGACATTCTTGAATTCCTTGAGAATCTTGAATTGTCCGTCCGCGCGAGTTTCACCGATGAAGACGTTCTTGGTAAGGTGATGGTTCTTTTGGGAAGTCACCTTGCCGCCGGGGCCGTCGAATGAAATGCCGCCCTTGAGAGCTGCCATCACCTTCTCCACCTCGAATGAGCCAGCCTTTTCAACAGCTGCCTTCCAGAGATAGACGCCGTTGTAGGAAAGCACCATCGGCGAGCAAGTCACGCGGCCTTCTTTGACAATGCCGGGAACGTCCGACTTGGCGAGCCAAGCTTGGAAGTTCTTGATGAACGTGGCGTTCGCCGGGCTTTTGATCGATTGGAAGTAAGTCCAGCATCCGAGTTGGCCGACAAGCTGGCTGGCAGGAAGTCCGCGGAACTCGTCTTCGGAGACCGAGAAGCTAACCACCGGGCAGGATTCCGCGTCGAGTCCGGCAGCCGCATACTCCTTGAAGAAGGGCACGTTGGTGTCGCCGTTGAGTGTGCTGATGATGCAGGCGTCGCCGCTTGCGGCGAACTGCTTGATCTCGGAGACAATTTGCTGATAGTCGGTGTGACCGAACGGCGTGTATTTGCCGGCGGAAATGATCTTGCCGCTGGCATCCTTGGTGAATCCGCCGCCAATGTTTTCGAGAGGCACTCCCTTGCTGAGGAGATACTCAAGAAGTATCAGGTTGGTTGTCTGCGGGTAAACATAGTCGGAGCCAACTAGGTAGAACTTCTTCTTGCCTTCTTCGAGCAAGTAATCAACCGCGGGCGTCGCCTGTTGGTTGACAGCCTCGGCGGTGTAGAAAATGTTCGGGGACATTTCCTCGCCTTCGTATTGCACCGGGTAGAAGAGCAGGCCCTTCTTTTCCTCGAACACCGGAAGCACCGACTTGCGGCTCACCGACGTCCAGCAACCGAATGTCACCGAAACCTTGTCCTGATCAAGCAACTGCTTGGCTTTTTCAGCGAAAAGCGGCCAGTTAGAAGCGCCGTCCACGACGACGGGCTCGATCTTCTTGCCCATCACGCCGCCAGCGGCATTGATTTCGTCGAAGGTGAAAAGCAGGACGTCGCGGAGGGAGGTTTCACTGATGGCCATGGTTCCACTGAGCGAGTGGAGCACGCCGACCTTGACCGTCTTTTCCGCCTGGGCGGAAACACCGGTGAGAGCAATCGCAGCAAGTGCGGAGGGGATGAATTTAGAGATCATTGGATTGGAATGTTTGTATGGGAACGTCAAATTGGAAACAACTCGTTTGAAAAGACAGGCGGGAGAGCATTGATACCGGATGATCCATAGGACTCTCCCGCCATAACCGTTTACTACAAGGAAATGGAATTAGAATTTGAGCAAGGCTTGAACGCCGGTGAAGAGGGTGTCGGTATCGGCCAAATCGGTATCGGTGTAGCTGAGTTCGCCACGGAGTGTGAAGTGATCATTGAAAGCATAGCTCGGCGCGATCGTGTATTTGTAGGCAGTTGCATCGAAGGTTTCCACATTGTCGTAGCCGAAGCGGAACACGGTGGAGAACTTCTCGGTGAAGGCGTATTGCAGGAAAGCGAGCCCTTGGGTGCCGAAGGCGGTGCCGTTGTCGCAGTAGGCAAGTTCAGCGGCCACTGTCATCTTGTCCGAGAGGGCATAACTCGCCCAGACATCATAAGTGACAAAATCATCTGCCGCGGCAACATCAGAGGTGTCAAAAGCAACACCGCCCCAGAGCGTCAGCTTTTCGATTCCCTTATAGACGACATAAGCCTCGTACCCCAGACCATTACCATAGTCTTCGTCACCACTCCAGAATCCATCGCCTCCGCGGATGGAGTCGGAGACGTTGAAGCCAGCGCCAAACACGTCGGTGGTATATTCAAATTTGATGCCGGTGTGGTAAGCAGGAATCGCTCCCAACAGGCTGTTTGCATAGGACATCTGCGCCATGTTCACGGCGTCAAACGCTTCGTATCCAAGCCAGCTAAGGTATTTGCCTGCTGTGACGGAGAAGTCTCCGGTACTGTAGGTAACGTAAGCGTCTAGGATGCCCGCATCACTGCCGGATCCAAACGCGTCATTGTCAGCAACCGGCGAGAAGAAGAGGCTCGCGTAAGCGGTGAAGGGTCCCTGAGTCGCTTCGAGGCCGAGCTTTACGGCATCAAACGGAGCACCCGCATCAAACAAGGTATCATTATCAGAATCTCCAAAATCAGAATCCGTCTCCGTGTGGATGTAGGATACAGCAGCATAGCCGCTGACTTTCAACCAATCCGGAGTCGCCACTAGTGAAGGAGCGGCCACCGTCTCGGTTCCAGCCATCGCGCCTGCAGTGCCGAGCACCATTGCCAATGGTAGGTGAAACTTACTAAATCGTGTTTTGTTTTTCATTTTCGATAGGTATTGTTGCTTTATGGCGGGATTCCGCTCGTGACCACAGGTAGCTCTATTCATGCCAAATCTGATGGTTTCATCAGCAAAAATTAAATCAGCCGGGCTGGATCGCTTTTTTTAAATCCCGATGAATTTCAATCATACATGTCGGTGATGAACATGAATTGGCCGCGTCATTGGCCACCGCTTCCATCAAACCGTCAGATATTCTTTGACGATATTGTCGGTGAGGCCGGTCATCTCCCCCGCTGCTGCAACGGCCCCGCGCTCGAGAATGGCGAAGTCGTCGCCGAGTTCCTTGCAAAAGTCGAGATACTGCTCGACGAGGAGAATGCTCATCTCGCCCTCGGCACGCAGCATCTTGATGGCGTCGCCGATCTGGTCGATGATGTTCGGCTGGATGCCTTCGGTGGGTTCGTCGAGAATCAGGAGTTTCGGCCGGGTCAGCAGCGCGCGGCCGATGGCGAGTTGCTGCTGCTGGCCGCCTGAAAGCATGCCGCCTTTGCGGTGGAGGAACTCCTTGATGATGGGAAACAAGGCATAGATCCTATCGGTTTGGCCGGCGTCCCGCTTCTGGCCGCGGGCGTTGAGGCCGATGAAGAGGTTATCCTCGACGGTCAGATGCGGAAAAATCTCGCGACCCTGGGGGACGTAGCCGATTCCCAACCGGGCGCGATCGGAGGATGACGCGCGGTCGATGGACGATCCCGCGAGTTCGATTCTCCCGGAATCGACCGGGAGCAAACCCATGAGCGCTTTCAACGTCGTGCTCTTGCCGACGCCGTTGCGGCCCATCAGGCAGAAGACGGTTTTTGGGCGGATGGATAGATCGACTCCGCGGAGGATGGCACTGCCACCGATGGAGACCCGGAGATTGGAAACGGACAGGCTTTCGGTTTGTGTCGGGGAGGCGATCATGCGGCTTTGGATTTGCGACCGAGATAGACTTCGATCACGCGTTCATCGGCTTGGACCTGGTCAACGGGCCCTTCGCAAAGAACGTGTCCCTGATGGAGAACGGTGACCTTGCGGCCCTGGGAAATCTGACGCACAAAGGTCATGTCGTGCTCGATGACCACGATGGTGTGCTTCCCGGCAAGCGAGAGAAGCAACTCGCCGGTGCGATAGGTTTCCTCGTCGGTCATGCCGGCGGCAGGCTCGTCCACAAGCAGTAAGCGGGCTTCCTGGGCGAGCAGCATGCCGATTTCGAGCCACTGTTTCTGGCCGTGGGCGAGAGCGCCGGCCTTGCGATGGGCGTGATTGGCGAGCTTGATAGTCGTGAGAATTTCGGCAACCCGGTCGCGCTGGGCGGAGGTGGTTTTTCCGAAGAGGCTGTGCCAGATGCCGCGCGAACCGGCGAGCGAGAGAATCAGGTTTTCCGTGACGGTGTGATCGTTGTAAACGGTCGGTGTTTGGAACTTGCGACCGATGCCCATACGATAGATTTCGTATTCATTGAGCTTGAGAAGATCGTGTTTCGCGTCGTCCCAGAGCAAAGTGCCTTCGTCAGGCTGGGTGCGTCCGGTGATGAGGTCGAGGAAGGTGGTCTTCCCGGCACCGTTAGGACCGATCACGGTTCGGAGTTCGCCCTCATCGAGATAGAAATTGAGGTCGTTGATTGCTTTGAAACCATCGAAGGATTTGCTGAGTCCCTCTGCGGCGAGGAGAAATGGCATCTGGCTCATGGGTCGGCGGTTTCGGATGAAATGGCAGGTGGCAGAGCGTCAATTTGCGGGCTCTTGCGGCGGATTTTCGCGATGATTTCCTGAATCTGTGAGGGCAGACCCACAATGCCTCTGGGCATGAACATCACAATGAGAACGAAAGTTCCGCCAAGAATCAGCACCCACAGGTCCGGATAGGCTCGGGTGGCCCAGCTCTTGAGAGCGTTGACGGAAATCGCCCCGATCACCGGTCCGACGAGTGTTCCGCGGCCGCCGAGGGCGACCCAGACGACGGCTTCGAGGGATTTCTCGGTGGTCATTTCACTGGGA
>JAYSYA010000317.1:0-2476 GCA_043716765.1 Akkermansiaceae bacterium
CGTAGCCAGCGGATGAACTGGAGGCTTACTTCGGTGGGGCGGTAGAGGGCTTGATAGAGGTTTTTGGGGAGTTCCCGCCCGGCTGTGCGTGCTGCGATCACTCGCTTTTCCAATTCCCGATGCCAGGCGCGGATCACTTTGGTGTCTTGGATGCCGTGCTCGCTTTTGAGTTTCGCGGCGAAGAGTTTGAGTAAATTATGGGCGATGCAAATGGCAATGGCCTGGATTCGTTTGCCGTTCTCGTTGGCAGTCCAGGCTTTGCGTTCGTCGAGTTTTTGTTCCTGTTGATCGTAAGATTTCTCGATGTTCCAACGCAACCGGCGGCATTGGTTGAGAGCGCCGGGCGGCAGGGTCATTTCGTTGGTCAAGGTGACGTGAACCTCATCACTATCCGGGCAACTCGCGGTGATTCGGCGCCAGCTGCCGGGGGTGTTGTTGAAATAGATGGTCTCGTCGCGCAGGACAAGGGCGTTGACGGGGTTGGCGCGGTCGATCTGCCGGTCGATGGCGGTCATCGGGGCTAGGTTTTCTTTCCACATGGTGAGGATGTAGATGCTTTTACTTTGCTTGAGGTTGTAGGCGAATTGAAAATCAATAATCGCGGCATCGTAGTTGATGATGGTGGATCGTCCCTTGGGCGCACCGCAACGCAGTTGTTGTTTGTTCTGGCGCTTGAGGGTGGTGATCTCGTGTTCGATTCCGCGCTCGGTAGGGCGCACGAGATCGACGAAGCCAGCCCAGCCGGTGCGAAGGTCGAGTTTATAGATAGCGTTAACCGGGGAGTAGGCGTCCTTGGCGTTGCGGGCATCGTGGGTGGCGTGCGCCATGGCGTGGCCGTCCATCGCCCATATCTCCCAGTTATTTAGTTCAGGAATGCATTCTAGCAGGTCATCATGGGCGCGAAGGCCTGGCAGAAGTTGAGTGCGCATGGTGTCGAGCGTGGTTGTCATTAGCGTGAGACGACGGGAACTTGATAGGCTTTTGAAATAATTCGAGCGGGTAAGTCCGGGTAGATTGGGGATGCCATGGACTTGGATGAAATCACGTCCGGATTTTGAGGATTGAAGCACGCGCATCACGCAAAGCGCGACAAAGCTTTGGTCATCGATCACGCTGCACTCGCGAGTGAAAGAGCCTCCTTCCATGACGCCACAAAGAGGACCAAAAAAGACCTCAGCAAGCAATGGATTCAACAGATCAGCGATGGGGGGCATGAGTGAATCTTCAAATGGTTTCGACATGCGGAAATGTAGTCGTAACGCATGAGTTACCCGAGTATTAACTCCAAATCATGAGTGAATACTTGGCCAAAATACACCGCTGCAAATAGGCCGCAAATGAACCCCAGGCGACCTTCTGCAAGAGGCTCAAAGCGTAGATCAAAAACACTCTAAAGCTCGGCGGCGAAGCCGTTGAGCGAGGCGTAACATGCGTCAAAACCGAAGCCTTGAGGTCGCGGGCCGCGGAAAAATCTGTTAGTTCACCTAAGACCCCTGCCTCCGTCTGCGTGGGTGAGCCCGCAAGACTGCCGAAGGACATAGGCTCACTGACCCAGCGAGACCGCGCGGATGATCGTGACTGTCATGGATTTGGTGTCGCCACCTATGGACAACGACCGAAATCAAAAGCCGACACAGGCCCGGAAAATGGTGTGAATTGGCAACCAAATAGCAATCCTTGAAAATCTTGTCGCCAGCCGATACGGGCGCTACGCTCGCGGCGGTGAACATCGTGGATCAAATTGCCCTGCGGGCATCGGCGGAGCGACCAGCGCTGGTGGCGGACGGAGTGACTCTCAGTTTCGGCGATTTGCTGGAGCGGGTATCGGCGGCAGCGGCGTGGCTGGATCATTGCAAGGGATTCCGCCACGACAGCGTGCCGCGCGTGGGATTGGCCTGCGGCAACGGCGTGGATTACATCGTGCTGGCGTTGGCAATTCTGAAAGCGGGGGGCTGCCTGGTGCCGTTGGCCGACGAGCTAACGGAAGCAGAACGCCAGGAAATCATCGAGCGCACGGGCTTGTGCGGGATCGTCCAAGGACGGGCGCAAGCGGCGGGCGATGAGAGATCCTGCGGCGCAGCGTGGGTGGGACTCGACACGCCAGAATTGCCGAACGAAGCGGAATTTTCCGCATTGGATCCGGCGTTCATCCGCTTCAGCTCGGGGACGACGGGCCGCAGCAAAGGGGTGGTGCTGAGCCACGCGAAGCTGCGCGAGCGGATCGTGGCGGCAAATGCGGCGCTGGAGATCGGCCCGGGCGACCGGGTGTTGTGGATGTTGCCGATGGCGCATCACTTCGCGGTTTCGATCGTGCTCTATTTGTATCACGGGGCGTGCACGGTGTTAGGGACTTCCCATCTGGCGGAGCAAGTCCTGGAAATAGCGCGGGCGACCCGGGCGACGGTGATTTATGGCTCGCCGTTTCATCATGCGCTGTTAGCGGCGGATCGTGGCGGCTATGCGTGGCCGGATTTGC